>CALMKX010000179.1 GCA_937867335.1 uncultured Acidobacteriota bacterium
TGCTGAATGGCCGCGACAAGGTGCAGGCGCGGTGTGCGCAGACACCGCCGATGATCGACTTGAGCGGAGGGCGGCGCGTGCGCTGCTGGCTGCATGCGAACTGATACGATCTTGGAGGTGCGCAAACTCACGCGTCATTTCGTGACGCGCCGCTCGCTGCTCGGTCGCCCCTTGCACGTCGTCCGCGCCGTCGACGGCATCGACTTGGCAATCCGCGGCGGCAAGACGGTGGCGCTGGTCGGCGAGTCCGGGTCGGGCAAGTCGACGCTCGGCCGCTGTGTCGCAAGGCTCGACCGGCCCGACGACGGAACGGTCCGCTTCTGCGGGCGCGACGTCTACGCGGCGCGCGGCACCGACCTGAAGCTCTTCCGACGAGAGGTACAGACGATCTTTCAAGATCCGTTCGCCTCGCTCAATCCACGCCGCCGCGTCGGCGATGCGATCGCCGACGGACCGTTGATCCACGGCCTGCACGCCAAGAAAGACATTCGCGACCTCGTCGCGCGCCTTCTAATGCGCGTCGGATTGCGGCCCGAACAGGCCGCTCGCTATCCGCACGAGTTTTCGGGCGGACAGCGCCAGCGCATTGCGATCGCGCGTGCCTTGGCCGTGTCGCCCAGTCCAATCAAGTGAGCGTTTCATGATCAACTGGATTCTCACCAAGATCGTCGGCAGCCAGAACGAGCGCGACGTGAAGAAGATGCTGCCGCGCGTGGCGGCCGTGAACGAGCTCGAACGCGAGATCTCCGCCCTTTCGGACGAGGCTCTCCGCGGCAAGACCGCCGAGTTCCGCCGCCAGATCGACCAGGGAGCCACCCTCGACGATCTGCTCCACCCCGCCTTCGCCGTGGCCCGCGAGGCGGCGCGCCGCACCCTCGGCATGCGCCCTTTCGACGTCCAGCTGATGGGCGGCATGGTGCTCCACGAGGGCAAGATCGCCGAGATGAAGACCGGCGAGGGCAAGACCCTCATGGCCACCTTGCCGGTGTACTTGAACTCCCTCGCCGGCAAGGGCGTCCACGTGGTCACGGTGAACGACTACCTGGCCCAGCGCGACGCCGCCTGGATGGGCCAGATCTACCGCTTCCTCGGCCTCTCGGTGGGTTGCATCCAGCACGACCTCTCGGACTCCGAGCGCCAGGTGGCCTACGGCTCGGACATCACCTACGGCACCAACAACGAGTTCGGCTTCGACTACCTGCGCGACAACATGAAGTTCGACCTGCGCTCGATGGTGCAGCGGGGGCACTTCTTCGCGGTGGTCGACGAAGTGGACTCGATCCTGATCGACGAAGCCCGAACGCCGCTGATTATCTCCGGCCCGTCCGAGGAGTCGGTCGACAAGTACTACAAGATCGACCGCATCATCCCCCGCCTCGAGCGCGGCGAAGAGATCGAAGAGGAAGACGGCAACAAGCGCACCACCGGCGACTACCTGGTGGACGAGAAAGCCCACTCCGCCGCCCTCACCGAAGACGGCGTGGCCCGAGTGGAGAAGCTGCTCCAGCTCGACAACCTCTACGACCCGGCCAACATGGAGATCCTCCACGGCGTCAACCAGGCGCTGCGGGCCCACGCCCTCTATCATCGCGATGTCGAATACCTGATCAAGGACGGCAAGGTGGTGATCGTCGACGAGTTCACCGGCCGCATGATGCCCGGGCGGCGGTGGTCCGACGGCCTGCACCAGGCGGTGGAGGCCAAGGAGGGGGTGAAGATCGAGCAGGAGAACCAGACGCTCGCCACCATCACCTTCCAGAACTACTTCCGGATGTACCAGAAGCTCTCAGGCATGACCGGCACAGCCGACACCGAGGCGGCCGAGTTCGGGCAGATCTACAAGCTCGACGTGGTGGTGATCCCCACCCATCGGCCGATGATTCGCGCGGACCGTGCGGACCTCGTCTACCGCAGCGCCCGCGAGAAGTGGGATGCCGTGGTGGAGGAGATCCAGGACTGCCAGGAACGCGGCCAACCGGTGCTGGTAGGCACGGTGTCGATCGAGAAGAGCGAAATGCTCTCGGCGATGCTCAAGAGGAAGGGCGTCAAGCACGTGGTGCTCAACGCCAAGTACCACGAGAAGGAGGCCTCCATCGTGGCCCAGGCTGGCCGCAAGGGGGCGGTGACCATCGCCACCAACATGGCCGGCCGCGGCACGGACATTCTGCTAGGCGGCAACCCCGAAGGCCTGGCCCGGGCCGAAGCCGACATGGAGACCGAGGCCGAGGCTTTCGAAGAGGCGCTGGTGCGTTACCGCAAGACCTGCGCCGAGGAACGCGAGCAGGTGCTCACCGCCGGCGGTCTGCACATCCTGGGCACCGAGCGGCACGAATCGCGCCGCATCGACAACCAGCTGCGCGGCCGCTCCGGCCGCCAGGGCGATCCGGGCTCCTCCCGCTTCTACCTCTCGCTCGAAGACGACCTGATGCGCATCTTCGGCGCCACCGAGCGAGTGAAGAACCTGATGGGCCGGCTGGGCATGCAAGAGGGCGAGGCGATCGAGAACCGCATGGTCACCAAGTCCATCGAGCGCGCCCAGAAGCAGGTGGAAGGCCGCAACTTCGAGATACGCAAGCACCTGCTCGAGTACGACGACGTGATGAACAAGCAGCGCGAGGCGATCTACCAGCTGCGCCGGGACATCCTGGAAGGCAAGGAAGGGCGCGAGTACGTGCTGGGGGTGGCCTCGGACGTGGTGGACCACCTGGTGGACAAGCACTGCCCGGAGAAGTCCGATCCGCAGGATTGGGCGCTGACCGAGCTCGCCACCGAGACGCTGGCCTACTTCGACATCGACGTCCACGACCGCGGCCTGAAGCTCGAGGAGCTGGGGATCGACGAGCTGCGCACCCGGCTGAACGAGCTGGTGGTGGCCAAGTACCACGACAAGGAACAGCGCCTCTCCGGCGACCTGATGCGGCTTTTCGAGCGCGACGTGATGCTGCGGGTGGTGGACCACTCTTGGAAGGACCACCTGCTCGCCCTCGATCACCTGAAAGAGGGCATCGGCATGCGGGCCTACGGCCAGCGGGACCCGCTGAACGAGTACAAACGGGAGAGCTACGACCTCTTCCAGGGCATGAAGGAGCGCATCGAGGACACCGTGCTGCAGAGCCTGTTCCGGCTCGAGCCGGTCTCCGAGGAGCAGCTCGCCCAGCAGCAGCGGGTGCGCGCGGCGCGAGCCCCGGTCGCCACCCAGTACTCGGCTCCGGCCAAGGAGTCCGCGCCGGCTTCAAGCGCCCAGCGCAGCGGTGGCGGCCCGGTGGGCCCGCCGGTGGCGGTGAAGGTGAACCGCAGCCTGCCCAAGGTGGGCCGCAACGACCCCTGCCCCTGCGGCTCCGGCAAGAAGTACAAGAAGTGCCACGGCGCCACCCAGGCGGCCGGCTAGCTCGAGAAGGCCCGTCCGCGCGAGCGGGCGGGCCGCTCAGGTGTCGATGCGGAAACCGGTCGAGGTGAGGGCGGCCAGGAGCCCGGCCGGCAGGGCGAAGCCCAGCACACCCCCGGAGCTCAGATTCTCGGCCAGCACCTTGGGCGGCAGCCACAGGCTCGGCGGCAGCGTGCCGCTCGCGTAGTCCGAGTCGAGCGAGCGGGGGTTGAAGCCCAGCGCCTCCACTCCTGAGGCGTCGTCGTTGGCCGGCTGGAACATCCCCGGCTTCAAGTCCATCGCCAGCCACAGCGGCGCCGTGCCGTTCGCGGCGAAAGGCGCCGTCTCCACCGCCCGAGCATGGCGCAGCCACTCCGGCAGGGCCGAGGCCATCTCGAAGCGATCGAGCCCCGCCGGCCGGAAACGCAGGGCCGAATCCAACCGAGGGTCGTAACCCTCCCCCCGCACCGCCCCAGCCGAGCCAGAACGCAACCCGGCCAGCCAAGGTGAAAGGGAGGGGATCTCGACGGCGGCCACTGGGATCTCGAGGTCGTTTCCAGGTCGATTCTAGGACTTATCCTGAAATGGCAGTGTATCAGATTGCGGGGCGGGGGGGTAGGGGAGGGGGCATCGTCTCGATGCCCAGCGATTCTGTCCGGTCATGAGGGATCGAATCGAGATGAGCCAGAGGGATCTTCATCGGGTCATGGTGCTGAAGTCGTTGTTGTCGGGCCACCTGCGTTTGGCTGAGGCGGTGAGGGCGCTGGGGATCAGCGAGCGGCAGGTGCGTCGCCTGCGGCGGCGCTTCGAGCAGTCAGGGGCTGAGGGCCTGTTGCACGGCAATCGCGGCCGGCCCCCCTCCAACCGAATTGGCGAGCCGGTGAGGAGGCAGATCCTGGAGCTGGCCACCCAGCGCTATGGCCAACTCAACGACGCTCACTTGCAAGAGCAGCTCGCCCAAGAGCATGGCCTCTGGGTGGGCCGTGAGACCGTGCGACGCATCCGCAGGGACGCGGGCTTGCCGGCCAAACGCCGCCGGCGAGCTCGGGTCTATCGCCGTCGGCGCACTCCAGCGCCCTGTCGGGGCCAAATGCTGCTCTGGGATGGCAGCCGGCACGCTTGGCTCGGGCCCGAGCAGCCGCCCGTCGTGCTCATGGCAGCCATCGACGACGCCGACGGCACCCTGGCGGGGGCCCGCTTCGAGCTCCAAGAGACCTCCATCGCCTATCTGCGTTTGCTCCGGGAGGAGCCCGTTCGCTTCTAGGAGCTCTGGGAGGAGGCGAAGCTTCGCTGCCAGGCCCTCCAGGGTGGAGGCCTCAGTGGCCAACCCGGGGGCGAAACAGCTCTACCTCAGCCCCCGCCCAGCTTCTCCGCGGTGGGAGCGTGGGTGACCTTGCCCTGGTGGGTGAGCAGGGCGCCGATCAGGATTTCGTCCTGGGTGCCAGCGTCGACCTGGCCGTCTTTCACTGCCAGCATCAGCAGGTTGAAGGTGTTCTTGGCGTAGAGCAGGCTGGCGTCGTGGCTTTGCTCGGTGGCGAGGTTGGTGGGGGCGAGGATCAGCACGTCGTGGTGTGTCACGTCGGAGTCGGCCTTGGAGAGCTCGCAGTTGCCACCCTGCTCGGAGGCCATGTCGACGATCACCGAGCCCGGCTTCATGCTCTCCACCATCTCGCGGGAGACCAGGCGCGGGGCCGGCCGGCCGGGCACCAGGGCGGTGGTGATCACCACGTCGGCCTGGGCGATGTGGCGGGCCACGATCTCCCGCTGCTGGCGCAGGAATTCCTCGGACATCTCCTTGGCGTAGCCGCCCTGGCCGTCCCCGGACTCGAGCTGAGGCAGGGGGATGAACTTCGCGCCGAGGGATTCCACTTCCTCTTTCACCGCGGCGCGGATATCCGACACCTCCACCGTGGCGCCCAGGCGGCGCGCGGTGGCGATCGCCTGCAGGCCGGCCACGCCGGCGCCCATCACCACCACCTTGGCGGGGGGCACGGTGCCGGCGGCGGTCATCAACAGGGGGAAGTACTTGGGCAGGCGCATGGCGGCGAGCAGCACCGCCTTGTAGCCGCCCACCGAGGCCTGGGAGGAGAGCGCATCCACCACCTGGGCGCGGGTGATGCGCGGCACGAGCTCGAGGGCGAAGCTCGAAACGCCCCGCTCGGCGAGCTTGCGCACCATCTCGAGGTTCTTGTAGGGGGCGAGCAGGCCCACCAGCACCGAGCCGGACTTCAGCCGGCCGGCCTCGTCGAGGGAGGGCTCCCGCACTTTGAACACCACGTCCGCTTCCTGCCAGGCGGAAGCGACGTCGCCCAGTACTTCGGCTCCGGCTTCGCTGTAGGAGGCATCGGGGAAGTGAGCACCAGCACCGGCGCCGGCTTCGATCACCACGCGGAAGCCGGCCTTGATGAGCTTCTTGACGGTCTCGGGGGTTGCGGCGACACGACTTTCCCCCGCGGCCGACTCCTTGGGAACCAACACGGTCAACATGATTTGCCGTCCTTGTTTGCCGTCTGCGAGAGAGGCTTTCGAGGCCTTCGTTGGATGTCCGGGCGATGGTAGCCGCGCCCCGGCGAAGTTGCAACATCCCAACGGTCGGGGCGGCCTGCCACCCTGTAGAATGGGCGGGCAAGTGGACCCAGGAGCCCCCGCGATGGCGATTCCCTCCCCCCAGCCGCTCCACCGCATCGTCGACCTGATCGACCCGGAAATCCAACAGCTGCTCGACCTCTCCGTGGAGGAAGCCCGTGCGCGGCTGCTCTCCCGGGAGCCGGAGGCCGTGGCCGGCATCCGCGGCTCCTTCGCCCTGGTGGCGCGGGAGGGCGAGCGAGTCTGCCTCGCCCGCAGCCTGGACCGACCGCTGCGCTACTTCCTGGCCAAGGAGAAGGCCGGGCCGATGCTGGTGGTGGCCGAGCGCATCGACCAGATCCGGGCCCTGCTCGAGGCTGAAGGGTACGGCTCGCAGTTCCATCCCAGCTACACCCGCATGGTGCCGGCCCACCACGTCACCGAGATCCGCCTCGTCGGCTGCCCGGACCCGAACCCCCTCTACCGTCGCTTCTTCGACCCACCGAAAGCCGTGGGCGGCTCCGACCTCGACGCCCTGGGCGCCGCGTACATCGGTGCCGTCAAGAGCGAGCTTCGCAGCTGGCTGGCCGTGGTCGCCCCCACCGAGCCGCTCGGAGTGCTGTTCTCGGGCGGCATCGACAGCGGTGCCGTGCTGCTCTGCCTCTACCGCACGCTGCTCGAGATGGGGCAGAGCCCCTCTCGCCTCAAGGCCTTCACGCTCGCGGTGGAAGGCGGTGGCGGGGATCTCGAGCAGGCCCGGGCTTTCCTTCGCGCCACCGGCCTCGAGATGCTGGGCGAGGAGATCGCAGTGCCGGCTGCGGCGATCGATCCCCTGGCGGCGGTGGAGGTGATCGAGGACTACAAGCCCCGCGACGTCGAGTGCGCGGCGGTGGTCCTGGCCCTGGCGGCCGCCCTGCGCGAGCGCTATCCGGGGTGGCGGTACCTGGTGGACGGCGACGGCGGCGACGAGAACTGGAAGGACTACCCGATCGAGGAGAACCCGGAGCTCACCATCCGGAGCGTGGTCTCGAACCGCATGCTCTACCAGGAAGGCTGGGGGGTGGAGGCGATCAAGCACTCCCTCACCTTCTCGGGAGGGCTGTCGCGCGGCATGGTGAGAGGGTATGCGCCACTGCGGCGCCACGGCTTCCTGGGCTTCTCGCCTCTGATGCGGCCGGCGGTGATCGCCGCCGCCGAGGCCGCGCCCTTCGCCGAGCTCTCGGCCGGCTCTCACGAGCGGCTCTACGCCTTGAAGGGCGAAGCCGTGCGGCGCGGCATCGCTCAGCACACCGGCATCGACATGCCGATCTTCACCAAGCGCCGCTTCCAGGAGGGAGCGGTGCCCAGCGGGGCCTTCAGCGAGCGCTTCGGCCATGCCCCGGAGCGCTACCGCCGCCACTTCCTCGAGGTTTTCCAGGGCCGGTGAAGCTGCTCTCGATGCGCCCCGCCCCGGACGGGCGGGCTCCGGTGGATCCCTGGAAGACGCCTGCCTGGCTCCTCGAGCAGGAGCGGGTGCCGGGCCTAGAGCCAGGCCAGGAGCCCGATCTGATCCAGTCCCTCACCGTGTTCCTCACCGGCGCCGAGTGCCTGTTCTCCTGCGTGTTCTGCGACCTCTGGCGCTACACCCTCGAGCATCCCACGCCACCGGGAGCCATCACCCACCAGGTGGAGACCGCGCTCGCCGCGGCCTGGCCGGAACCTCCTTCGCCCGCCCAACTCAAGCTCTACAACGCCAGCAACTTCTTCGACCCGAGGGCAGTGCCCCAGGGAGAGGAGGATTCGCTCCTGGCCCTGCTTTCGCCGTTCGCTCGGGTGGTGGTGGAATGCCATCCCCGGCTGGTGGGCCAGCGCTGCCAGGCCTTCGCGGCCGCGCTCGAGGGCCGCCTCGAGGTGGCCATGGGGCTCGAGACCATTCACCCCGAGGCCTTGCCGCGGCTGGACAAGTCGATGACCCTCGGAGACTTCCAGCGCGCCTGCCGGCGCGTTCTGGACGTGGGGGCGAGCTTGCGCGCCTTCGTGCTGGTGGGCTCCCCGTTCGTGCCTGTCGGCGAGTCCGTCACCTGGGCGGTGCGCTCCTGCGAGTGGGCTTTCGAGCAGGGCGTGGGGCTGGTGTCGCTGATTCCGGTCCGGCCCACCACCCGCCGCCTCGAGGAGCTCGCGAGCGGCGGCTACTACTCGCCGCCTTCGTTGGGCATGCTCGAGGAAGCCCTCGAGCGCTGCCTCGAGCTGGGCGGCGGCGTGGTGAACGCCGACCTCTGGGACCTCGAACTCTTCTCCGACTGCGAGCACTGCGCGGCCGAGCGCCGGGCTCGGCTCGCGCGCATGAACTTCCGCGCCAGCCTCGAGCCGGCCGTCGCCTGCCCTCACTGCACCGCTCCGTGAGGCTGCGGGCCGATCTCCTGGTGGTGGGCTCCGGCTTCGCCGGCTCGCTTGCCGCCTCGGTGGCCTCAAGGCTCGGGCGGCGCGTGCTGCTCCTCGAGCGCGGCAAGCATCCGCGCTTCGCCCTGGGCGAGTCCTCGACGCCGCTCGCGGCGCTTTCCCTCCGGCGCCTGGCCGAGCGCTACCGGCTGGAGCACGTGCTGCCGCTCACCGCCTACGGCCGCTGGCTCGCCGAACGGCCGGAGCTGCGCCGGGGCTTGAAGCGAGGTTTCACCTTCTATGGCCATGCCGGCACCGGGGGCGGCAGTTCCTTGCCGGGGCGGCTGCTGGTGGCGGCGAGCCCGAGCGATGAGCTCGCGGACAGCCATTGGCTGCGGGAGGATGTGGACGCCTTCCTGGCCCGAGCCGCCGCCCTCGAGCCGGGACTCGAGCTCCTCGAAGAAACCGAGGTGATGGGGCTGGAGCTCGGGGCCGGGGGTCTCCGCCTCGAGGCGCGCCGGCACGGCGAAGCCCTGGAGCTCGAAGCCGGCTTCCTGGTGGACGCTTCGGGTGGTGCTTTGCTGCCGCGTTTCCTCCCGGAGCTCGCCCACCCGGAGCCGAGTCGGGTGTGGAGCACGCTCCTCTACAGCCACTTCGCAGGCGTGGCGGACCTGGCCGAGCGGATCGAGGAATCCGGCCTGAAGCTCGCTCCCGGGCCCTATCCGGATGGGCGTGCCGCCGTGCACCATCTACTCGAGGAAGGTTGGATCTACCTCTTGCCCTTCGATCACGGCATCGCCAGCGCGGGCCTGCTGATCGACCACGCCCGGCCGGGGGCGCGGGAGCTGCTGGCCCTCGCCGAGGCCAGCCCGGAGGCGGCCTGGCGGCGGGTTCTGGGGCGCTACCCGTGGCTCGAGCGCCAGTTCGAGCCAGCCTGCGC
The DNA here is from genome assembly GCA_937867335.1 of uncultured Acidobacteriota bacterium. GTDB lineage: Bacteria > Acidobacteriota > Thermoanaerobaculia > Multivoradales > SZUA-115 > JAXLQX01. The sequence continues at coordinate 9,228 of CALMKX010000179.1, forward strand.
CACCTTCCCCCTGCGACGCATCGCCCGCGTGCAGCACCGGATGCGCCAGGCCAGCGGGCCCGGCTGGCTGGCCCTACCCGGCGCCTTCGCTTTCACCGACCCTCTGTTCTCGACCGGCATCGCCTGGAGCCTTCTCGGCGTCGAGCGCTTGGGGCGGCTCCTCGAGGCCGAGGAGCGACCCGGCGAGGAAGGCCTCGAGCGCTACGACCGGCTGCTCCGCCAGGAGGCGGATTTCCTGGACCGCCTGCTCGCCGGCGCCTACCGCGCGCTGGCCGACTTTCCCCGCTTCGCCGCCTTCTGCCAGCTCTACTTCGCCGCGGCGAGCTTCGGCGAAACCGAGCGCCGGCTGTTCCCGGAGCGCTGCGATTGGGCCTGGGAGGGGTTCCTGGGCTGCCAGGACGAGGCGGTGGCCGGGGCCCTCGAGGGTGCGCTGGCCCGACTCGCGGCAGAAGAGGTGGCAACCGAGGCCTTCGCCGAGTGGATCGCCGAGGCCATCGCAGGGAGAAACGTCGCCGGCCTCGCAGACCCGGCCCGCGGCAACCTCTACCCGGCCGATGTGGAGACCGTGGTGCGCCAGGCCCACCTCCTGGGGCTCACGGAGGAAGAGGTGCGAGACCGGGTGCCGATGCTGCTGCGATGAGGGCTGGGATATCCAGATAGTTGGTTGGATGATATCCTCTTGGCGACCAAGGAGGTATCATGAGCAGCCGCAAGACGAGCGTTGAGATCGACGAGGAGCTCCTCGCCGGAGCTCGGAGCATCCTCGGCACCCGGACGGTGCGAGAGACGATCGAGCAAGCCTTTCTGGAAGTGGTCCGTGCTCGAGCCCGTCGGGAGGAAGTGCAGGCCCTGGCGAGTCTGAAGGGAATGGACCTCGCTAACCCGGAGGTGATGGCCGGGGCGTGGCGAAAGTGAGAGCGCGCTTCCTGATCGACAAGAGCGCTCTGGTGAGGATGCCCGTCCCGGCAGTCCGAGAGGTGCTGGCGCCGCTTCTGGAGTCGGGAGAGGCAGCCACCTGCAGCGTGATCGATCTCGAAGTCCTCTACAGCGCACACAACAGCGAGGACTACGAGGAGATCCGCCACCGCCGGGCGCTCGCCTACACCCCGGTACCGGTGGGGGAGGAGACCCTGGCTCGAGCGCTCGAGGTGCAACGAGAGCTCGCTCGCCGCGGGCGACATCGAGTTGCCATTCCCGATCTGATCATCGCGGCTGCAGCCGAAGTGAGCCACCTGACCGTGCTTCACTACGACCGGGACTTCGACCAGATCGCCGAGGTCACAGGCCAGCCCACACAGTGGGTGGTGCCTCGGGGGAGCGTCTGAGGAAGGGGCTCCCGTCGAGCCACGTCCGTTCCGGGGCTCCCAAGCGGGGGCCTGCTCGGCCCCCGAAACTCAGGCTCAGCAGCCCACGCAGGAGTAGCACTTGGTGGTGCAGTTCGAGAACCGCTCGCAGTACTTGAGGCCGCCCGTGCAGCTGGAGCACCAGTTGGAGGGTGTGCAGGCCTTGAGTACCGGCGAGGGAATCACCACCGGCTCGCTCGAGTGCAGGAGTTCGGGATCGAGCGCGGCGATGAAGGCGGCGAGTTCCGGATCCACCGACTGGCGGGGCTCGGCGAGCGAGGGCTCGGCCTGAACGCTCCCGGTGATGAGGGCGAGCGGGTCGGCGCTCGGCGGCGGCGCTGCCAGGGCAGCCTGACCGAACCAACCAACGAATAGCAGGGCGAGACCGACGACGAGGCTACGACGCATGAGAACTTCCTCCTTGGGCAAATGGGCCGAGAGGGCCCTGTCTCCAACCGAGCGATGTTCCGGATCCGCCAAGAGCTGGTCCTGCCCGACCGGCCCGAAGCGAGAACCGATCGAATCTTCTGCATCGAGTTGCCGAGTCCTAGGATAGCAAAGATCCCACTGCCGAAGTTTATCTCTGTCTACTCAGACGATATGCAGAGGCGTGGCGAAGGAGATCTGCTCGCTCGGTGAGGAAGGGAAGGCTACGTCGCACGCCCTGCCGCCAAGAGGCTGGCACCTGGTGCGCACCGGGTGCCAAGGCCCTCGAGACAGCGTTTTCGAGCTAGTGGCACATCTCTATGAGGGGGCCGAACCGGCTCTCCTCATTCTCTGGAGGTCGCCATGAAGACTCGAGCCTGGCTCACGCTCGTCGCTCTCCTGCTCGCTCCGGTCTCCCTCTGCTGGGGCCAGGGGCCCTCCCCGATCCCGGACGGCATCTGCAGCTTCGACTGGAGCCCCCACTACGAACAGCTCACCCGCTACACCAACCTGCCGGTCGCCAAGACGGGCGGAACCGACAACAAGACCACGCTGCCGCGAGATGAGACGCCCACGGCGAGCGAGCTCGCCACCCTGACAGAGACCTGGTATGTGGCCCGAAGCTCTCAAGGCACGGCGACTGCCGCCATGAACCGCCTGTTGAGCAGCGCCAACCAGGACTTCCTCGACAGCCCGCTCGCGAGCGAGCCCGGTTACAGCCTGAACCGCAGCCTGGATTTCCCCTGGACTTCCGCCGGGGCCGCCTCCCGCACGCCGGCCGGGGGCGCGAGCTCCGGCATGAGCCCGCTGCGCCGGTACTTGAAGAGCTCGCCGATCGATCACATCACCTGGCTGCCCGGCGCCACGCCGGCCGGCTACGTGGCCGATGCCACCTACGATGGGCTCAGCAACCCGGAGCGACTGGGGTACCCCCGCTTCGGCAACAAGCTCACCAAGGCGGATGTGCTGGGTACCGCCACTTGCACCCCAGGCGCCAGCACGGTCTACACCGGCCCCGCTTACGGGACCCACTTCCTGGACAACGGGGTGCTGCGCCTCGATTTCAATCGCGTCTGGGGCAACGCCCTGGGGCGCATCACCCAGGTGTCCAGCTGCCACCAGATCGTCTCCGAGCCGATCGGCGACCTGGTGCAGACCGTGGTCCGCTTTCCGGACGCCGTGCAGCCGGACGGCACCGCCATCGACGACCCGGATTGCCGCAACCCCAACCCCACCCAGTCCGGCGGAGTGTGGGGCAATACCTCCACCGAGCCCACCAACTACGGCAAGACGGAGTACTGGACGGGGAGCCCCGTGCTCTCCACCACCAAGACCACGGTGGGGGAGTCCCAGGTGCTGACCAGCGTGGTACGGCCCTTCGAGTTCGTCAACAACGGCGTCAACCAGGGCGATGGCAGCGTGCCCTGGTCGGGGGCCGAGCCGCGCAGCCCGCTCGCCTGGAAGGGTTTCATCGAGCGCACCGATGTGCTGGGCTGCAAGATCGGCTCGGTGTCCCCGATCACCCGCCGGGACGTGGTGAAGACCACCTCGAGGCTGATCCTCGCCCCCAACAACGGCTTTTCGAGCTACAACGTCTACTCCCTCAACACCTACTGGCTCAAGGCCACCGATCTGGTGGTCAACACCGTTCCCGTGGTGTGGGACTTCAAGATCGAGTGCAAGAACCTGCGCACCGGGGTGATCCGCCCCCTGCTGGCCGATGCCGCCGGCAATGTGATCCTCAACCAGGGCGACGCCAGCTGCGGCGACGACGACAACGACCCCGCCACGGCCCCGGACGACCACGCCATCCTGGTCACCAAGAAGGACGGTAGCTTCGGCTACGCCGTCGAGAGGCTGAACCTGGTCGTGAACGAGGGCACCAACGTGACCTTCCGCTGCGTGGCCAACCCCTGCGACACCAACGACAAAGGGGCGCTGATCATCCAGCCGGCCCGCAACCAGTTCAGCAGCCGGAGCAGCGTCAACAAGACCAGCTGGAGCATTCCGCTCGACACGTTCCTGGTGGTGAACAACCGCAACTCGATGCTGATTCGCCTCGACGAGCTGCGGACCGACGGCGGAGATTGCCTGAACTAGGCGAGCCGAGGAGGGGGCCGCTGCAGGTGCCAGCCGATTGGCGGAGCCTGCGGCCGAAGCAGCCGTAGGGGCGCTGCATGCTGCGCCCAGGACCCGGAGACCTCGGCATCCCGGGCGCAGCATGCTGCGCCCCTAGGACCAAGCTCGGGCCAATGGGCCTCACCCAGGTACAAGTGCGGCTTGCTAGGTGCCAGCCGATTGGCCGACCGTCCACGTGAGTGCGCTTGGCGACTGGGCGGCTTTGCCCGGCTGGCTGAGGATCAGCTCTCGGTCAAGACTGGTTGAGGACCACGGCGGCGCGGATGAGGGCCTTGAACGCCTCTTCGTCGATCTTCACGCCCTGGCCGAAGTCGATGGCGCGGCGGGTGTTGCCCTCGAGGCTGGAGTTGAAGAGCCCCGAAGGATCCGGCAGGGAAGCCCCCTTGGCGAAGGTCAGCTTCACGACCTTCTTGTAGGTCTCGCCGGTGCAGATCAGGCCATCGTGGGACCACACCGGAACGTTCCACTTCCACTCCTCGATCCCGTCCGGATCGGCCTGGTGGATCAAGGCTCGAAGCCGGCCGAGCACCTCGCCCCGCCAGTCCCCCAGCTCGGCGATTCTCTCGTCGATCCGCAGGGAGGCAGGTCGGCCGTCGGGCGATGCGCTCTTCTTCATGGTCGGTGGTCCTCCGGGTCGGGGCTCGGATCCGCAAGGGCCCAGGCCCCTTTCGCGGGATTCTACCCGGTGGCTGTGCAGGCGCTGTGTAGGTGCCAGCCGATTGTTCGGATTGTTCGGATTGTTCGCGGGGTTGTGGGCCTCGTCTTGCCGGCCCCTCTCCTCGCCGCTGCGCCGTGGGAAAATGCCCTGGTGCAGCACCAAGACCCACCAGCTCGAGAGGAAATCGGCCCCGAGCACTCGCCCGAGGAACTTCTGGCCCACCTCCGCGGCCTCGAGGCGGCGCTTCTTGAGCCCGAGGTGCGCTACTCGGAGCTTCTCGAGCAGCACCTGGCCGAGGACTTCGTGGAGTTCGGCAGCTCCGGCCGCCGCTACAGCCGGGCCGAAGTGATCGCCGCCCTGGCCGAAGAAGGGGCAGCCTCGACCGCCGCCGGCAGCCCGCCCATCCGCTGGTCCGCGGACCACTTCGAGCTCCGTCTCCTCGCCCCCCGGCTCGCTCTGCTCACCTACCGCGCCTGCCGCCACAGCCACCCGCCCCAGACCACCCTGCGCTCCTCCCTCTGGCGCCTCGAGCAGGGCCGTTGGCGGATAGCGTTCCACCAGGGAACGCGGGTGGCGGTGGAGGGGTGAGGCGCTTCAGCGCTCTCCTGAGTCAGCAGCCTTGCCGAGGGGCTGCAGGCTTCGCGTCTCGGTGCGCGTCAGCTCGACTGTAGCCTCGGGGAAGCCAGCCAGCTGGAACTGCACCGTCAGCTTCACCTCCCCTTGGTGGCGATACTCGACGAGGGAGGCGGGGTCCACAAGGCGAGTGGCCTTCCCGCTCGCCTCGAGGGAGCGAATGTACACGTCTCGCTTGGGAACCCCAAACGCGGCGGCCACGGAGCCCTCCAGCTTGGGGCGGTCGGAATCGAGTGTGTCCGGATAGCTGGCAAGGGTCACCTCGAGCTCCAAGCAGTGCCGCTCGCCTACTGGGCAGTCCGCCCAGTCCTTGAAGCGAGTCTGCTGGGCCACCGGCAGGGCCAGCCCCGCCCAGAAGGCCACGGGGCCGGCCGCCTGAAAACTCTCTCCCTGCTTGAGCTGCCGGTTCACCAGCAGCTCTACGCGACTCTTCCAACTGGCCGCGGTGACCATTTCCAGATCTCGGAGCCGGAACGGCAGCCTCTCCGCATTCACCGGCTGGTACCCCGCGGCATCGCGAGTCGCGATGGCCGACGACTCGAAGCCGGTGAGCTCCACCACCGACCCGTCCGAGTAGGTTGCAGCGCAGCGCTCGTTGGCGAGCAGCACCTGCACGAGGGGATTCCACTCCGGCAGCTTCTTCCCGTCTACGTCGAGGGTGACCACGCTGGGCTTCGAGCAGGTGGCCGTCTTCCAGCTGTCGAGCTCGCGGACTTCGGTACGAGCGCGCTCGACCAGCTTCACGGACCTCGTCAGCTCGGCCAGACCCTGCCTGGAGAAGACCTCTTCGACCGTCGAGAACTCCTCGAAAGCCTTGCCCGTGGGTGGCTTGAACTGAAAGCTCACCTGATTCGGCCGCCCACAGCCCACAAGCCATCCCAGCACCGCCACCAGCCACCAACCTCGTCGGCCACACCCCATGATTGCGCCCCTCCGTCACGCTGGGCCAGGATCTTCCAGCGCGCTTCGCAGTTTTCTGCTGTGTTGAGTAGCCTAAAACACCTTGTTGCCAAAAGGCAAGTGATGGGAAGGGGCGGAGAGCGGATCGAGCTGTGGGCCCGGGAGGTGCCAGCCGATTGCCCAGCACCGCACTCCTCGCACGAGTGGGGACTGGGCAAACATCTGGAACTAATCTGTTGCCCCACCAGCAGACCAGGTATAACTAGTGAGGCAACCGATCACGCCTGGTGGAAGCTCGGTCCCCGTTTGTGCTCTCAGAGCACTCGCGACTCCAAGTGCTAGGCCTGCTGTCCTCTTAGAGGCGAGCAACCGCCCAGCACGCCATCCTGGGCCCGGCGGGCACTAGGATGCGTGCCGGCGGCAGCTCCTCTCCAAGAGGGAGTCCTCTCGTCTCAGGGCGGAGCCACACAGACGCCATCGAGGGGAGTCTTGCAGTGGAGGTCTCTCGTGCGTTCGGAATCCACCTGGTGCCCTACCCACGTTTTGAAGAACTCGATAGCCCCTGGAGAGCTCAGGGGTACGACTCTCGGTTGGTCGCAGTCGCCGTTCGGCTCGTCGACGAGAACCCCGACCAGGGACCGGTTTCCTGAACCAGATCGGAAAACCGGAGTGCCGCTGTCGCCTGAGCGGAGCTTTCTCGTCGACTTCACGGCAACCAGCTCGGCTGCTTGAGTACAATGGCTTGAGATCTTCCCCGCGACCCGACAGAAGCCGAATAGGGTGTCGCCTGCGGCAGTCCTTGTGGCTGCTCTCCGGATCAACGTGATCACTGTTCCTGCCGGCAGCGATGTTTCAAGATCGATCACCTCCGGCTTGACACTAGGTTCGTTCTGTAGCCAGCAGAGGGCAAGATCTGGGATGACCTTACCCTCTGGCAGCAAGTCATAGGCCCGTAGACACTCCGCCTCCTGGGCGAGAAAACTGGCAGGAATGTAGCTGTTGGACGAAGGGTCGATCCGAGGGCCGTGGAAACAATGAGCGGCAGTAATGACGGTCCTCGTTCCAATGAGCGTTGCCGCGCAGGCGTCGACCTGATAGTCGCTGCGCTGTCCAACAATGTCTAGGGCATTCGAGTTCTCTACCTGTGCAGAGGAACATGCAGGGCGATTGACAAGGGCTCGGAGGGAAAACAGGAAGCGGTTGCTTTCCATCTTCTCGACTAGGCCGACTGGCAAGAGGACACCTGCTTGGGCTGGCTGAGTATCAGCTACCTCTTGCGCGAGAAGGCTCCTGCCAAGAGAAAGACTGAGAATGAGCGCTCCAAGGGTCGGGAGTGTACTGTTTCTTAACATGGATCTACTCCTCTCTCTAGTCAGCCGATTCTTGCAGGTGGGCAAGAACTGCTATTCGGGCTAATCGGCCCTCTTTCGCGCTTGGGCAGCAGCGGGCTCGTTGGAGGATTCTCGAGCAGGTCATAGTAGGCCAAGAAGTCTAGCTCTTCGTATGCCGGCACGCCATCGTAGGAGCACAGAGAAGTAACCGTAAGAGAAGCCGGCAGCTTGAGGTGCAGACGCTTTGATTCCCCTGTCACGCGATGCGCGAGGAGCAGCGTTGCAGTTGTTTCGGCCTGCGGCTGATACTGGTAGACGACTTCCTTGGCAAATGTCCGCGGATCATCGCCATGAGTCGGCTGTTGATTCCGACTCAAGAAGTACCACTTCGCGTCGTTTGGGCCAGAGACGAGCGGCGAGGCGCTGATCGTTCCTTCGGTGAGCAGCAGCCTTGTAGGAACAAGATCGTGCTGGCCCAGATTGGCGACACGGAACTTTCGCTCTACTGCGCCGAAGCCCTGGCCATTCTGGATGTCGGCGATATTTTCGAAGCTAGAGTCGAGGGTGAGCGACTCTGGGCGAGCCCCAAGGATCGACAAGTCGAGGCAGTCGAGGTCCCAGAAGGCGAGCCCAGGCCTAGGAGCGTTGCCAGCTCCTGAAAGGAGAGCAGTCGGAGGCGGATCAGCGGGCGCAACTGAGAGCAGGTGCGCTGGCGGTTCCGCCAGGGGCTCCAAGTGCGATGTTAGGCCCAGCATCATCGGGCGGTGACGACACAGCCGGGGGCTGACGCGTGCCGCGCGCCCATCGAGCAGCAGAGTCAAGACTTCGCTCTTGCCAGGAGCGGTCTTGGTGGGCACAAAGGCGCAGAGACCTTGGAAATAGATGGTCAGCATGGGCACACCTGGAGCATCTGGAGGTGCCATGGCACTTCTCCTTCCTCCCGCAATCCAGCGGGTCAAACGATCAGTTGGCTAGGTACACTTCAAACCCCGCCCAGGTCGCCCTTCCCAAGGGGCCGTCCGGATCGGTCTTGGGAGCTTGGGCTTCGCGTTGGGCGAGGCTTAGGGCAAGGGGCGGATCGGCCCCTTGTTGCAGGTGGAGATAGAAGCGGGCGAGGAGTCGGCGGGTGGGCGGGTCGTCCACGCTCCAGAGGGTGGCCACCACTTGGCGGGCTCCGGCGGCCAGGAAGGCGCGGGCGAGGCCCAGGGCTCCGCCGTTTTCGAGCGGGGCGCTCCAGGCGCTGCCGCAGCTGGCGAGCACGGCCAGGCGAAGCCGTGGCAGCTCGAGTCTCTCGATTTCCTGGGCAGTGAGTTGGCCGGAGCCCTTGCCGCCGGGGGCGAGCAGCAAGGCGGCGCGTTCGGGCTCATCGTTGTTGCTCAGGGTGTGGCCCGCGAAGTGGAAGATCCCGACACTCGGCAGCTCCTCGACTAGCCGCTCCGGGGTGGCCGCAGTGCCTACGAGCAGGGCGGAGCCCGGGAACGTGGCGGCGATGCGCTTCGCCTCCGTGGCGGCGTCTTCGAGAGAGGAGATCTCGAGATCCGGGAACTCGGCCGGATCGAAAGCCGGGTTGCCCACGACCAGGACATGGCCGGGAGCGGTCGCGGAGGGGGCCGGCCAATCGGCTGGCACCTGCGCTGGCACCTGCGCGCTCTTGGCGACCACCAGGCTCTGCACCAGGGGCTCGCCGGCCTTCGGGCTCGGCAGCGCCGCGAAGGGCAAGGCGAAAAGCTCGCGATCCGGCACCACGAGCAGGCGCTCGGCCTCGGCGAGCTCGCTGGCAACCGGGCCCAGGAGCTCTCGGCCCAGCCGAGTCAGTGTCTCTTCTTCCTCGCCACGGGGCGCCTCCGAAGTGAGCGCCCGGCGCGCTTGGGAGACGGCGGTGGCGAGGTCCCTGCGGGAGAGCGGAACCTCGACCAAGCGCACCCCGCGCGCCTTCGAGAGGCTCCAGAGGAGCAGGCGGTCCTCGAGAGACCAGTATGCGAGCACCAGGGTTCCCGGCGGCAGGTTCGTGGCGAGCTTCTGAGGTGGCGGCACCCGAGGGCTGGACTTCGGGCTGAATTCCAGGCTGCGGGCCTGCTCGGCTTCGCGGAAAGCGGCGAGCGGGTCCCGGTCGAGTTCGAGAGCGAGGCGGACCCGTTGGTCGAAGACGTCCCGCGCCTGGGCCACGGCGGCGCTGAAACGAGCGCCGGACTCGGCACCTCGGCCGCTTTGGCGGAGAATCGAAAAGGCGCGTTCGAGCTCGGCTCTCGCTTCGGTGGCCCGGCCTTCATCGAGCAGCAGGAGCGCTCGTGCCCCGAGAACGGGTGGCAGGAGCACGTCGTCTCCCTGGCGCTCGAGGCCGGCGATCAGCTCTCCCAGGCGTTCGAGCTCTCGGGCTCCGCCCGCTCCCAGCGCCACTTCTGCCACCAGAACCTGGGTCTCGAGAAGCTCGCGGCTCACCGGGCTGGGGATCGTGGCGAGCAGGCTCCGGGCCTGCGAGAGAGATTCCCGGGCAGCTGCCCTCTCGCCTCGCGAAGCCTCCTCGCGGGCGCGGCCGGCGAGGGCTTCGACCACCACCAGGGGCACCTGGCCACGGAGAGCGGCCGCTAGAGCTGCCCGATCGAATGCGCGGGCTGCCAGGGGCTCAGCGAGTTCCCGGCTGTAGCGCGCCAGGTCGTCTAGAACGGAGCGCTGGTGCTTGGCCCCGGGCCAGAGCTCGAGAGTGCGAAGCGCGGGGGCGAGCGCTCGCCAGGCCTGACGAGGGCGAAGCTGCTGCATCAGCACCCGGGCCTCGCCGGCCCGCTGAAAGCCCGCGTCGGCTGGGCAGCCGAGGGCCTCGAAGCGGCGGGCGTTGGCCTGGTAGCTCTCTCGTGCCGAATCCAGCTGCACGCCCTTCTCCTCGAGCAGGCCGAGCATCCGCTGGCTCTGGGCCTGGAGCAGGGAGCGGCCCTCTCCCTCTCGCAGCAGCGCTTGGAAGGTTGGCTTGGCACTTTGGACATCCCCGGCGAAGTACTGGCAGACGGCGCGGTAGAAACGAGCCCAGAGCGCCAGCGGCGAGCCGGAGGCGATGAGATCCCTCTCCGCGCGCTCGAACAGCGGCCGGGCCGAGTCGATGTCCACCTGGTGGTAGAAGCCCAGGCCGGCAGCGAAAGTCCCGTGGCCCCTCGCCAGCAGCCGAGACTCTTCTTCGCCACCGCTGGTGCGAACCAGGGTGATCTCCTCGAGCAGAGTCGAGTCCGAGCTCACGGCGCGCACAGCCTCGCCGAGGCTCTCGGCGAGACGGAGCTCCTCTTCGCCGGGCGCGTTGCCCAGGAGTTCGCGCTCGGCCCATTGCTCGGCCTCGAAGCTCGAGCGGGTGGCAAGGGCGCGAGCCGCTTCCGGGCTGGGCCGCTCGCGGAACTGCCGGACGAGAGTGTTCCAGGAGGGCAGCGTCTGGGCGAGCAGCGCCTCGGCTCGAGCCAGGTCCTCCTGCCGCCACGCCGGGTCCACCTCCACCTCGGCGGCCTCGCGGAAGGCGTTGACCGCCTCGCTCCGGAAGCAGCCCAGGGCGGCGAGGGCCAGAGCCCGGTTGAAGCGGGCGGCCGGCAGCCTCGGCTCGAGGGCGAGAGCTCGCTCGGCGGCGCCCAGGGCATGGACCTGATCGTCTGGCTGGCCGGTGAGGCGGCCCCGCTCGAGGTAGGCGGCCGCCAGGTCGCTCCAGAGGGCGGCCGACTGAGACTCGCTTCTCGCGGCCTGGGCGAGCCAGGCGATGGCCGAGGTGAGGTCGGTGGGCCGGGTGGCGGTGAGGAGCCCCGCGAGGCCGCGAAGGTGGGTACGGCCAGGGTTGCGCTCCCGGGCTTCGACCGGGCCCATGGCGGCGCCCCGGGTCGACGACCGTTGCTGCGACGAGCTCAGAGAGCGATCCAGCCGGGCAGTGAGCGCCCGAAGCAGCGGGTTGGGCGCGGGAGGATGCCCCGGAGTGGGCTGCCAGCGCTCGAAGCCGGTGAGGCGGGGCTCGAGAGGGCGCTCGCGCCCCAGGGTGAGGGCGAGCTCTGCCGCGCTCGTTGGCTCAGAGGCCTTCGGGGCGCGCTCGAGCCATCGCGTGGCGCCCGTGGCGAGCAGGCCGCCCGCGAGTAGCGTGCCCAGAGCGAGGCGGTAGGAGCGAAGTCCCATGAGGTCGAGAACCTGGCCCGCGTGCGCCAGGGCCGGCAGCTTCCTCCTCGGTACCGTGGGTACTGGCCGGGGACTATATCGCTCGTCTCGGGAAAGGAACCACATGCTCAACCGCCTCCAGAGAAAGAGACGGACTTGAGGATGAGTTTCCGGATGTCGGCCGAGAAGTCGGTCAGCGACCGAGGAGGCAGAGGCAGGCCGCCGCGAGCGCAGCGGTTTCCAGGCGCAGGGTGCGCTCGCCCAGGCCGGCGGGCGCGAAGCCCTGGGCCCGGAGCTGCTGCCGCTCGGCCTGGCTCCAGCCTCCTTCCGGCCCTATGGCGACGGCGAGCGAGCCCATCGCCGGCCGAGGGGGAGCGAGCTGAGTAGCGCCGGGGTCCAGGAAGATCCGCTCTTCGGCTTCCTGGGCCAACCCCGGCAAGGCAGCCAGAGGATGGGGCCCGCTGAGCTTAGGCAAGCAGGCCCGGCCGCATTGCTCGACGGCCGCCACCGCCACCCGCTCGAGGTGAGCGAGCTCGCCGCGGGCGAGGCCCCGCATGCCGCGTTCGGTTTCCAGGAAATGCACGGCCGAGGCGCCGATCTCGGTGAGTTTCTCCACCAGCCACGAAGCCCGCTGCGGCCGGGGGCACGCCACCAGGAGAGTGAGCCGCAGTGCGGGCTCGAGGCTCGGCGCGAGCTCTTGGAGGGAGAGCCAGCCGCTCTGGCGGTCCACTCGCTCCACCCGGGCCCTTCGCGCTCTCCCTCGCCCATCCACCACCCGGAGCTCATCCCCCACGGCCAGGCGCAGGGCCCGGAAAAGATGCCGGTACGCCTCGCCCGCGACCTCTGCCTGGTCCAGAGCGAACTGGGCGGGATCGAGGAGCAGGGTGGTCAAGTTGCGGCGCCTGGCCGCTGGGCGAAGCGCAGGCCTACCCAATCCCCTTCTTGCAGGGTGCGGTTGGGGTAGAGGTGGAAGGCCCGGAGCTTCCTACAGAGCTCGGCTTCTTGCTCGAGGAGGACTCCGGAGAAGATCCACTGACCACCCGGGGCAAGGTGTGAGGCGAGGTCCGGCAGCACGCTTTCGACCTCGCTCGGCAGGACGTTGACCAGCAGCACGTCGAAGCGCGCCGGCTCGGCGAGGGCCGAGAGCTCGCCGGCGAAGAGCGCTGGCTCGCGGCCGGCGAGCACGTCGCGGTTGAGCCGGGCGTTTTCGCGAGCCACCGGCAGCGCCTGAGGATCGAGGTCGAAGGCCAGCGTCTTGGCCGCGCCCAGGAGCAGCGCACCGAAAGCGAGGATGCCGGTGCCGGTGCCGACGTCGAGCACGCTCAGGCCGGCGACGTCGGTTTCTTCGAGCAGCTCGAGGGCGAGCCGGGTGGATTCGTGGCTCCCCACGCCGAAAGCGGTACGGGCCGGCAGGCGCAGCAGCCAACGGCCCTCCGGCGGGCTCGCCGCCGGCTGGTCCGGCTCGCCGGGGTCGATCCAGAAGTGGTGGCCGAGGGGGAAGGGCTGCACCCCGGAACGGTACTCGGCGAGCCAATCCTGCTCCGGAACCGGCTCGACCCCCGCCAGGCGCACCCCGAGGCGAATCCAGACCGGGGACGGGGCGGGGGGTTGGTCGTGGAACCAGGCTGCCAGGGTGAGCGAAGTGCCCGCGGGGCGGGCCTCGCAGCCGAGGGTGCCGGCGGCGAAGAGCTCGGCCGCGAACTCGTCCTCGAGCACGGCGGGGAGGTGGTAGATCGCCCGCTGGTAGGTTCTCAAGCGACCCTCCGGGAAGGTGCCAGCCGAGGATCCAGAGGGACCACGCAGAGGCCCGAGGGCGGTCGTAGAGGTGCTGAACTCCACGCCCGGTGCCAGCCTCTCGACAGAAACCGCGCCGGAACCAGGTGTAGGGGCGCAGCATGCTGCGCCCACGGTCCGGTGACCTCGGCATCCCGGGCGCAGCGTGCTGCGCTCCTACGATCTCCGAGGGCGAAGTCCGCAGGAAGGTGCCAGCCGATTGTCAGGCGGGCAGGTTTCCGGCGTCGTCGCAGCACGCTAAGAACTCCGCGGCCTCAGCCGAAGAGGTCCTTCACCTTGGAGAGCAGGGAGTCGTCTTTCGCCTGCGGGTGGCCTTCCTCTTCGCTCAAGGCCCGCAGCAGCTCGAGCTCGCGAGGCGAGAGCTCCTTGAGCTTCGGCACCTTGAGCTTGACGCGCACCAGATGATCCCCCTTGCCGGGGCCGTCGAGGCGGGCGATGCCTTTGCCGCGCAGCCGGAACTGATGACCGTGCTGAGTGCCGGCGGGGACTTCCAGCTTTTCCGGGCCGCCCAGGGTCTCCACCTCGAGGGTCGCTCCGAGCACGGCCTGGGTGTAGGCGAGCTCGAGTTCGGCGGTGACGTCGGCGCCCTCACGGCGGAAACGCGAATCCGGGGCCACCGAGACCACCACGTAGAGATCTCCCGGCGGGCCGCCGAGACGGCCGTGGTCGCCCTCGCCGGAAAGGCGGAGGCGCGAGCCGGTGTCGACTCCGGCCGGCAACCGAACCGAAATCTCGCGCTTCTGCTCGGCCAAGCCTTCCCCCCGGCAGTGGGTGCAGGGGTCCGAGAGGATGCTGCCCTGGCCGCTGCATTGGGGGCAGGTTCGAGCCACGGTGAAGAAGCCCTGACTGGTGCGCACTTGGCCCTGCCCCCGGCAGGCCGGGCAGGTGACGGGCGGCTTGCCCCCGGCGCTGCCGGAGCCGTTGCAGGTCTCGCAGCGCTCGAGGCGAGGGATCTTGAGGCTGACTTCCTTGCCGAAGGCGGCGTCCTCGAAGGAGAGCTCGAGGTCGTAGCGCAGGTCGGAGCCGCGGCTGGGCCGCCGGCCGCCGCCTCGCCGGCCGGTGTTGAAGCCGAAGAGGTCGCCGAGGATGTCGGAGAAATCGCCGAAGATGTTCGGATCGAAGCCGCCGAATCCGCCGGCGGCCTGGTGGCCGAAGCGGTCGTAGTGGGCGCGCTTGTCCGGCTCGGAGAGCACAGAGTAGGCCTCCGCCGCCTCCTTGAATCGCTCTTCGGCCTCTTTATCCCCAGGGTTCTTGTCGGGGTGGTACTGGAGGGCGAGCTTGCGGTACGCCGATTTGATCACGGTGGCTTCGGCGTCCCGCGCCACCCCTAGAATCTCGTAGTAGTCGCGTTTCATCTCTCTCTAAGCAGCAACCCTCGGAGGGAAAAGCTCAGGCCGCGCCGCCGGTTTGTCGCAGCATGGCCTCGGAGAGCAGCTTCGAAACCGCGTTCAGATCGTACATCGCAGCTTCGAGTTCGGCGCGGCTGTCCTCGGCGAGGGCCAGCCGCGAGCGCAGAATGACCTCCGAGACGCGCTTGCGGTCCTCTTCGTGGAGCATGTCCTGGAACTGGCCGAAAACCCGTTCGTTGTTGTAGATCAGCCCTTCGAGCCGGTTCTTCAGCCGCCGGGTTTCCTTGCGCTGCTGGTCGGCCAGGCGGTGTTCCTCGGCTTCACGTACCAGTCGGGTGATCTCCTCCTGGGACAGGCCGCCGGCCGGGTTGATCTCGATCGACTGCGAGAGGCCGGTCGCGAGGTCGCGGGCCGAGACGTTCACGATGCCGTTCGAGTCGATCGCGAAGGTGACCTCGATCTGGGGCACGCCGCGCGGAGAGGGCGGGATGCCTACCAGCTCGAAGCAGCCGAGAGAACGGTTTTCGGCGGCGATCTCGCGTTCGCCCTGGAGCACGTGCACTTCCACCGTGTCCTGGTTGTCCACCACCGTGGTGAAGATCTGGGTGTTCTTGGTCGGGATGGTCGAGTTGCGCTCGATCAGCTTGGTAAAGAGGCCGCCGTGGGTTTCGATGCCGATCGACAGCGGGGTGACGTCGAGCAGCACCAGATCCTTGATGTCGCCGCGCAGGATCGACCCCTGGATGGCGGCGCCGATCGCCACCACCTCGTCCGGGTTGATCTCGCGGTTCGGCAGCTGGCCGAAGATGCGCTCGACGCGCTGGGCCACCAGGGGAGTGCGGGTCTGGCCGCCCACCAGCAGAATCTCGTCGATCTGATCGGCTCGCAGCCCGGCCTGGGCCATGGCATCGCGGCAGGGCGGCTCGGTACGGTCCACCAGGTGCGCCACCATCGCCTCGAATTGCTTGCGGGAGAGCTTCTTCGCGAGGTGGCGGGGGCCTTTTTCGTCTGCCGAGATGAACGGCAGGTTGATCGAGGCCTCGAGCGAGCTCGAGAGCTCGCATTTGGCTCGCTCGGCCGCTTCCTTCAGGCGCTGGAGGGCCATGCGGTCGAGGCGCAGATCGATGTTGGTCTCGACCTGGAACTCCGAGATCAGCCAATCCATGATCACCTGATCGAAGTCCTCGCCACCCAGGAAGGTGTCGCCGGCAGTCGAGAGCACCTCGAAGATGCCGCTCGAGAGGCGCAGCACCGAGATGTCGAAGGTACCGCCGCCCAGGTCGTAGACCGCGATCTTGCGCTCGCCGCCCTGCTTGTCCAGGCCGTAGGCGAGGGCCGCGGCGGTGGGCTCGTTGATGATGCGCAGGGCCTCGAGGCCGGCGATCTTCACGGCGTCGCGGGTGGCCTGGCGCTGGGCGTCGTCGAAGTAGGCGGGCACGGTGACCACCGCCTGCTCGATCGACTCGCCCAGACTCTCCTCGGCGAAGGTCTTGATCTCCGAGAGGATGAACGCGGAGATCTCCTGCGGGCTGTACTGCCGCTCCCCGACCAGCACGCGGACGTCGCCGTTGGCGGCCTGGGTGAGGGGATAGGGCAGGATGTGCCGGGCTCGTTGCACCTGCGGATCGTCGAATTTGCGGCCGATCAGCCGCTTCACCGCGAAGATGGTGTTCTGCGGGTTGGTGATCGCCTGGCGCTTGGCGATCTGACCCACCAGACGGTCGCCGTCGTCGGTGAAGGCCACGATGGAAGGCGTGGTCCGGCTGCCCTCACGGTTGGCGAGCACTTTCGGGGCAAGGGCCTCCACCATGGCCACGCAGCTGTTGGTGGTGCCCAGATCGATACCGATGACTTTGCTCACGGACGCTCCATCCTTGCCCCGGCGACTCTCGTGGAGCCGCGATTGCCTGGCTCAGCTCATGCCGATCTAACCGCCGTCCCGCGGCGGCTCTGGCTCCGCGCCAGCGGCGGCCACCGTCGCGGGCACCGGCACCGCAACCCTCACCAACGCGGGCCGGAGCAGTCGATCGTGGATCCAATAGCCCCGCTGGAGTTGCTCGGCCACCTTCGGCGAGCGAACTCCCGGATCTTCGAATCGTGCCACCGCGTCGTGCACCGCAGGATCAAAATCCGTACCTGTGGCATCGATCTCCCGGACTCCGTGTTGGCGAAGGATATCCCGAAACTGCAGCAAGGTCATCTCGACACCTCGCTTGAGGTCGTCGATGGCGCCGCCCGCAGCGAGGGCTCGCTCGAGGTTGTCCACCACGCCGAGCAGGTCCCGCATCGGCTCGATCAGGGCGAAGCGCTTGATGTCGCGGCTCTCCCGCTCCATACGCTTGCGGTAGTTGTCGAGATCGGCCACCGTGCGCAAGTACTGATCGCGCATCTCGGCGAAGCTGCGCCGCAGCTGCTCGTTCTCCTCCTGGAGAGAACCCTGGGCCTGGCTCGGGGCCTCGACCTGAGGATCGGCCGGGTCCTCCTCCACCCACACGACTTCGATCTGGCCTTCGGCCATGTCCGCGCCCTCCGCCCCGCTCGCTGCCTCGGCCGGCTCTTTGGCGTCTCCTTGCTCGTCGACGATGCTACTCAAGTCGCTCCTCCTGCTCATCCGCGAACCGCGCTTCCAAGATCCCGCTCAGAGCCTCGCCCAGGTAGCGCACCAGCGGAATCATCCGCGGGTACTCCATGCGCGAGGGCCCGAAGATCGCCACACTGCCGAGCGAGCGTGAGCCGATGCCGTAGGGTGCCGCGATCAGGCTGAAGTCCAGCCCGGAAGTCAGCTCGCTCTCGGCGCCGATCAGGACTCGCACTCCGTCGGCGTGAATCAACCGGTTGAGGATGGACACCAACCGTGCTTTCTGCTTGAAAGTGTCGAACAACTGCCTTACGCGTCCTATATCGGAAAGTTCGGGCTGGGCGAGCAGCTCGTGCGTGCCGTCGAAGATCAACTGGCGCTCGGCGCCGCTCGCTTCGAAGCCTCTGCGGGCGAGCTCGATCGACCAGGCCAGGAGCCGATCCACCTGGGCTCTCTCTTCGGCCATCAGCGCGATCAGCCTCTCGCGGATGGCCGCCAGGCTCAAGTTGGCGAAGTTCTCGGTCAGGTAGTTCGAGATCCACACCAGGTCCTCTCGCGACAGTGGCTCCTCCACCTCGAGGACCTTGGTGTCCACCACGCCGGCCGAGGAAACCATCACGCAGAGCACCTTGTGTTCGGCGACCGGCACCAGCTCGAGGCTCTTGAGGACGGTCTCGGACGGGGCCGGCGCCAGCACGATCGAGACTTGATGAGAGAGCTCCTTGAGCACCAGCACCACGGCCTCGAGCAACTGATGTACGTCGGGCGGCGCCTTGGCCAGGATCTCGTCGATCATCCGCCGGTCCCGCGCCGGCAGCGAGCGGCTCTGCATCAGCGAGTCGATGAAGAGGTGGTAGCCGCTGGCAGTGGGAACGCGTCCGGCCGAGGTGTGGGGTTGTTGCAGATAGCCCCATTCCTCGAGATCGGCCATGACGTTGCGGATGGTGGCGGCGGAAAGGCTCAGCTGGCCGTGGCGAGCGATGGTGCGGGAAGACACCGGTTCCGCGCTGACGATGTACGTCAGCACCACATCGCGCAGCACCTCTCGGTCGCGTTCGCCGAGCTGCTGCGGCCTGGGCGTTGCTGGGCCACGCATGTCTTTAGCTTACAGCGCCGGCGCGAGAGAGGCTTTGCGTCCAGCACTGTCTCGAGCGGCCTACTTCACCAAGCCTCAAAGTACTCCACAGCATCAGATTTCAGAACAGCCGCTGTTGGTTCGCGCTCCGACGGGGGGCTCTCTGGGTTTCCGGCTTGGCCTTGCCCGTCCCGACAGCGCTCCATATTCTAGCAGCGGTGCGCGAACTCGAGCGGAGCCTCGAAGATCTGGACTTCTGCCTGGTGGGGCCGGGCAAGGTGGGCACCAGCCTCGCCAGCTGGCTGGTGGCCGGCGGGGCGAGAGCGCGGGCGGTGGCCGGTCGACCGGGCTCGCTCGCGGCCCGGGCCCTGGCCTCCCGGCTGGGAGCCGAGGCCTCGGAGCTCGAAGAGCTGCCGACGGGCTGCGGCCTGCTCCTGGTGGCAGTGCCGGACCCGGCTCTCGATTCCGTGGCGAAGCGGCTCGCAGAGCGGGAGTCGGCGGCGGTGGCTCTCCATGCCTCGGGAAGTCGCGACGGACGGGCCCTGGCGCCGCTCGCCGCACGGGGAACGGCGGTGGGGTCCTGGCACCCGCTGAGGGCGTTTCCTCGGGCTCTCGACTCCCCGGGGAGCTCGGCCGGCACCGTGTTCGGGGTGGACGGCGAGCCGGCCGCCTTGGCGCTGG
>CALMKX010000180.1 GCA_937867335.1 uncultured Acidobacteriota bacterium
GAGCTTCGTCAGTTGACTCACCTCCCCGATTTTATAAAAAACTTTACTACCCAGCCTGGGGTCAATCCCCATGACCGGCCCTCATACTGCGGTCGCGATCCAGGTCTCGCGAGAGCTACGAATTGACGTACTTCTTAAAGACTTGGCTTGGGCGGAATGTAACGACGCGACGCGGGGTAATCCCAATTTCTTCTCCCGTACGGGGATTGCGCCCCTTGCGAGAACCTTTGCTGCGCACGACGAAATTGCCGCCGGTCACCGCTCCGAAATCGACGAGGCTGCCGAAGTTCTCGTTCGCCGTCGGCATCCTCCCGACCGGTCCGACGTGGTCGCCGCCCGAGTCGTTCTGGCGGGACCTGCCGCCGGTCAGGTTGTGGGTCCGGGCCGTCGAGAGCGCGCTCCGCAGCGCGATCGGCTCGGCCGGCGTGGTGACTTTGCCGCCCCTCTCGCACAAGCTCTACGAGGACCTGCTGGGCGGCCTGGGCGAGACCCAGCTGGCCGCGGCACGCCTCACGGTTTCCTGCAACCAGACTTTCTACGCCTACGCCGTGACCTTCGACAAGGAGATGGGCGAGGCGACCGTGCTCAACCCCTCCAAGGGGCTCGACAGCTCGCTCAGCCGCCCGGGTGACGCACCGCCGCCACCGCCGGGCTGCCCGGCCAGCGCTTCGCAGTGCTTCACCCGCCCGGGTACCTTCTTCACCCAGGTGCCGCCGGCGATCTTCCACATCGAGTACTTCGACGTCGCCCCCGGCACCTACAGCAAGGTGCACTTCCGGGTGGAAGTCTTCCATGCCGGCTGGGGCAACCTCTCCGGCCCGGGCGGGCTGCACAGCCTGTTCTGGCTGGTGGTGGACCGCAACTTCAACTTGATCGGCTTCTCGGTGTTCCGCAAGCCGCCCAAGAGCGACGTGCTCTTCCGCCACGGCATCGGCATCATCGCCACCGAGAAGCCCAAGATCTTCTTCCCGGTCGAGGGTATCCCGGGTACCACCTACGTGATCGATTACACCTACAACCCGGCCCAGCGGACGCTCAACTACAAGCTGATGGACACCGCCGGCCACGTGTTGATCGACTACAACGACGTGCCCAACGTGCGCCAGCTGGACGTGCCCAACGGTTCCCGCCTGCGCGCCGACTTCGGCTTCAACGAAGGCCGCAACGAGAACGAGGATCCGGGCTACAACTGGCGGTACAGCAACCTCACCCTGGAGGTCTTCCGCTAGACCGCTCTCGGCTCGCACGAGCCTGAGAAAAGGGCCGCCGGCTTCGGCGGCCCTTTTTGTTACCCGCGCGAAGCGCCCACTAGACCCCTAGAAGAGCCTCAGCGTGCGGATGGTGGGGTTGACCGTGGTGGAAGAGCGCGACAGCGTGACCTGGATGTAGTAGAGCTTGACGCTGAAATCGAAGCCGGCGGTGATCTGGCAGCGAGGGCAGCTGTTGGTGTCGGTCGAGGTGGCGGTGCAGAGCACGGTCTGGACGCCGGTGCAGGGATCCACCTGGATCACCGAAGCCGAGAACTGTCCGAGGGGCCCGGGGTCGAAGCCGCCGGCCTCGAAGTTGGTCCACCCGGGCTTGTTGGGGCTGGCACCGTTGTCGAAGGTGTTGGTGACGTTGTAGCGGATGACGATCGGCGAGGTGGAAGTGGAGGCGGCGAGGTAGCCGATCTCGACTCCGTTGGCCGCGTAGGTCGCGAGGTTGGATTCGTCCACCACGCCGGTCGACCCCACGGCGGTCCAGTGCTGGGCGAAGGCCGCGCCCGTGGAAACCAGGGCCAGAACCAGAACAGTTGCGACTCTCAGGCTGAGCTTGCTCACGAGGTTCTCCTTTCCATGCCGGCGAGCCGGCGGTTGGGCTTCGGGAGCCAGGACGCTCGCGGCTGCGGGAAGTACTAGTTCGGGCCCCGGGCCCGGCTCCTCTTGACTGGTAAACTCAGGCACCATGCGAGCCCTCCTCCACCGTCTCAGCCCCCTCGGCCTGCTCCCCCTACTGTTTCTGAGTGCCCGCCCGGCAGCCGGGCAGGACCTCTCCGAGATGGAGCGACGAACCACCCTCCATCGGCTCGCCAACGGCTGGGCTTTCCTCCTGGTGGAGCGCCATCAGGCGCCGGTCTTCGCTTTCGTCACCATCGCCAACGTGGGCGCCGCGCAGGAGCAGACCGGCCAGACCGGCCTCGCCCACATGTTCGAGCACATGGCCTTCAAGGGCACCACCCGCATCGGCACGCGGGACTATCCGGCGGAGAAGCCGGCCCTGGAGCGTGAAGCCGCGGCCTACGACGCCTGGCAGGCCGAGCGCCTGGCCCCGAAGCCGGACGCCGCACGGCTCGCCCAGCTGGAGAAGGACTTCCGTGCGGCGCAGGAAGCCGCCGACGCCTTCGTGGTCAAGAACGAGTTCGGGCAGATCATCGAGCAGCAGGGCGGCACCGGGCTCAATGCCAACACCTCGGCGGACGCCACCCGTTACTTCTACTCCTTGCCCGCCAACAAGGTGGAGCTGTTCTGCTACCTGGAATCCGAGCGTTTCCTCCATCCGGTGCTGCGCCAGTTCTACCGCGAGCGCGACGTGGTGATGGAAGAGCGGCGCATGCGGGTGGACAACAACCCGCCCGGCCGGCTGATCGAGCAGCTGGTAGGCACCGCCTTCCTGGCCCATCCCTACGGCCGGCCGGCGGTGGGCTTCATGAGCGATCTGCAGTCCTTCACCGTGGAGGAGGCCCAGGCCTTCTTCGACCGCTACTACGGCCCCAGCAACCTGACCACCGTGCTGGTGGGCGACCTCGATCCCAAGGCGGTGATCCCTCTCCTCGAAACCTACTTCGGGAGGATTCCGGCCAGGCCTTCGCCACCGCCCGTGGTCACCGTGGAGCCAGCGCAGGGCGGCGAGAAGACGGTGGTCCTCCAGGACCGCTCGCAGCCGATCTACATCGAGGCCTACCACCGCCCCGCACTCACCCATCCGGACAACGCTGTCTACGACGCCCTGGACGACATCTTGACCAACGGCCGCAGCTCCCGCCTGCACCGCTCGCTGGTCCGGGATCAGAAGATCGCCGTCGACGTCGGCTCGGTTTCCGCCCTGCCGGGGCCTCGCTACCCGCACCTCTGGGCGGCCTACGCGATCGCCGCCCAGGGCGCCCCCCACGACAAGATCGAGCAGGCGATCCATGCCGAGCTCGACCGGCTGAAGAGCGAGGACGTCGAGCCCGGCGAACTCGCCAAGTTCAAGACCCGCTCCCGGGCCCAGCTGCTGCGCCAGATGGAGTCCAACGCCGGTCTCGGCCTGCTGCTCGCCGAGTACCAGCGGCTGTTCGGCGACTGGCGGGAGCTGTTCCGCGAACTCGGCCGGATCGACGCGGTCCAGCCGGCGGACCTGCGCCGGGTCGCTGCCGCCACCTTCACCGCCGCCAATCGCACCGTGGCCCGGATCGAGACCACGGCGCCACCGGCCACCCCCGGCAACGGCCGCTAGAGCTGGAGAGCCCGCGATGAACCCACGACCCGCACTCCGCCTGCCCAGCTTGCTCGGCCTCGCCGGCCTGGCTCTCGCCCGACTGCTCTCGGCTCAGGTCGAGCGGGTGGACGAGCTGCGCTTCCCCGTGCTCCCCCCGCTCGCCATCCCCACCGTCGAGCGCCATGCCCTCGCCAACGGCATGGTGGTGCTCTTCGCCCCGGATCATGAGCTGGGGCTGGTCTCGGCCACCCTGATGCTGCCCACCGGCACGGCCAGCGAGCCCGCGGAGAAGGTGGGCCTGGTGCGGCTGGGAGCCGAGCTGTTGCGCACCGGCGGCGCCGGCGAACGCTCGGCCGACGAGCTCGACGAGCTGCTCGACGCCCACGGCGCCGAGATCGCCACCGAGGCCGATCCGGACTCTCTGACCGTGGAGCTCTCCTGCCTCGCGCCGGATTTTCCCCAGATGCTCGGGGTGCTCGCCGACCTGCTGCGCCGTCCCCGATTCGCCCCCGACCGCCTGGAGATCGCGCGCGGCCAGCTCGAGGCCGAGATCGCCCGCCAGAACGACGATCCCGGCCAGATCACCGGTCGCGAGCTCGACGAGATCCTCTACGGCGAGGCCTCTCCCTACGCTCGCCAGGCCACCTACGCCACCCTGGGGGCGATCCGCCGCGAGGACTTGCTCGCCTGGCAGGCCCAGCAGCTCCACCCCAACGGCCTGGTGATGGGCCTCTCCGGGGACTTCGATCCGGCCCAGGCGCTGAAGCTGCTGGAGATCGCTTTCGGGGGCTGGCCCAAGGGGCCGGCCCAGCCTCGCAGGCGGATCGACCAGTTCCCCGCGCCCAAGCCCGGGGTCTACCAGGTGGCGCTCGACGACGTGAATCAGTCCTCGATCGCCATGGGCTACTTCGGCCTGCGCAAGGACAACCCGGACTACTACGCCGTGGAAGTGCTGAACCAGGTGCTGGGCGGCGGGCTCGGCTCGCGGCTGTTCTCGAATGTGCGCTCGAAGAAGGGCCTGGGCTACTCGGTGGGTGGCCGCGTGGGCAGCGCTTACAACCGCCCCGGCGAGGCCTACTTCAGCCTGCTGACCAAGACCGCCACCACCGGAGCCGGCATCGCCGCCGTGCTCGGCGAGCTCGACGGCATGCTCACCAGCCCGCCCTCTGCGGAGGAGATCGGGCGAGCCAAGGAGTCCATCCTCAACTCCTTCATCTTCCGCTTCGACTCGCCGCGCCGCATCCTGGTGCAGAAGCTGCTCTACGAGTTCTACGGCTACCCGAGCGACTGGCTGGAGAAGTATCGGACGGGACTCGAGGGGGTCACCGCCCAGCAGGTCGCGGCCGCCGCCCGCAAGTATCTGCGGACGAAGGACTTGGCCATCCTGGTGGTGGGCCCAAGCCAGGGGCTCGACCGGCCGTTGTCGGATTTCGGCCCGGTCACGCAGCGGGACATCAGCATTCCGCCGCCGCCCGAGGCGAAGCCTTAGCAGCTATTTGCCGTCGATCGACAGCTTGCCCGGGCCCACGAAGATCAGGGCGAAGAACACGCAGGCGAGCTCGAAGGCGTGGGACCAGTCGCCGAAGCCGTCGCCCCGGTGCAGGTGCATGGTGGTAGCCATCACCATGGTGCAGCACATCAGGAAGGCGGCGAGGCGGGAGAACAGGCCGAGGATCAACAGGATGCCGCCGCCGAACTCGGCGAACGCCGCGGCGAAGCCGAAGGCCGCTGGGTAGAGGTGAATCCCGACGATCTCGGTCACCTTGCCCACCGCCTGCCACTTCTCCGGGCCGCCGAACATCTTGGGGTAGCCGTGGAGGATGAAGGCCACGCCCAGGCCCAAGCGCAGGACCAACAGGCCGAAGTCGCGAAAGCGCTCGAGACCGGAGAACAGGGCCGTGTTCATGCAGCTCCTTCCTAGGGGCGCCTAGCGCCCGTGGCGCAACAACCAGGCGATCGCCTGGCCTTCGATTCCTGTGGGTCCCGCTTCGCCCAGATTCAAGCCCCGGGGGAAGCCGACGTGGCCGCCGCGCTCGGCCCAGCGGGCTTCGAGCAGCGGGTAGCGGCGCGCGAGCGCAGGTCGTAGCACACTGCCGGGCACCAGCGGGTCGTCCTCCACCGCCACCAGCAGGCTGGGCACCGCCAGGCGCTCGAGATGAGGCGCGACGCTCGCCTGGGCGTAGTAGTCGTCCGCGCCGTCGAAGCCCCAGCGGGGCGCCACCACCTGGTCGTCCCACTGGCGCAGATGGGTGAAGCGGTTGGCCTCCACGAGCGGCACCGGCACTTCGCGCTGGCTCGCCACGGCGCGGTAGATGTCGATCAGGTTGCGCAGCACGTAAAGGCGATAGGGCCAGGCGCCGGGGCGGTCGATCATCGCCGCGGCCGAAACCAGGTCGAGGGGAGAGCAGATCGCCGCCACCGCTCGAAGCCGCGGGTCCGGGCCGGAGACCGCCCAACGCAGCCCGAGATGCCCACCCATCGAATAGCCCAGGAGGTACAGCCGCTCGAAGCGGGCGAGCTCGCGATCGGCCAGGGCCGCCGTGAGGTCCGAAGAGAGGCCGGCGTGGTAGTAGTCCGGTGCCCTGCGGTCGCAGCCGCGGAGGTTCAGGCGCAGGCAGGAGAGGCCCATCTCCCGGGCCACCCGCGCCACTTCCTGGGCGTAGCGCGCCGAGGCCGAGCCGCCGATGCCGTGGACGAAGACCAAGAGGTCCCGGCCGCCCGGCTCCTCGCGCAGCAAGCCGGTGAGCTCGATCGAGCCGAGCTGCGGATCATCCACCGTGGTGCACCAGGCCCTCGCCCGGGGAGATGGACCGATCGGGCGCAAGCGTGGAACCACCGTCCAGAGATGCCCTCCGAGCGCCATGCGGCGGGCATGATACCGCGTCGCCGAGCGCCAGACGACGCGCGATTGACCAAGCTCTGAACCGCCCCGATGCCGTAGTAGAATCGCCGCCATGGAGACCGACCGTTACGATGTGGTGGTGATGGGCGGCGCGTTCTCGGGTTCTGTCGTCGCCACCCTGCTCAAGCGCTGGCTTCCCGAGCGGCGCGTTCTGGTGGTCGAGAAGGCCGAGGCTTTCGACCGCAAGGTGGGCGAGGCCACGGTCGAAATCTCCGCCCTGATGCTCTACCGCGTGCTCGGCCTGCACGATCTGCTCTCCCGCGAACAGCTGCCCAAGCATGGCCTGCGCTACTGGTTCGCCGGCTCGCAGGCGTCGTCTCTCGCCTCGATGAGCGAGGTGGGACCCCGCGAGGTGCCCCGCCTGCCCACCTTCCAGCTCGACCGCGCCCGGCTCGATGAATCGCTGATCGACCTCGCCGCCGAGGCGGGCGCAGAGATCGTGCGGCCGGCCAAGGTGACCGCCACCGCCCTCGGCTGGCCGGAGAGCCGGATCACCCTCGAGACCGAGAGCGGCAGCCGGGAGGTGACGGCCCGCTGGGTGGTGGACGCCTCCGGGCGCCACGCCATCCTCGCCCGCCGCTACCAGCTCCACACCCGCACGGACCAGCATCCCACCGCCGCAGTGTGGGGGCGCTGGAAGGGCGTGAAAGACTTGGACGGCGCCGCGGTGATGGGCCTCGACCCGCGCTGCCCCCGCCTGAAGCCGGTGGCGAGCGCGCGACGCCTGGCCACCAACCACTTCATGGGCTACGGCTGGTGGTGTTGGGTGATCCCCCTGGTGGGCGGCGAGACCTCGATCGGCGTGGTCTACAACCGGGAGCTCTTCCAGCTGCCCCCGGGCGCCAACCCGACGGAGCAGTTCCGCAACTTCCTGCTCGCCCAGCCGGGGCTCTCGGAGCTGCTCGAGGGCGCCGAGCTCGACACCGACGACTTCCACTCCTACGCCCACCTCGCCTACTGCACCAGCCGCTACGCCGACTACGGCTGGGCCCTGGTGGGCGACGCCGCGGCGTTCATCGACCCCTACTACAGCCCGGGCCTGGACCATGCCTCGATCTCGAGCTATGCCACCGCCCGACTGATCGAGGAAGACCTCCAGGGCAAGCTCGACCGCGAATGCCTGGGCAAGGCCCTCGAGGCCCACAACACCAGCTTCCTGCGCTCCTACCAGCGCTGGCTCTCGGCCCTCTACCTCGGCAAATACGAGGTGTTCGGCGACGCCGAGCTCACCGCCGCGGGCTTCTTGATGGACACGGCGATGTACTACATGGGCATCGTCACGCCGGCCTACGAGAACGTCGACGCGCTGCGCACGCCGATCTTCTCGGAGGACATCCTGCCCACCCGGCTAGCCTACGCCTGGATGAGCTTCTACAACCGCCGACTGATCCGCCTGGCCCGGCTACGGCGCCGCCTGGGCATCTACGGCCGCAAGAACGAGGGCTGGCATCACTTCGTGACCACCGCCACCCTCGGCCGCACCGGCGGCTTGCCCATGCTGCGCTCCGGCATGAAGGTCTGGCTCAAGGCCGAACTCGCCACCTTCTGGCAGCGCTTCCGCTCCCGCCCCACCCCCAAGGCCATGGCCGTGCCGGCCGGCGCCTCCACCTGAGCGCCGGCCACCCCGGCTCACATCGAAAGCGAGCCCTTGCGGAACTCGGTTCGCGCGAGGTGAGCGTTGACCAGTACCGGATGCCCGGCGAGCGCCAACTGCTGGGCGCGGGCGAGAGCCGCCGGCACCTCCCGGGTGGAGCGCACCAGGATGCCCTGCCCGCCCAGCCCCTGCGCCGCCTGGTGGTAGTCCGTGCGCGCCAGCACGGTGCCCACCGGATCCCCCAGGATCTCCACCTGCTCGCGGGCGATCTGGGCCCAGCTGGCGTCGTTGCCCACCAGGGCGATCACCGGCAGGCCGTGGCGAGCGAAGGTGTCCATCTCGACCAGCGAAAGCCCGGCCGCGCCGTCCCCCCACAGCAGCCACACCTGGCTCTCCGGCCGGCAGAGCTGGGCCGCGAGAGCGAAGCCGGCGCCCACGCCCAGGGTGCCGAAGGCTCCCGGGTCTAGCCAGGAGAGCGGGCCTCGGGGCCGCAGGATGTAGGAGGCGGTGGCCACGAAATCCCCGCCGTCCGCCACCAGCACGCTCTCGGCAGGCAGGGCCGCCTCGAGCTCCCGGCAGAGGGCGAGCGGGTTCACCAGCTCGCTCTCGCCCGCGGCCTCCTCGGCGATCCGCGCCTCCCGCGCCGCGTCCCGCTCGGCCAGGGTGGCGAACCAGGCGGCCCGTCGCTCCGGCGAGGAGGGCGCTGCGCGAGCGAGCTGGTGGAGGAACCGCGCCGGGTCCGCCACCACGGTGAGGTTGGGGCGGCGGTTGAGCCTCGCCTCGCGGCGGCTGCGGTTCACCGCCACGTAGCAGGCGCTGCCGCGGATGTGCGAGCCATAATCCAGGCGAAAATCGCAGGGGAAGCCCGCGAGCAGCACGAAGTCCGCCTCACGCAGCGCCTGGCGGCGCTCGTGGCGCCGCTGCACCGGCGAATCCGGGCCCAGAAGGCCCCGGGCCATGCCTCCCAGGTAGGTCGGGATGCCGAGCTCGGCCACCGCCCGGGCGAGCTCCTGGGCCTGGCCGGCTTCCGCCAGAGCCTGGCTGCCCACCACCAGGAGCGGCCGCTGCGCCGCCGAGAGCAGGGCCGCGGCCTTCGCTACGAGCTCCTCCGGTGGCTCTCCGTAGGCCTGGCGCCGCGGCTCCGGAGCGCCGGCCTGGTCCGCCCCGGCGAAGAGCCGGTCGAGGTGGCGGCGCAGGTACAGCCGCTCCGCCCGCTCGCGCAGGTTGCGCGGCTCGCGATCGGTCTTGGCGGCGTACCAGCTACGCACCAGGGCTTCCGGGTAGAGCAGGTCCACCGGGCATTCCACGAACACCGGCCCGGGCACTCCCGAAAGCGCCGTTTCGAAGGCTTCGGTGAGCGCGCCGGGGAGGTCCCGCACTCGCTCCACGAACCAGGCCCTCTTCACGTGCGGCAGGATCAACGAACGCTGGTCGATGTCCTGGAGGGCGCCCCGGCCCTTGAGCACGGTCGCCGTGGCCCCGCCCAGGAGCACCACCGGGGACTGCGCCATCTGCGCGTTCTTGAGCGCCGTCAAGGTGTTGGTCACCCCCGGGCCGGCGGTCACTGCCGCCACGCCGGGAACGCCGGTGAGCCGGGCCGTGGCATCCGCGGCGAACACCGCCGTGGCCTCGTGGCGAACGTCCACCACCCGGATGCCCACCCCCGCCGCGGCCACCAGGATGGGCGAGATGTGGCCGCCACAGAGGGTGTAGAGAAAGCGCACTCCCTGGCGCTCGAGCACCCGGGCCACCAGCTCGCCGCCGCTCATGCGCCTTCTCCCGCGGCCGGGGCGAGCACGTGACGCTCGAGCACAAAGCAGGTGAAAAGGCCGGAAAGCACCTCTTCTCCGCCGCGCTCCACCGTCACCTGCACCCGCCGCTTGCGCCCCTCCTCCCCCTCGAGTCGGGCCACGGCCAGCAGCTCCTCGCCCACTCGCACCGGCGCCCGGAAGCGTACTTCCGCCCCTCCCAGCACCACGTTGGGGTGGTTCACGGCCAGCATCGCCGCGTAATCCGCCAGCCCGAACACGAAGCCCCCGTGCACCAGCTGGTGCTCGTCCACGGCCATCTCGGCCACGGCCAGCAGGCGCACACGGGCCTCCCCCGGAGCGATCGCCAGGGGCTCGCCGCAGAGTCGAGAGCTGGTCTGGAGGTGGGTGGCCTGGGCCTGGCTGGGCGCTGAGGGAATCATTCGAGAGCCGATTCGATTATGGCACAGAGGCCGTGGGCGACCGCCTCGAAACCACCGCCTCGCCCGGCGCATCCTCACCCTCGACTCGAACCGTGGAGAACCGTCCATGAGCTACCGGATTCCCAGCCCCACCAACCGCGAAACCGAGAACCCCGTGCTGCGCCTGCTCGCCGACCGCTGGTCGCCGCGGGCCATGTCCGGCGAGCCGCTCAGCGCCCAGGAAGTGGCCACCCTCTTCGACGCCGCCCGCTTCGCCCCCTCCGCCAACAACGAGCAGCCCTGGCGCTTCCTCTACGCCCTGCGCGACACCCCGGCCTGGAGCCGCTTCTTCGGCCTCTTGGCCGAGGGCAACCAGCTCTGGTGCGCCCAGGCCGGCATGCTGGTGGTGGTGCTCTCGAAAACCGTCAACAGCCGCGGCCGCTTCGACCGCACCCACTCCTTTTGCACCGGCTCGGCCTGGCAGAACCTCGCCCTCCAGGGCTGGAGCCTCGGCCTGGTGGTGCACGGCATGGGCGGCTTCGACTACGACCGCGCGAAAGCCGAGCTCGGCGTCCCCGAGCCCTACGCCGTAGAAGCCATGATCGCCATCGGCCGCCCCGGCCCCCCCGAAACCCTCCCGCCCCACCTCCAGGAAAGAGAAAAACCCTCCGACCGCCGCCCCTGGACGGAGAGCGCCTTCGAGGGTGGGTTTCCGGGGGAGGGGTGAGGGGATCCCCCCTCTCTGAGCCCCTCTCCCGGGCGGCTGGAGTGGGAGGGCTGGGAGAGGGG
>CALMKX010000181.1 GCA_937867335.1 uncultured Acidobacteriota bacterium
GCGTGCAACGTGTCTCTGGCTCACGGCTCTGGCCCTGGTGGCGGCAGTGCCGGCTCTTGCGGCCGACCGCGCGATTCAGAACGGCATCGACCTCTGGCACACTCCACCGGACGGCTCGACGTACGTCGACTTCGCCAAGACCCCGGTGCCGGCCGGTTTCTTCTGTGCCGGCTCGGCGCCTTTCACGGGCCGAGTGGTGCTCGAAGGGGTTCCGCTTGTAACCGGCGCCAACACCCAGCTCGGCAACACCGACACCATCGTGCAGAGGCTGGACGATGCGGTGTTCAACAAGCGCGACGTGGCCTTCACCCGCGTGCAGATGCGGGCTCTCTCGCTCAAGAGCGTGAATCCGATCGACACCGCCTGCGGCCAGTACAACCTCACGGTGGGAATCGACGGCCAGCAGCCCATCACGCGCATGAAGATCGTCCGCGAGAGCGAGCTGGGCGGCCACTACTGGACGGCCCTCTCGATCAACGCCAAGGTCACCTTCACTCCGGTCGCCGGCTCCGCGAAGGAGTCCCTGCAGTTCGCCCTGGCCGTGCGTTTCCCCTCGGTTCCGCAGCCCTGGCAGTCCACTCCGACCTTCCAACCCAAGGGATCGGGCTTCGTGCTGGTGGACACCGACGGCGACCGCGCAGCCGACACCTACCTGCCCGGACCTTCGAACTTCTACCCGGGCGCAGCAGGGCCGAACGCAACCATCCGTCGCATTTGCCATGAGGGCGACGACGGCCAGCACTGCGAGTCCGAGCCCTGGTGCGGCTGCTGCCCGTGCTGAGCGGCTCGTGAGGCTCGGCGGAGGTCTATCCTCGTAGCAGAGGGAGTTCCGTCCTCGGTCGCCAGGGCGCAGCAGGCTGCGCCCACGTCCGAGGACGAGGCCAGCCTGGCGCTTTCCTGACCCTGTAGGGGCGCGGTCTCCGCGCCCGTCGGCTACCGGCGGGTAAAGCCGCAGCCGGTGGGCCCAGAATCACCAACCTGCCGGGCTTCTGTCGATCGTCTTGTCAGAACCCAAGCCGCTGCAGCGAAGAACTTCCATGCCGGCCAGGACTGGACCTGGCGGCAAGGAGGTTGTTCATGAGTCTCACCCCCTTGCAGCTCAACAAGCTCGAGGACTCCGCCGCGGGGCGGGCGATTGAGGCGTTCAAGAAGTTCGCCGGCGAGCTGCCCCTGTTCGTGGACTTCACGCAGGATCTCCTGCGCGGCACGTTTGAGACCATTGTGGGTTCCTCGATGGAGCAGCTCGAGGCCTACGCCGAGCTGGTCTCGAAAGTCGCAGGAGGGCTCGCCGCCTACGAGCAGCGAGTACTGGGCGCTGATCCCGCGCCGAAGGTCCGCGAGTACATCAATCAGGTGATCCTGCCGAATTTCGCCCAGTCCCCGACCAGCATCGACGCCTCGACTGCCCCTACCACGTCGGTCGTGTACAAGCCTGACCGGCTGAGCGATCTCAAGGGCACCTTCGAGGGCGTCACGGCCACCTTTGGAAGCACCGAAAAGGTCTTCACAGAGGTTCTCAACGAGACGGGTGCCAACAGCCCGAGCACCACCTTTGGTGAGTTGAAAGCGTTCAGCGAAGCCAAGCTACGGCGCGAGGTACGCGGCTCCTTCGATCGACTGGAAACCATCCTCCGCCTGGGGCTCCAGAGGACTGTGGTTACTGCCGGAGCGATTGAGACCGCGGTCACTTTCCATGTGGATAGCCAGGAGAGGGATGCGATCTCCTCCTCCACTCGGGACTCCAGCTCCGACACGAGTGCCAGCAGCTTCGGCTTGAGCTACTCCTCGTCGGGTTCGGGCGGGCTGGCCCTGGGTATCTTCAACGCTAGCTTCAGCAGTGCCTTCGCGTCGTCCTACTCGAGCTCGCGCGTGTCGAGCCGCTACCGAGTCAACGTGGTCAACGAGACCAAGAGCGCCGTCACCAACCTGGGCATCGACTTGACCGGGCGGGTGAAGATCGAGTTCCGGTCAGACTTCTTCCCCCTGTTCGATCCTTCGAAGGTCCCGACGCCGGCGGATTCGGGTACCCAGGGC
This sequence comes from uncultured Acidobacteriota bacterium, assembly GCA_937867335.1. Classification (GTDB taxonomy): domain Bacteria; phylum Acidobacteriota; class Thermoanaerobaculia; order Multivoradales; family SZUA-115; genus JAXLQX01. The sequence goes on from CALMKX010000181.1 coordinate 2,035, forward strand.
ACGACTCGTGCGGCACTGCCGCGGGAGAGTGGAGGCAACGAGCTCGAGGCTCCGGAGGCCGAAGAGCCCGCGCCGGCACGGCGGCGGAGCTGAGCGGGACCAGGAGGTGCGGCGATGACTGCCTCGCGTTTCGATTTCGGCGAGTTCACCGGCAACCTGGTGGAGCAGGTCTTCTCTGCCGTGCTGGCGCAGGCCGAGGGCCAGCTCCGAGCCTGGACCGAGCTGATCGAGCAGGCCCGGCGACCGGTGGCGGAGTTGCTGGCGGCCGAGGCCACGCCCGAAGAAGAGCAGGCGGCCGAAGAGGCCCGGGCGCGCTTGCAGGCGCTCTTGGCCGCCGGCCTGCCGCGCATCTCCGTGACCGCCGGCGAGATCGAGACGCGAGTCACTTTCTCGACCCTCACCGCCGCGGCCGCGCCGGCTCCGCGGCCGCTCGTCGGGCGACGGTCGCGACCCCAAGCGCCCCGACCTCGGCTCTCTCTAGTCCGTCCGCGGGGAGCTTCCGGGCTCCAGCTCAGTCGCTCCACCAGTTGGGGACGATCTCGCCGTCTCCCTCGTGACGCTCCCCGAACGCGATGAACTCCAGCCCGTCATCGCCGCCCTCGAAAGCCCGCGTGGCGCCGGGGGAGACGCGAATCGCATCGAGCTTCGTCAGCTCGACCACCTCGTCGTCGACCTTCACCCGGCCCGAGCCGGCGATGACCACGTAGACCTCCTCGGCCTCGTCGTGCTTGTGGCCGAACCCCTGGCGGGCGTTCGGCTTCAGTCGGTGGTGGCTGAATCCCGTCTGCTCGGCTTCGAGGTCCCCGGTGGCGAAGCGCACCTCGCCGATCTCCGAGAAGCCGTGCTTGGCGGCCATGTCCTCGACCGATTCCAGGTTCTTGTGCGTGTACTCGCTGCTGTCGCTCATGGCTCCAACCCTACGCGTGGTGCCCCGGCGCGTCTTCCGAACCTTTCATCCGGCATGCGGGTTATCCATCCTGGGGGACGTAGTCGCCGACATGGAAGGAGGAACACGGTGAGGGCGAGAACGACGATCGCTTGGGCGGTGCTGCTCGCGACGATGCTGATCGCGGCCCCCGCCCATGCCGCCGGCGGGAAGCTGGACGTCGAGGCTCTCTCCAGCGCCCCCGACCTGGTCACCGGCGACGACGCACTCGTGGCGGTCACCGTTCCCAACGGGACGAAGCCGTCGAAGGTGCGCGTCCGGCTCAACGGAGCGGACGTGACCTCCAGGTTCAGCGATCAGGCGGGCTCCGGGCGTCTCGTCGGGCTCGTCGACGGGCTCTCGCAGGGCCAGAACGAGCTCACGGCCTACGCGAAGGGCTTGAAGCGGCCTGCGAGCCTGCAGCTCTACGACTCGCCCATCAGCGGACCGCTCTTCTCGGGCCCGCAGCAGTCCCCGTTCTTCTGCCGCACCATCGAAGCCGGCCTCGGGGCTCCGACGGACGCGAACTGCTCGGCATCGGCGCAGGTGAACTACGTCTACAGGACGAACGGCGGCGACTTCGAACCGCTCGCGGATCCCTCGGCGATGCCCGCCGACGGCGTGCAGACCACGACGCGCGACGGTCGCACGGTCGACTACGTGGTCCGGATCGAGACCGGCGTCATCGACCGTTCCGTGTACCGCTGGGCCACGCTTGCGCCCGGTGGCGACGTCGCCGCCGCCTGGAACCAGCGCCTCGTCTACAAGTTCGGCGGCGGCTGCGGTGCCGGCTATCAGCAGGGGGTCGCGAACCTCGGCCAGGTGCTCGACGACGCCGAGCTCTCGCAGGGCTACGCCATCCTCTCCGGCAGCCTCAACGTCTTCAATACGGCCTGCAACGACGTTCTCTCGGCGGAGGCCGCGTCGATGCTCAAGGAGCACTTCATCGAGTCCGTCGGTGCCGCTCCCGTCTGGACCATCGGCGAGGGGAGCTCGGGCGGCTCCGTGCAGGCGCAGCTGATCGCGCAGAACTACCCGGGCCTGCTCGACGGGCTGCTGCCGTCGGCGAGCTTCCCCGACGGGGCAGCTCCCGACTACCCCGACTGCCGCCTGCTCACCGCCTACTACGCGACCCCGGCGGGCGCTGCGCTCAGCAACTCCCAGCGCCAGGCGATCAGCGGCCTCAGCAACCCGAACGGATGCGTTGCGCTCTCGGCGGGGGCGGATGTCGTCAACGCCTCCGAGGGCTGCGACGAATCGGTCGTGCCCCCGGCGCAGATCTTCGACGCGGCCACCAACCCGACTGGGATCCGTTGCACTGTCTGGGACAGCATGGTCGCGGTCTACGGTCGTGACCCGGCGACGGGCTTCGCGCGGCGCACGCTCGACAACGTCGGCGTCCAATACGGGCTCGTCGCGCTGCAGCAGGGGACGATCACGCTGAACGAGTTCCTCGACCTGAACCAGGGGATCGGTGGCTACGACCAGAACGGTGAGATCCGCGCCGCGCGCAGCGTCGGCGATCCCGATGCGATCGCCGCCGCCTTCCGCACGGGTCGCGTCAACCAGGGCCTCGGCGGCTACCGGCAGGTCCCCGTGGTCGACGCTCGAAGCTACGTCGACGACGAGGCCAACGTCCACCAGTACGTCAACACCTACAAGCTGCGAGCGCGGCTCGACAGCACCGGCGGCCATGGCAACCAGGTCATGTTCCGGGCCAAGGGAGGCCAGAACGTCGGCCCGATGAACGCCGCCGCCCTCGATCTGATCGGTCGCTGGCTCGACGCGATCGCCGCCGACCACACGGGTGCCTCCCTCGCAGAGAAGGTGCTCAACGACAAGCCGTCGGATGCCGTCGACGCCTGCTGGACGAACGGCGGCCAGCGCACCGACGCGCCGGCGCAGATCGGCGCCTCCAACATCTGCGAGCAGACGTACCCACCGCACAGCCTCCCCGCCAACCAGGCGGGCAAGCCGCTGGACTCGATCGCGGTCAAGTGCGCGCTGCGTCCGCTGAACTACGGCGACTACGGGTCGCCGTCGGCGGGGCAGCAGGCCCGCCTCGCGGCGATCTTCCCCGATGGCGTCTGCGACTGGTCCAAGCCGGGCCCGGGTCAGCAGGCGATCGACGGGACCTGGCAGGAGTTCGGGCCCGAGCGCGTCGTCACCAAGAGCAAGCCGAAGCTCGGGTTGAAGGCCAAGCGCAAGGGCTCGGGCAGGAGGGGGACGGTTGCGCTGAGCGCGAAGCTGGGCCCGTGTCCCGCATCGGGCTTCCAGCGGATCGTCTTCGAGCGGAAGCGGAAGGGCAAGTGGGGGAAGGTCGGCACCGGCGTCACCTCCGGCAAGCAGTGCAAGGCGAAGGTGACGCTGAAGTCGAAGCGGCTCGGCAAGGCCGGCTCGAAGCCGGTGAAGCTGCGCGCGAGCTTCGACGCGGTCGGCGCGCTCGAGTCCGCGCGTTCGAGGGGCGTGAAGGTGAAGCTGCGCTGAGCCGTCGCGAAGTGAGAGGGTTCGCCGTCCACCCCGGATCCCTGAGAGAGAGCGAGCCCC
>CALMKX010000182.1 GCA_937867335.1 uncultured Acidobacteriota bacterium
GGGCGAGCAGCCGATCGTCGAGGTAGACCGCGACGTCGAAGCGCTTGTCATGCTCGGGCCCGTGCGCGCCGACGAGCTCGTAGCGCGGCCGCGTACCCTCGGCTTGCAGGATCTCTTGCAGCGCCGCCTTGCCCTCCACTTTGCCTTTGGCCCAGGCGTCGATGAATGGCTTCGTCAGCCAATTGCGAACCGTGGCTTCCATAGCGATATCGTTACCCTGGACTTTGAACGACAGTCGTTTAATCTCAGCCTCGTTGCGGAGAAATCTGACACGGGCATAGAGATCCTGAATTGGCCCATCGGCCTCGCAAGCAACGTCTTCTACATCGTGCTCTTCTTCGAAGCGCGCCTCTTCGCCGGCCGGGCGCGGGACTACGCCTTTCTCGCCGGCAAGCTGCTGGGCGCCCAGCCACCGGAGCTGGGCACGGGCTTCGAGGTGGGCGAGCGACAGCGGGCGCGGGTGCTGCTCGAAAGCCTCGTGCGAGCGGACATCGAGCCCCGCCCGGAGGCCGAGAAGACTGGCCCGGAGGCGGCTCCGTTCGCCAGCCTGGAAGCCGTCCGCGCCGCCCTGGCGCCAGAGGAGGCCTTGCTGTGGTTCGAACTCGGTGCCAAGGAGGACGTCTACGGCGAGCCTGGCGGTGGCTCCTGGCTCCTCGCCGTGGATCGTGGCGGAGCGCGCCTCTACCCCCTCCCCGACGCGCGCGAGCTGGCCACCGCCGCCAGCGGGCTCGCCGGTCTCGCGCGCCAGCGTGAAGCCTCGCCGGGGCTGCTGGCCGAGGTGGCCCGACGGCTGGGCGAGCGGCTGCTGGCGCCCGCTCTGGCCGGGCTTCCGGCTTCCGTCCAGAGGCTGGTGATCGCCGCCGACGGTGCCCTCCATCGGCTGCCGTTCGAGCTCCTGGGCGGGCCCGGAGGGGTGCCTCTGGCGGCTCGCTACCAGCTCACCGTGGTGCCTTCGGCCACGCTCTGGCTCGCGCTCCATCGCCGGACCCCCACCCTCCGGCCACGCTCTGTGCTGATCCTGGCGGACCCGGCCTCGCCTCTGCGCACCGGGGAGGAGCTTGCCGCTCTGCCCTGGGCGCGCAAGGAAGCCCGGAGCATCGCCCGGCTGGTGCCGGCTGGTCCGCGGGTGCTGCTCGCCGAGGACGCTTCCGAGGAGCGGCTGAAGGCCGGGGCCGCGAGGGAGTTCGCTGCCCTGCACCTGGCCGTCCACGCGGTGGCGGACGAGGCCTTCCCCGAGCGCTCGACGATCTTTCTCGCCCCCGGGAGCGCGCTGCAGGATGGCCGGCTGACGCCTGCCGAGATTGCCGGCCTGGATCTCTCCGGCCGCCTGGTGGTGCTGGCCGCCTGCGATTCGGCCGAGGGCGAGCTGCTCTCCGGCGAAGGCATTCTGAGCCTCGCCAGGGCCTTCTTCGAAGCCGGCGCCCAAACCGTGGTGGCCAGCCGCTGGCCTCTGCGAGACGACGATGCGGCGTTCCTCTTCGAGCGGTTCTACCGCGCCCTGGGCCGGGGAGGCACGGCGGCGGCGGCGCTCACCCTCGCTCGCCGAGAGGCGATCGAAGCCGGCCTGCCTCCCGCCGCCTGGGCCGGGCTGGTGCTGCTCGGAGAGGGCGGAAGTCGCCTGCCAGCGCCCGGACCCTGGAAGGGCCGGCTCCCCCTGCTTGGCCTGGGTGTCTTGGTGGCCATGCTGGGCATCTGGTTTCGACGAGGATGGAGCAGATCGAGCGGAAGCTAGGCAAATCGCGAGACGCTTGCGGGAGAGCCGGCTACCGGATGATCTTCAGCCGGTGGCCCCGGCAGGGAATCACAAACCCAGATCCTGCTTCGAATTTCTGAGCAGTATGCAGAATCTCTGGCCACCACTTTACGAGTAGAGCGATTTGCTCCCAGTAGCGAATGTTCATCCAACCCCGGTCGAGAAAGAACGCGGTCAGCCCTGACTCGAGCCAGATGGCTTTGAGCGGAGGCGACGTGGCAATACGAGAATCGCCCGAGACGATGACCCAATCGCCCTCGGACCGCAGTTCTCGAATCCAGTACTGGTCAGTTACGTTGCGACCGAAGCGTTGGCCCAAGTGGGTGACGCTATGGCCATAATTCGCTGACAGGATGTCGAGGCTTTCCGCATATCGAGGTGAAAGGCAGTTATCCAGGAAGAACCTCACGCTGCCCGCAGCAGGTGTTCGAATTCTAGAGCGTCTTCCACAGAGGCTCTGGAAACCTCATGCCAGCTAGCGACCTCCTCGACCGAGCCTTCCGCCTGAAACGCCCGCTCGAGGACAGAGGTCGGAACCGACTCGGGATCGCAGATCGGTTGGCCAAAGCAACGCTGGGGATCTACGACGACACGCCGGTCGCGGCCGAGTGGCCACCAACGGACTGGGGCGGTATCCAAGTCCGAGAACTCGATGCCGGAAATCAGGAGGGGATCAACGATGGGCTTGAGCTCATACTGCCGTTGAGCGAGATTCAGGAGCGTTGCTTCACCAGTTCGACTGGCCACCTCTGCGAGAATGTGAGTTCCGTCCGTCTTGAACGTCCGACTCGAGAACGGGTGAGAATCCACGATAATCTCTGCAGCGCAATCGGCCGCTGCTCGGATGGTTTTCCAGCTAACGCCCAAGTCTCGAAAGTAGGCCACGAACCTCACTTCGAGCAGGTCCCGAAAGCTGAGGGTGATCTCGCCATCGATCGGCTCGATATCCCCTTGCCAAAGCGGGCGGGAATGGCGCAGACCTCCCTCCTGACGGTAGCTGTAGCCCCTCGCCCAGCGGCCGATGGTCCTGGTCGGTATTCGAGTCAACCTGGCGGCTTCTCGAACCGTGTAGACCCCAACCCCGAGAAGGCTCTGATGGTCTGGCAACACCCGCTGTCTCCCGGCGCAAATAGGGCGAAGCACAGCCCTTCTGGGCATGGTAACACGGCCCCAGTCACGCCCGTCGAATCCACCGGCGAGGGCTCAACACCGCAGAACAGGCGGCCGCTGGGCCCAGTCTCGAGAGTGAGTTCTCTCCCGGCGGGAATACCCGTCCAAGTACGGATCTAGAGCGCTTCCCACGGCTCGCTGTCACCCGCCCTCGAGCCGGCTACCGCTTGGCGCTACCATTGGCGGGAATGATTCGCCATCTCGAGCTCTCTCGCCCGGCACCCGGCAGCCCGGGGGCGGCCCTCTATCGGCAGATCCGCCGGGATTTCGGCGTGGAGGGGGAGCCCTTCCTGCTTCATACCCCCGTTCCGGAGCTGCTGGCCGGGGCCTGGGCGGCGTTCCGCGAGACGGTGATCGTGCCGGGCCGACTGTCCCGGGCCGCCAAGGAGGTGCTGGCGCTCGCGGTGTCCGAGGCCAATCGCTGCCCCTACTGCGTGGACGCCCACAGCGCCACGCTCTACGCGCTCGGCCTCGGCGGCACGGCGCGGGCTGTGGCGCGCCACGGACAAGCGCAGAACGCCGAACTCCGAGTGCTCGCGGCCTGGGCGCGGGCAAGCACGGGCGCCGCCGGCGCTACCCAGTCGCCCCCACCGTGCGAGCTCGCGGCGGCACCGGAGGCGATCGGCACGGTGCTCTGTTTCCACTACATCAACCGCATGGTGGAGCCCCTTCTGGGCGCGAGCCCCGTGCCCCCTGCGGCCCGGCTGATGAAGGGTCTCGCCTTCCGCATCTTCGCTCCCACGTTCCGCCGGGCGATCGGCCGCGAGCACCGGGCGGGAGAATCCCTCGGCTTCCTCTCGCCGTTGCCGGAGGCCCCGGCCTCCCTCGCGTGGGCCCGTGGCTCGGAAGCGATCCACCGGGCCTTCCGTGGGCTCGATGCCGCGGTGGCGAGCGCCGCGGAGGATCTGCTGCCGGCCGCGAGCCGCAACCGGCTGCGCGAGCATCTCTCCCTCTGGCAGGGCGAGCCGGCGCCGCTGGGCGAGGGCTGGCTCTTGCCCCTCTTGGCCGGCGAGCCGTCGGCCACCGCCGCG
>CALMKX010000183.1 GCA_937867335.1 uncultured Acidobacteriota bacterium
CCGAGGTCAACACCCCGGCGTTGGAGGCGCTGGCGCAGCGCCGCGGTGTGTGCCAGGACTTCGCGCACATCCTGATCGCGTGCCTGCGGGCCATGGGCGTGCCGGCGCGCTACGTCAGCGGCTACCTGCTGACCCAGCCCCCGCCAGGGCAGCCGCGAGCCAGCGTCGGCGGGCCGGGTGGAGGGCTGAGGACTGGCCCGGTGGCCCTCCTCTCTCGCCGCCCGGGAGAGCCGCGCTAGGACCTCGGGCGAGGGCCGCGGCCTCCCCGGTTGCGAGGGCCAGGACCACGGTCTGCTCGATCCGGGAGAGCTCCGCCACCACCTCTCGGGCGCTCGCCGGCCGCTGCTCGCGGTCCTTCTCGAGCAGGCGATCCACCAGCTCGGAGAGCCCGATCGGCAGCTCCGGCACCAGCTCCGCAAGCGGCTCCTGCCGGGCGGTGCAGATGCGAGTCAGCGTCTCCACCGAGCTCTCGGCAGCGAAGGGGCTCGCGCCGCCGAACATCTCGTAGAGCAGCACGCCGAGAGCGAAGAGGTCCGAGCGGGAGTCGAGCTCGCCGCCCAGCGCCTGCTCGGGAGACATCGAGCGAATGGTGCCCACCAGCACGTGATGGCCGGTCAGCTGGCTCTCGAGGCTTTCCTTGCCCGCCTTCTTGGCGAGGCCGAAATCCAGCACCTTGGCATGGCCTTCGTCGGTGACCAATACATTCTCGGCCTTGAGGTCGCGGTGGATGATGCCCGCCTCGTGGGCTGCCGCGAGGCCGGAGGCGATCTCCTTCGCCAATGCCAACCGGGGCGCGACCGGGCGCTCGGCCTCGCGCAGCCAGGCCGCCAGAGGCTCGCCCTCCACCAGCTCCATGACGATCGCGAGCCCGTCCGCCCCTTCCAGGATGTCGTGGATCTGCACCACGGCCGGATGCGAGAGCCGGGCCGCCGCCCGCGCCTCCCGCCGGAGCCGTTCCTGGGCCAGGCGGTCGCCGGAGGTCTCGTCGTGGATCTCCTTGATCGCCACCCAGCGCTCGAGGCGGGTGTCGTAGGCGCGGTACACCTTGCCCATGCCGCCCGAGCCGATCTCGGCACCCAGTGCGTAGGGGCCGAGGTGCCGGCCGGAAAGGGTGGGGTCAAGCCGAACGGCCACGAAGCCTCAGGCGCAGGGCGCTGGCAGAGACCTTGAGCTCCACGGCGGCGGCCTCGAGATCGTCGCCGTTGGCAGCGATCGCCCGGCGCAGGTCCTCGTCGGAGAGGCGGGCCGCGGTGCGCAGCTCGGGGTGGCGCTCGATCATGGCGTAGAGCGTGGGCCGCGCCACACCGAGGGCGGCCGCCGCGGGCTTGAGACGGAAGGCATGAGCCTCGAGAGCCGCCAGCAGCTCCCCCTCGCCCACGTCCTCCGGCTGCCGGTAGCGCTTGCGCCCGGAAGTCGGCGTCTCCGCCGCGGCCTCGACCACCGGCTCCGGCGGGGCGGCCTCGCCTTCTCCGGCCAGGAGCTCCTGTACCAGTTCGAGCGAGACCGCTCCTCGGCCTCGGCTGCCGATCGCCAGGCGGCGAGCGAAGTTCTTGAGCTGCCGCACATTGCCCGGCCAGTTCCGGCGTAGCAGGCGATCCACCAGTGGGGCGGCGAGCCAGGGCTTGCCGCCCGGCTCGACGCGGGTCAAGCGGTGCTCCTCGCCCAGGGCCGCGAGCTCCTGGAGCAAGAAGGCCTTGAGCAGGAGACCGATGTCCTCCCGGCGCTCGCGCAGCGGTGGCAGGGCGATCTGGTAGCCGGCGAGTCGATGCAGCAAGGGCGCCCGGAAGCGCCCTTCCTCGCAGGCTCGCTCGAGGTCGGCGTCGGTGGCGGAGATCAGCCGGACGTCCGCCCGTCGCGGGCTCTCGGCTCCGACGGGCTGGATCTCGCCGGTCTCGAGCGCGCGCAGCAGCAGCACCTGCACCTCGGAGGGAGCTTCGCCGATCTCGTCGAGGAAGAGGGTGCCGCCGTGGGCCTGCTCGAAGTACCCGGCCCGCCGGCGCTGGGCGCCGGTGAAGGCTCCGGACGCCGCGCCGAAGAGCTCCGAAGCGGCCAACGAAGTCGGCACGGCGCCGAGGTTGATGGTGAGAAAAGGCCCCTTGCGGCGAGGACCGGCGACGTGGAGAGCTTGAGCCACCAGCTCTTTGCCGGTACCGGTCTCGCCCGAGAGCAGCACCGGCACCTCGAGATCGGCCACGCGGGCGATCGCCGTGCGCACGCGGCCGAGGGACGCGCTCTCCCCCACCAGGCCGTAGCTCGGCGGCCGCTCGAGGGAGAACGGCAGCTGCAGATGGAGCAGGAGCAGCACTCGGTCGGCGAGCAGCAGGGCGACGCCCCGCTCGAGCTCGGCCCGGCTGAAGCTCCGGCGGCCCTCGACCGGCTCGCCGTCGGCGATCAAGCGGGTGCGTGCCTGGCCAGGAGAGAGCGTCATGCCGCCGGCTCCGCCCTCCTGCAGCGAGAGCAGCATCGGACTGCGGCTGAGGAAGGTGTCCTCGAGGGGCCGTGGCTCGCCCCCGCCGGCAGGGAAAAAGGCAGGGCTCAGGCGCGAAAGACTCGCTTCGCGCCCCGCCGCCAGCTCGGTCAGCGCGACGCGGTCACCGATGCGGGCTGGATCGGGGTGCCAGGCGATCGTCAAGCCTGGCACGCGCAGGTCGGTCGTCTCCGCCCAGCTTCCGGACTCGGTGCGTGTAGGAGCCTCGACAGCCTGAGTGGAAGGTCGGGCGCTCATGTCCTCTTCGATTCAAGTGCGGCTTGGACCTCGCGCAAAGATAGCACCGGCCCGTCTACGCTGCTCGCCCGGCGGCAGGCGCCAACCCAGGCGCAGCACCAGCGATTCCGAGCCGGGATTGTACGAGGCGAAGTCGCCGTTCGAGAGGTGGTAGAAGAGGACTCCGAGATGCCAGCGAGGGTCGATCCGATACGCCAGCTCGAGGCCGGAGCGGAACTCCAGTCGGCTGCCGAGCGCCTCGCCGGAGCCGCGCTCGAAGAACGCTGCGGCGAAGCTCGGCACCAGCCACCAGCGGCCCCGCAGCTGCACTTCTCCGGTCACGCCGGCGTAGGCCCAGAAGCCGCGCCGCGAATGCACCGCGGCGCCCACCAGGGGTCGCAGATGCACCTTGCCCCAGCGCGTGCCCACGTCACGCGCCGGCAGAGTGATCTCGAAACCGAGCTCGGTGGTGCCCGGGTGGCTGCTCAGCAGATTGAAGCGCCCCGCGAACACCGCCAGCGAGGCCCGACCCGGATCGAGCAAGGGCTCCGCCCGGGCGGAGCGCGGCACCGCCAGAAGCGTCATACCCAAGACAACGACTCGCAGAATCCCCAGTGTCCGCCTTACCATCCTCAAACCATCCCGACCCCGGCAAAGTTGAACCCGACCTGCTCAAGGAAGCTTGCTGCGAACCCCGGATCCCAGCCAGACTCCGGCCAGACGATTGCGGAACGGCTGCACCAGATCCGGCCTGCCCAGCTCCGCGGGAGGCTCACCCTGGTAATACCCCACCAGCACTCCATCTGGATGACTGGCGAGCCAGGCTGCGCCTTCACGGCTCTCCACCACCTCGAACGGACGCCGCAGGCGCCCGGCGAAGTGGAACTGGTTGTGGTAGGGCCCGAGGTGGCCTACCACCCGCCCTTGCTGCTCGAAACTCGAGAGCGAGCGCGCCAGAGGCTCCACATCATATGCGGGCGTGGCAATGGCGATCACTCCGAAGTGAAGGGCCACGAAAAGAATCGGCGAGAGAGACGCCGCAATCGGCACCAGCGGCAAGCGCACTCGGCGGTAGCCATGCCCGACGGCGGCCAACACCAGCAGCGCCAGCCCAACACCAGGCCCCATCTCTCCGAGCCAGGAGGGCAACCGGCTCGCGCCGGGCAGGCCGATCGCTCCCGCCCAGGGCAGGATCGCCAGCACCACGCCCAGCCCAGCCAGCACCACGAAGGGTGCGGCGACATCCGCGAGCGGCCCCTCGCGCGGCTCCGCCGAAAAAGTCCGGGCGGCGAGCAGGGCGACGGCAGGGAGGAGCGGCAGCAGGTAATGCGGCTGCTTCGAGCTGATCAGGGTGAAGAGCAGCAAGGGCACCAGCGCCCACACCAGGGCCAGCCGCACCCCGCTGTCGCGGCGATCGAGAGCCGCGAGCCCACGCCAGAAGCGGGGCCAGAAGAAGAACGGGAACAGCGCCGCGGGCAGGATCGCCAGGTAGAACCAGAACGGTTGGCGATGGGCCTCGGCGCTGACCAGCCGGTCCGTGGTCTGGGAGAGGAAGATCGCCCTGCGGTAAACCTCGCCGCCCGCCTGGCCGGCCGGCCACGCCCAGGCGAGGGCGATCACCACCGCCCCCAGCAACGCTGCCAAAGCGCCCAGCCAATACCGGCCCCACCCGCCTTCGGGAGCCCTGGAGAGCCACCAGGGTGCCGAGAGCAGGGCCGGCAGGGTGAGCAGCAGGAGCACCGGCCCCTTGGCGAGGATGCCGAGCCCCAGCCCCACGGCCACCAGAGCGAAGCCCGCGGCGGCACGGCCGTGGGTGGCCTGCCAGAGGCCTGCCATCACCACCAGCGTGAAGAACGCCACCATCATGTCGAAGGTCAGCGTGGTGGTGAAGAAGGTCCAAAGGAAGAAGCCCGAAAGCACCAGCGGCGCGAGCTCCCGTTCGCCGCGGGCCGGGCCGAAGAGCCGCGAGGCCAGCGAGGCCGTGAGCGCCAGGTTGGCAAGGGCGAACAGCGACGGCAGCAGCCGCGGCCACCAGGAATTCACCCCGAAAAGCCACCAACCCAGCTGGATCAGCCAGAACAGCAGAGGCGGCTTGTGGCTGTAGGGCACACCGTTCAAGTACGGCACCAGGAAGCTGCCGCGCTGCCACATCTCCCAGGCCACACTCACATAGCGGGTCTCGTCCACCGGCATCAGCGGGCGGGTCGCGAAGGCGACGGCCACCAGGAGGAGCCAGCTCAGAACCCGGCCCGGCACCGCAGCCAGCCCTGGCAATGCGCGTGCGAAGGCAGTCGGCGCCAAAGCCTCTCCCCGCGTCTCACCGTCAGCCAAAATCGAGCCTCTCTTCCCGGGAAGCGGAGACCGGCCGGCCTCCGGCCGGGAGGCTAGCACGAAAGGGTCGGGCAGCTCGCCCGGAGCCCCGTGGTAGTGTCACGCCTCGGAGTCTTCGATGCCCTCGCCCGAGATCTCGCTGGTCGTCCCCATCTACAACGAGGTGGAGAATCTGCCGGTGCTGGCGGAGGAGATTCGCCGCGCGCTCTCGGCCCTGGGACAGAGCTACGAGGTGTTGCTGGTGGACGACGGCTCGACCGACGGCAGCTCCGAGGAGCTGCTCCGCCTGGCCGGCGAGGACTCTCACCTGCGCATCGTGCAGCTGGCTCGCAACCAGGGCCAATCCCCCGCCCTCGCCGCGGGCTTCCGGCGCGCCCGGGGCGCCGTGACCATCACCCTCGATGCCGATCTGCAGAACGATCCGGCGGACATTCCCGCGCTGCTCGCCGCCTTCGAGGGCTACGACTGCGTCTCGGGCGTGCGCGCCAACCGCCGGGACACCTGGGTGCGCCGGATCTCCTCGCGGATCGCCAACCGGGTGCGCTCCTCGGTGCTCGAGGACGGCATCAGCGACGTCGGCTGCTCGCTCAAGGCCTACCGCACCGAGCTGCTGCAGGCGGTGCCGATGTTCAAGGGCATGCACCGCTTCTTGCCGGCGCTCATCCTGATGCAGGGCGGGCGGGTGCGGGAGATTCCGGTCAACCACCGGCCGCGCCGCTTCGGCCAGGCCAAATACGGTATCGGCAACCGGCTCTGGCGAGGCCTCTACGACCTCTACGCGGTGGCCTGGATGCGCAAGCGGTGGATCGATCGGCGCCTCGAGCGCGAAGTGACGCCCGGGGCGCCTCCGCCCTCGCCCGAGGCGCCGTGAGCCCCTCGCCGTCGCGCCGGGACCTCCTGGTGGTGGCCCTCCTCGGGGCCCTGCTCTTTCTCCCCGGCCTCGGCTCCCGCGACCTCTGGAACCCGGACGAGCCCCGCTACGCCGAAGTGGCCCGCGAGATGCTCGCGTCCGGGCAATGGCTGGTGCCCCACCTGAACGGCGAGGTCTACACCCAGAAACCGCCCCTGCTGTTCTGGCTGATGGCCGCCTCCTCCGCCGTGCGGGGCGGCCTCGACGAAGTGGCGGCCCGCCTGCCCTCGGCTCTCGCCGGCATCGCCACCCTGATGCTGGTGTTCCTGCTCGGCTCGAGGCTCTTCAGCCGCCGGGCCGCCTGGCTCGCCGTGGCGGCCCTGGGCACCGCCAACAAATTCCTCTGGCAGGGCCGCGTGGGGCAGATCGACATGCTGCTGCTCTCCCTGGTGACCCTCGCCGTGTGGTTCTGGGTGCGCGGGGAAACCGAACAGAAGCCGCTCTTCCTGCGCCTGTTCTTCGTCGCGGCCGGGCTCGCCACCCTGGCCAAGGGGCCGGTGGGCCTGCTGCCGCCTCTTCTGGCGATCCTCGCCTTCGCGGCCCTCGAGCGAGACCGCGCGATGGTCTCCCGCCTGCGGCCCTGGCTGGGGCTTGGCATCTGGGCCGCGATCCTGCTCGCCTGGCTGGTGCCGGCCGGCTGGCTCGCCGGGCAGGAGTACCTCCAGCAGATCGTCTACAAGCAGAACATCACCCGTTACGCGGACCCCTGGCACCACCGCGAACCGTTCTACTACTACCTGGGCGTGCTGCCGGTGGATTTCCTGCCCTGGTCCCTGCTCGCCCCCGGCGCCCTGGTCGCCGGCTGGCGCAGCTGGAGCGGGGAAAGAGGGGCGGGGCTGGGGGTGAGGAGCCCCCGGGGCGCCTTCCGCTTCCTGCTCTGCTGGGTGGTGGTGACGCTGGTCTTCTTCAGCCTCTCGCCCGCCAAGCGCACCGTCTACATCCTCACCCTCTACCCCGGCCTCGCCCTCGCCGTGGGCGCGGGGCTCGACGCGCTGCTGGCTCATTGGCCGCGCTGGCGCCGCTGGGTGATCGTGCCGCTCGGGGTCGTGACCGGGCTCTTCGTGGCGCTCGCGACGCTCGCCTTCACCGTAGCCCGGCAGGCCGAATCCGGCGGGCCGCTGCTGCCGCGCCTGCTGGCCCGCCTGCCGGAGCTACCTCTGCTGCCTCCCACCCTGCCCCGCAACCTGGCGCTCTGGCTCGCGGCCGGGGCCCTCGGGGCCGCCCTCGCCTTCTGGCATGGGCTGCGCGGGCGGGGCTTGCTGGCGCTGGGGCTCCTCGCCGGGGGGATGGCCATCGCCGAGCTGGGGCTGCTGCTCTTCGTGCTGCCGGCGGCGAACCCGATCAAGTCCGCCCGGGCGATGGCCGAAGAGCTCACGGCCCGGGCGGCGCCCACCGAGCCCTACGCCCTCTACCCGCGCCTCGACGCCCCGGTGCTTTTCTACAGCCGTCGCTTCGCCGTCTGGCCGCAGAACCAGGAGGAGCTCTATGCCTTCGCGGCGGGCCCAGGCAAGCGCTGGCTGCTGATCGAAAAGGACGACCTCGAGAAGCTCCCCCGCCCCCTGCCGCTGGTGGAAGTGGCCCGTGGGGTCGACCCGCGCGACGGCTACGTGCTCCTCGCCAGCCCGCCCTCCGGGCCCTGAGTGGCGTTCTTCACTCCCGAGAAGATCACCAGCAGCGCCCGGCCGAGGTACTTGCGTGCCGGCGGCACGGCCGCGGCCAGCTCGTCGTCGGCGTGGAACTCGGCGAGCTGCAACTGGCCCAGGCCGGCTGCCACCATCGCCGCGCGGTAGTCCTCCAGGGTATGGGCGAAGGCGCCCAGCCGGTACTCGACGCCCCGCAGCTGGAAATTGGCCTCCTTGCCGGCGGCCGCGAGCCAGGGGTGGTACACCGAGAACACCAGCCGTCCCCCCGGCCGGAGCACGCGCACGAGCTCGGCGAAATGCCGCCCGAGCTCCTCGAGATGCTCGCCGATCAGCGCCGAGAGCACCGCATCGAAGGTGCCGGTGGCGAGGGGCAGCGGCTGCAGCAGGTCCGCCAGCACCCGCGGAGTCCCCGGGACCCGTTGTCCGGAGGCGGCGAGCATGCCGGGGGCGAAGTCCAGCCCCACGCCGCGGGCCCCGGCTGCCTGCAGCGCTTCGAGGTGCCGGCCGGTGCCGCAGCCGGCGTCGAGGATCCGCTCGCCCGCCCGGGGGGCGAGCACGGCCTGGGTGTAGCGGGCGTCGAGGGCGACGATCGGGTTGGGCGTCGAGTCGTAGGTCTCGGCCCAGAGGTGGTAGCCCAGACGGGCCGAGACTCGCTGAATCGGCAGGCTCATCGCGGCAGGGAGGCTACTACAGGGCCCTCGCCGCTGGGCTCGGCACAGGCTCCCGCCTCGAGCAGCAGATTCGCCTCGGCGAGAAGCTCGGCCACCCCGCTCGCCTCGAGCCTCGAAGCACAGAGACGGTTGGCCTCGAGCTCGAAGGAGGGGATGGGCTGGGCCTCTTCCTCGCTCACCACCCTCGTCTCTCCCGCCGCTTCGACGCGGTTGGCCCGCACCACCACCCGGCCCGAGAACTCCGCCCAGGGCTTGCCCTTGAGCCGCGCCCAGACGAAGCGCCGAGCCCCCCGCACCTGGTTGGCACTCACCTCGATGTCGCCGTTCCAGGCGAGGTTCACACTGCCCACCGCAGACTCCGCGAGATCTTCGAAACGATTGCCGCGAATGACCACCCGGCGATTGCGCGCCGAGAACGTGATGGCCCCCTCGCTGTGCCCGGCGAGCTCCGCTTGGCGGTTGAGGCCCTGGAAGGAATTGCCCTCGACCCTCACGCCATCGACCGCGCTCAGGTGGATCCCGGCGCCGGCGCCGCCCTCGAAGCGGCAGCCGAGCACCTCGCCGTCCACTACCGAATGGAGCTGGAGGGCGTCGCCCCAGGAATCCCGGAACTGGCAGCCGCGCACCGACACGCCGTGGCTGGAGAGCATCAGGGACTGGGAGCGCTGCCAGGCGAAGTAGCCGCCGTTGCCCCGGAGATTGCCGTCGAAAACCAGGCCGCGGATCTCCACTCCCGGGCTCGGGCCGCCGGAGCGCACCAGGGGAAAGAGCCGAATCAGCCGATCCCCCGGCCGGTAGTCCCGCCCGAGCGGCCCCACGAAGCGTACCCGCCCCGCCTCCACCGCGAGCACGGCGTGGAGGCGATGCGGCCCTTCACCGTCCAGCTGGCGCGGCCCGGCCACCGGGGAAACCAACATGCCTGGGGAAAAGCCCGCCGTGGAATCCACTTCGACGGCGGTCGCGCCGGTCCAGGCCGGAGCCACCAGGCGGGCCGCCACGGCGTCCGCCCGCAGGAGCACGGCGCCCCTCCCGAGCCAGCGCTGGCGGGGATGGAGCTGCAAGGGAGCGCAGAGGGTGTAGGTTTCGCCCGGCTCGAAGAGCACGGTGCCGCCGGGGCCGGCGCGGTCGATCGCCTCCTGCAGCCTGGCTTCGGCGCAGGGAGCCTCGTACGGGCGAGCCAGCCAGCGGGCTACTTCGACGACGCCCGCTGAGGCCGCAGGGCCGCCTGGCCCCGGCCGGCAGCCACCGAGCCAAAGCAAGAGGCCACAAACGGCCAGCCCGAACCAACAGCGGTGCTTCACGGGAGTTTTTTCAGCATACCTCAAGCCGGGTGATACACTCGGTTGCGAATTCCCGTAGGCACTGGCTTGAATCGCCCCGCATGGCTGCGGTGGCCCAGGGAGGTCGGCAGGATGCAAGGGACCCCCACAGCGAACCCCTGTGGACAGTCGCACCACCGGCGCGCTCGACCCGTGGCACCCGCGGCAGCGCTCGGTTTGCTCGCCTTGATCGCGCTGTCGGGCGGCGCTCGGCCGGCTCGAGCCCAGGGCGGCCAGAACCCGCCCCCCGCGAAGGACCCGGGTATCACCTCGGTCGGGGTGAACCTCGCCACCGGCAGCTTCGACCAGGTGCTGCCCTTCGACCTGCCCTTCGAGATCACCGGCCAGGTGCCCGCTGCTTTCGACCAGCTGAGCGTCTACTACGCCGGCGGCAAGAGGCCCGCCCGCATCGATCCCAATGCGGGCAGCTGCCGGCTCACCTCCGGCGGGCCGCTGGCCAAGGTGGAGGCCGCGGTCTACGCCGCGGACGACGCCAATGCGAAAAGCCGCCCCTTCCGCGCCCTGCTCGACCCGCTCACCGCCCAGCAGTACTACGTGTTCTGCTTCGAGATGCGGCACGACCCCACTCCGGAGCAAGTGGCGGCTTTCCGAGAGCAGGCGCGGGCGATCCTCGACCAGGAGCTCGCCAAGGTGGGCTGCGGGGACCTTTCCACCGAGCAGAGCCGCCAGCTGCGGGCTCGACTGGTAGGGAGCCTCGCCAAGATCCTCGGCTCGAGCCAGATCCTCGCCCCGGGGACCTTGTTCGATGCCGCCACCGACTTCGACACCGTCCACGCCCGGCTACGCGACGACACCCGCGCCGCGCTCGAGCCCCAGCTGCGGCGCCAACGGCTGCTCACCGGCAAGAATTGCGACGGCGACGTGGTGAGCGCGAGCTACGACCGCCTGCGCGGGCGCCTCGCCGGGCGGCTGGAGGCGATTCAGAGCACTCCGGCCGTGGCCAAGCTGGTGGGCCTGCTCGCGGCCCCTGGCTTCGAGGCCGTCCACAAGAACTTCTCCCAGGCCCTGGCGCTCGCCGGCCAGGCCCCCGAAGCCACCGCCCAGGCAGCGAGCGGCCTCGACCCGGCCGCTCCGGGCGGGGCCAAGGACCTCAACGACGAGCTCGACTCCGCGAAGGTGAAGGGCTTCGGCGAGCGCTACCAGAGCCTGCTCGCCACACTCACCGGCGCGGACGGCGGCACGAACCCGGCGAGCTTGAAGAGCCTGCTCGAGAGGGTGGCGAATCCCACGGCTGTCAACGGCATCGCGGTGCCGGGCCTCAGCGCCGCGGACCTCGCTTCTCTGGGCGCCCTGGCCGCCCCCGGCGGAGTGATCGACCAGGCCGCGAGCGACGTGCGCCAGCTCCAGCAGAACGTGGCGGAGAGCCTGGCGTCGGCGCTCGAGAGCCGGGCCGCCGAGCTCGACAAGCTGGCCCAAGCCGAGGCCCAGGTGGTGGACCAGCAGGTGGTGCTGGCGAACGCCTCCACCACTGGCAACTTCCTCACCTTCCAGCGCTACTACCTGAGCATCGACACCGGCCTCACCTACGCTCCGGGCATCGACGAGATCGTGCCCTACCTGGGGGCGAACATCTACCTGCACCCGGTGAACCGCAACGTGCCGCTGTCGCAGAAGGGCGGCTTCGCCCGCCGCTTCGCCTTCAACCTCGGGCTCACCCTGAGCAGTATCGAAGACCGCAACGCCGGCCGCCAGACCCGCACCGACCTCTTCTCGAGCCAGAGCCTGCTGCTGGGCGCCGGCTTCCGGGTCACCGAGACCCTGCGCCTGGGCTTCGGCGGCCTGATCTTCCAGCGGGCGGACAAGAACCCCCTGGTGAAGAACCAGGAACTTGCCGTCACCCCGTACCTCACCCTCTCCTTCGACGTCGACGTCGCCCGCAGCCTGCAGGGGCTGACCGCCCTGTTCACCGGCCGGGTGCCGCCGGGAACCTGAGGCAATGGAGAGTCCATGGCCATCCTGATCGACCAGAACCTCTCGGCGACCCCCAACCCGGGCGCCTTCGGCCAGACCATCACCTTCCGCCAAGCACTCCATTCGGACCAGGCGGCCGGCGAGATCGTGTCCATCCGTTACCGGCTGTCCAGGGGCCACAACGTCTGGTTCGAGCGGTCGGGGGGCGATCCGAGCAAGGAGATCCGCTTCAACCACGTCCAGATCGCCGCCACCAGCACCCCGCTCGAGCACTCCTTCCTGATCGTCCAGGGCCCCGGCGTCGGGCCGATGGACAACGTGGAAGTGGACTGCGTGATCAACACCGCCGCCCCGGGGGACGACCCGGTGAGCAACTTCACCCTGCTCGGGATCGCCAGCACGCCATGAGCCGCCGCCGGTCTCTGCTCCCAGCCTTCCTCCTGCTCGCCCTCGCCGGCTGCTACAAGGAGAAGGACTACCAGCTCTCCCCGGGGCTGGTGCAGCAATACCTGCAACTCACCCCGGAAAGCGGCAACGCCAGCCTGCCGGCGGACGGCATCTCGCGCCTCCGCCTGGTGGCGACCATCTCGCCCAACGCCGACGCCGCCAATCGCACCATCGTCTTCACCGCCTCGAGGGGAACCCTGGTGGGCGGCACCGACGCCGGCAACGGCACCCGCGAGGTGGTGGTGGATGGCCAGGGCCGGGCCCAGATCGAGCTCCAGAGCTCGCTCGTGGTGGAGGACTCGCTGGTCGCCGCCCGGGTGAAGGAAGTGCCGAGCCTCTCCCAGAGCCTGGTGGTGAATTTCACCGCCGCCGACCCCGGCTCGGTGATCCGCTTCACCCAGGCCCCGGCCTCGGCGCCGGCGGACGGCGCCACCCTCAGCACCTTCACCGTGGCCCTCTCCCAGGCGCTCGCCAACCGCACGGTGAGCTTCGCCACCACCGCCGGTTTCTTCGGCTCGGAGGGCGGCAGCCAATCGACCACCATCACCGTCGACGGCAGCGGCCTCGCCTCCGTGCAGCTGCGCAGCCCCAGCCAGGCCGGCTCGGCTCTCGTCACGGCAACCGCCACCACCGCGGCCGGCGGCACCGTCTCGGCCCAGCGCAGCCTCGAGCTGGTGCGCGCCCTGGCCCAGCGGATGACGCTCGCCGCCAGCAAGTACCAGGTGCAGGCGTCGAGCACGGACAAGGTGGTGCTCACCGCCACCCTGCTACGCGACATCGGCATCGCCACCCAAGGGGCGGTGGTGCGCTACGAGATCCGCGGCAGCGATCAGTCGAGCTTCGGCCAGTTCCAGAGCGTCACGGTGAGCAACGCCTCCGGCCAGGCCACGGCGGAGTTCGTGCCCTTCAACACCCTGTACCGGGGCGTCGCCACCATCACGGCCACGGTGGATGGCACCCGCGTCTCGGCCAGCCTGGACATCGAAGTGGTGGCACCTCCGGGCTAGCTTTCAGAGAGCCGGCTGCAGAGGGTTAGAATCTCGGCCGCCTCTCGGGGGCCGGCTGCCATGCCTTATCGACGACTCGACTCCGCCAAGATCATCGAGACCGTGGTGCGCCTGCGCGCGCGCATCGCGGAGCGCTTTCCCGATTCGGGTCTCTCTCGCGTCTGCGCCGAGATCGAGCAGGTGGCGCGGGAAACCGAAGCGCGCTCGGCCTGGATCGCCGAGCCCAAGTGGTGGCTGCGAGTGCTGGTGGGGCTGGTCGCCGCCATCGCCTTGCTGGGGCTCGCCGGAGCGCTGCGCAGCGTCCAGGTACGCTGGGAGGCCCTCGACATCGGCAACTTGATCCAGAGCGCCGAGGCGATGACCAACGAGCTCGTGCTGCTGGTCCTCGCCGTGCTCTTCCTCGGCCGCATCGAGGGGCGAGTCAAGCGGCGCAAGGCCCTCGCCGCGCTCCATGAGCTGCGCGCCCTGGCCCACGTGGTGGACATGCACCAGCTCACCAAGGACCCGGAAACCACCGCCAACCCCCAGCTGCAGACCGCCTCCTCCCCGAGCCGCTCCCTCAGCCGCTTCGAGCTCGCTCGCTACCTCGACTACGCGAGCGAGATGCTGGCCATCCTCGGCAAAGTGGCCGCCCTCTACGCCCAGCACTTCGACGACGAGGTGGTGCTCGACACGGTCAACGAGATCGAGAGCCTGACCAGCAACCTCTCGCGCAAGATCTGGCAGAAGCTGACCATCCTCGAAACCCAGCGCGAACGCTGAAACGGGCCGCGGCTCGAGCGTGCTTTCCGGGCCTTCGGCGAGCCGTGCCGGGCCAGGCCCTTGCCTTCCTGCTCCAGCCGGTAGCTGGCGGCAGGTGGCGGAAAGGGCCTGAGGGCGCCCGCAGGCGCCCCGGCGCTCAGTGCTTGCCGATGAAAGCCACCAGATCGTTGGCGAGAGCCTCGAGCGAGGGCTGGTGGAGGTACATCATGTGCCCGCCCGGGTAGGCCTTCACCATCAGTCGCCCTGGGTCGATCCGGCTGTGGTGGAACATGTAGTCGGTGGCGAAGAAGGGCGTCACCAGGTCGTGGTAGCCGGCCGCCACGAACACGCGCAGGGCCTCGTTGTCCTTGGTGCCCTGGGCGAGCTGGTCGGTTACGTTCACGTAGCCGGAGAACGCGCCGGTGCCCTTGGGCCGCTTCCAATTCTGCCCCGCCTCATCGCTCAGGGCGATGTAGCGCTGGTCCCAGTCCACCTTGAGCTCGTTCTTGAGGTAGCTCTGGAAGTTGGCCACGTAGACCGGGTTGGTCTTCGCCGCGAAGGCGTCGCCGGCCGGGAAATCGCCCACGTCGTCGAGCTCGTCCTGCACGAAGCGGCTGTCGTGGAAGCCGAGGATCTTGCCCTGCTCGCGCAGCAGCTCCTTGATGAAGCGCAGCGGGAAGATGCGCAGATTGCTGCGCAGGATGTAGTCCTTGCCCAGGCCGGTGTAGCGATGCAGGCGCTCGGCCGCTCGCTCGCGATCGGCCGGGGCGAGGCGGTCGCCGGCGAAAAGCACCGAGAGGTACTCGCCGCCGGCGTAGCCCTCCACTTCGGACAGCAGCGCCGGCAGGCTCGGCCAGGCGTCCGGCAGGCGGTGGTGGTAGTAGGCCGCCACCGCCAAGCTCGGCAGCTCGGTGGCGTAGGCGAGGTCGTTGCCGGTGATGTCGAAGGGCAGGGTGGCCATGTTGAGGGCCGGCGAGATCAGCATCACGCCGTTGAGCCGGAGGTCGAGGCCCTGCTGCAGCCGCGGCACCAAGAGCGCGGTGCGGATGCCGCCGTAGCTCTCGCCGAGGGTGAACTTCGGCGAGTTCCAGCGGTTGTGCTGGGAGAGCCAGGTGCGGATCATCTCGGCCACCGAGTCGGCGTCCTCGTCGAAGCCCCAGAAATCGGCGTTTTTCTTTTCGCCCAGGGCCTTGCTGTAGCCGGTGCCCACCGGGTCCACGAACACCAGGTCGGTGGCGCGCAGCAGCGTCCAGGGGTTGTCGCGCAGCTTGTAGGGCGGCGGGCCGGGGTCGCTCGCGTCCGAGGGCAGGTCGATAATCCGGGGGCCCACCAGGCCGAAATGGAGCCAGATCGACGAGGAGCCCGGGCCGCCGTTGAAGACGAAGGTGACCGGCCGGTCCTCGGGGCGCGCCACGCCGGCCTTGGTGTACGAGATGGTGAAGAAGCTCGCGGTCGGCTTGCCGGCGGCGTCCTTGAGGAAGATCTCCTCGGCCGTGGCGGTGTAGCGCAAGTCGAGGTCGCCGCTCTCCAGCCGGTGCTCGCTGGTGAAGCTCTGGGGCTTGGCCGGCGCCTCGGCGGGCTTCGCCGCTTCCGCCTGCATGCCCTCCTTCTTGGCCGCCTCGGCCTTGTCTCCCTGAGGATCCGCCCCGGCGCTCGCTGCCAGGGCCAAGCCGATCGCCACCACCCAGGGGGCGATCGTGGCACCACTCCGTTTGTGTCCTGAATTCATGGGAACCTCCACGTTCGAGCCTCTTCTACGTGGAGGTGGCCCGCTGGTTGCGCGAGAACTTCGCCTCTCCTCGCCTCAGGCCGGGGCAGCGAGGTAGTGGGTCTCGACGTGCCGGAGGAAGTCGCCGAGAGACCCCCCCGCCCAGCCGCTCGCGATCTGATCGACGCTGAGCAGGCCGAGCATGCGATAGCTCTCGGTTTGAGACTCGTCGAACCATTGGTCGGCGGTCGTCTGATGGGGGAAGTCCGGATTGGCCCGGGCGTAGCTCGCCACGTCGGGAGATTCGTTGCCCAATCGCATCGGCTTGATGTAGAGCAGAAGGCCATTCGGGCAGGGCCCGTCGACCGCCGAATACTCGATGGTGGCGAGGCCGCAGCGGCGCTTCTGGTCGCGCAGGGGCCGGTTCAGCTCTCCCGCGAAGTGGATCGGGATCTTGAGGTCGATGCGGATCTTGCGCAGGGCGTTGCCGAGGTCGTCGAAGGTGAACTGCGGATCGGCCGCCGAATCCAGCACCACGATGAAGCGGCAGCGGCGGCGCACCATCTCGTAGAGGCCGAGGTTCTCGAAGTGGCCGCCGTCCGAGAGGTAGACGTAGTCGCATTGGTCGGTGGTGAGGGCGAGGGCTTCCTTCATCAGCAAGCGCAGGGCCGAGCGCGGCCCGGCCTGCCGCCAGGTGTTCTCGCCGGCTTCGCCCGGGTTGCCCAGCCAGGAGCCGAGCCGGGCGTTGAAGAGCGTCATGATGAAGGCGATCACCGAGGAGGTATGGAAGCCCATGTTGGGACTGGCGGCCGCTCCGGAGATCGCCACCGCGGTGCCCAGCGAGATGCCCTCCTCGCCGCCGTAGCCGAGGGAAGGCCGATAGCCGAGCGCGGCATTGCCGCAGGCCAGGGGCGACACGGTGAAGGACTCGGCCTTGCGCTGCTGCCAGTCGAGCCGACCGGAGGCCACCATGTTGAGCGTCAGGTTGAGCACGTGGAAGGGCTTCTGATCCGGGGCCACGCTGGCCATCGGAAGGTCGTCGTTGGGGGCGAAGCCGGTGAAGCGGCTGGCGTTGCGCTCCGGGTTCGAGGCTCCCAGGTAGGCGCGGATCAGGCGATCCCGGTACATGCCGTGGAGCGAGAAGGTGTTGACGTTGATGTACCGGGCCATGAACCAGCCGAGAGCCAGCAGGGTCGCGGCGAGCAGGGTGAGTAGAGCCGGATGGCTGCGGGTGAGCACACTGTAGTGCTGCCACCAGGCGATGGGCTCGCCGTGCGGCCCGGCGAACGGCAGGCCGGTGGCGCGATGAGCGACCACCAGCAGGATGTCGACCAGGATCGAAAGGCCGATGGCGAGCACCGCCAGGAAGAGCGGCGGGGCGAGCTTGGTGGCCACTGCGGCCACCACCTTCGTCGTCTTGCCGCTACCCTCGCCGTCCGCTCCTCGGGCGGCCAGGCCGCCGGCCTGCGAGCTCAGCCACGCGCTCACCGCTCCCACCCCGGCGAGCAAGGAGCTCTGCCAGCCCCGCCAGGCGAGCACCCAATGGGGCGCCACCAGGGCCAAGAAGCAGAGGCCGCTCCACGCGACCGAGAACAGCAGCACCCCGGCCGTGGCCCGGGACAGCCACTCGCGGTCCGGATCGGCCAGGAAAGAGCTCGACAGGCCGGTGAAGAGCACGGTGCCCAGGCAGAAGCCCAGGAGCACCACCGAAGGGCCGAACGTCACGTACTCGGCCCAGGAAGGGCTGGTCTCCGGGTTGGGGCTCGAGAGCAGGAAGTTGGTGCTCACCCAGGTGGCCACGCCGAGCCCGGTGGCCATCGAGAGCACGGCGAAAGAGGGCGCCCCGAAGAGCAGGCCCAGCCGCCGGCGCCAGGGCAGCCCCGAAACGGCGAGATAGGCGAGCCAAGCCACCAGGACCGGTAGCGAGGTCCAGGCCACCACCGAGAGGAGGTTCGAGTAGTGGGCGAACTTCGAGCCCAGGTAGTAGAGCGAGTCGAACATCAGGAAAGTGAACACCGCCCCCACCAGGGGGAGCAGGATGAAGCGGCGGTACTCGCGCCGGGAGTGATCGCGGCCGCCGATCCCCGGCAGGCAGCGCACGATGTGGAAGAACGCCACGGCGAGCAAGAGCGAGCTCACCAAGGGCAGCACGTAGTGCACCCAGGGAGAGCCGCTCACCGCGTCGAGCACCGGCACGGCGTAATCCGGTTCGCTGCCGTGGAAAATTTCGGCACCGTACTTGAGCTCCGGGAACGACAACAGCCAGACGAAGAACCGCGGCACCATGACGGCGAAGATCATCATCGGCACCAGCACCATCCAGTTGAGCAGGATGTTGCGCAGAACCGTGGCCACCAGGGTCCAGACATCGGTCGAGAAACTGCCCAGCTTGGGCGAGAGGTAGTTGTTGTACTCCCGGAGGTGTTGGATCGGGTCCGGCTCGCCCGGGCCCGGGGGTGGGGCATCTCGCCGGAGCTTGGGCACCAGCCGCGCGAGGCCTCCGATCCGATGGGCCCAGGCGGTCAGCCAGCCGCCGATATAGCCACCCCCCGAGACCGTGGAGAGATAGTCCACCTGCCCGAGGAGCCCCTGCTCCGCGAGGCCTTGCAGGGCCCCCAGGGCGAAGGTGGCGCTGCGGATCCCGCCGCCCGAGATGCACAGGGCGGAAAGCGGCCGCTCTTGTTGGTGCACGCTCCGTCGCAGCTCCTCGACGGTAGCGGCATCCCAGCTCGAATCCGGACGCAGGGCCCGGTACTCCCCGGCGAGGGTCTCTTTCTGACCCTGGGGTTGAGGCTCGGCCACGGCAACGCTCCTCGGCGACGCCGGCGGCGGGAGCTTCGCTTCGCGGCCGGAACGTCTCTCTGAAAATGACGAACTTTGGCCTCCAGTATAGCAAGCGATGAACCGAGCTTGAGCTAATCCGGCAGCACGATCTCGGTGCGGCGGTTGAGCGCCCTACCCTCGTCGGTGTCATTGCCGGCCACCGGATAGTCGGCGGCGAAGCCCTGGGTGCGTAGCCGGCTCCTGGCCACCCCGTGGGCGACCAGGAAGGAGCTCACGGCCTCGGCCCGCCGCAGCGAGAGGATGCGGTTGTGGTCCGCTTCGCCGGTTGCGTCGGTGTGACCGCAAACGTAGACGTCCAGCTTGGCGAAGGGCCCGGCGAGCAGCTTCGCCTGCTCGGCGAGGAGCGGCGTGAAGGCACTCTTGAGCTCGTAGCGGTCGAGATCGAAGGTGGTGGCCTCCCCCTGCTCGAACACCAGCACCCGCGAGAGGCCCAGTCGCTGGGCCAGGGGCGAAGGCTCGCCGCCCACCCGGATCAACACCTGAACTTGATGGAGGCTCAAGACGCGCACACGGCGCTCCACGACGGGAGGCTCGCTCTGGGCCGCGGAGAAAGCGGCGGCCTCGGCCAGGTTGTCGATCTCGAGGTGGAGCGGCGCAGGGCCCAGGGTCTTGCCGCGGAAGGAAACCTCGATGCCAGCCGGCTCGGTGATCACTTCGGCCATCATCCCGGCCGGGCGAGATCGGGTGGAGGTGCAGGCGGCAAGCAGGCAAGACAGCAGGAGCGGCGAGAAGCGGAACCAACGAGCCAGGCTCATGGCGGCGATTCTCCGAAGTTGAAGGCGATGGTGGTGGTTCCGGCCACGGGCTCGCCTCTTACGTCCCGAGCCGGCTCAAATCGGCAGCGGCGGGCCGCAGCCTGCGCTGCCGAAGCGCAAGCCGGCTGGTCTGCTTCCAGCGCTCGCGCGCCGGCCACGCTGCCCTGGGCGTCGATCTGCAAACTGAGAATCACCACCTTGCCGGCACAGGCCGCAGCGTCGGCCGGGCCCGGCTCGGGCTCTGGGCACTGCTGCTTGCGCGGCGGTCGGCCCGGCTGGAGAGCGGTGGGCTCGGGCTTCTCGCTGGTCGCCGCAACCCGGGCTCGACTCGGCCCGGGGCGGCCGGGAGTCTCCGCGGCGGGTGAGGGGCCCGGCGGCTCTCTCGGTGGTTCCACTCGAGGACGGGCGGCTTCGCCCCCTGACGGCTCGCCGGCCGGAGCGGCAGGCTCGGTTCCACGGCGCTCATCCGCCTGGATCTCGGGGTTCGCGCGATCGCGGTTCGCCTTCACGGTCGCCCGCAGCCAGTAAGCGGTTCCGAGGCCTGCCAGGAGCAGCGCCACCAAGGCGAGGCCGGTTCGCAAGCCCCGCCCACGCCAGGCGATTCGTGCGGCAGGCGGAGCACCCGGCAGGCGGGTCTCGAGGGTCGCCCTGTCCGCTTTGGCCGCCTTGGCAGGGAGGATCTCGCTCCCGACCTCATCCGCTCTGCCGCGGTCGGGCTGGGTGTCTGGCTCGAGCTTCTGCGGAGCGACCGCGGGCGAGGCCAGCCGGAGGGGTTTCCGGGCCGTGTCTTCGCCGAGCCAGTCGAGCAGTCGGTCGTGAAGCAAGCGGGCCGTGGCCGGCCGTCGAGCCGGGTCCCGCGAGAGGGTCTGCATCACCGCCGACTCGAGGGCCGGGTCCAGCTCCGGCAACCGCTTGGCAAGCGGCACCGGCTCCTCCTGCAGGCGCTGGATCAGCAGCTGGAGCAGCTCTTCGGATTCGTACGGCAGCCGCCCCGAGAGCATCTCGTAGAGGGTGACGGCGATCGAGTAGAGGTCTGCTCGGCCATCGAGATCCCGACCCTCCGCCTGCTCGGGGGACATGTAGGCCGGCGTGCCCACGATGTTGCCCGTCATCGTCTTCAACAGGCTGTCCTCGGACTTGGCCATGCCGAAGTCCATCAGGTAGGGCCGCCCCTGGCGGTTGAGGATCACGTTGCCTGGCTTGATGTCGCGGTGGATCACCCCTCGGCGGTGGGCGAAATCGAGCGCGTCGAGCAAGGGGAGCACCACTTGCAGGGCGGAGGACGGATCGAAACGCTGGCGCAGGCTGAGCTCGGCGCGCAGCGTGGGTCCTTCGATGTACTGCATGGAGTACCACAGCATGCCGTCCATTTCGCCGTGGTCGTAGACCTGCACGATGTGGGGGTGATCGAGCGAAGCGATCACTGTGGCCTCGGCGGCGAAGCGCTGGGCGAGGCCCGAGCCAGGATCGAAGGAGTCCGAGAGGATCTTGAGCGCTTCCCGGCGCCGCAGCTTCAGGTTGCGCACAAGGTACACCGAGGCGAAGGCGCCTCTCCCGAGGAAGCCTTCGAGCTCGAAGCGCGCGGCGAAAGCCTGGCGCAGGTGCTGGAGTCGGTACCGGTTCAAGCCGTGTGACGCTTCCACCAGGGAAGAGCCTGGTTCCAGCCCAGATCCGGCCGGATGGCACTGGTAGAGGGACGAACGAGATGATACCTGCAAAACCGCGGATTCTCCGCTGGCGGAGGTCCGGTCAGCACTGCCCGGCCGAGGGCTTCGGAGCGGCTGCCGCTCGGGCCGGGTGGTACGATCTCGTGTTAGCCGTCGCGTCACCCTGGGCCGCGAACGGCCCGCTGAGTCTGCAGATGGAGAATCTCCTTCTCGCCGTCGTCGTGCTCTTGCCGCTCGCCTATCTGTCGACGGCCACGGCCTACGGCTTGGCGTTCTGGGAGCGCTCGGAGGGTGCCGAGCGCCTGGCACCCCGCCTGCTCCTGGGCTGCCTGGTGGTCCATGCCGGCTATCTCGCCACCCTGGCGCAGCGTTACCACCAGCTGCCGGCCGCTACTCTCTCGCAGCTCCTCTCGCTCATGGCTTTCGCCGTGGCCCTGCTCTACGCCTTGCTCGAGCAGCGCACCGGCTCGCGTGGCACCGGAGTCTGGGTGGTGGGCCTGGCGCTGGCCTTCCAGGTGCTCGCCTCGGTTTTCTCTGGCACTCCGCCCGAGGACCGCGAGCTCTTCCACCAGCCCCTCTTCGCCCTCCACGTCTCGCTCTCGTTGGTGGGCTACGTGGGGCTGGCGCTGGCCGCGGTGTACGGATTCCTCTTCCTCGGGCTCTACCGAGAGCTCAAAGGCGACCGCTTCGGTCGCTTCTTCGGCCGCCTGCCTCCCCTGGCCGAGCTCGAGAAGATGATGCTCGGCGCTCTGACCATCGGCTTCCTCGCCTTGACCGCCGGGGTCGCCGTGGGGCTCGTCTGGGCGTTCTCGCTCTACGGCCTGGCCTGGCTCAGGGACCTCAACATCCTCGCCAGCCTCGCCCTCTGGGTGCTCTATGGAGCGGCTCTGATGCTCCGCCGCTTGCAGCGCTGGCAGGGCCGCCAGACGGCCGTCGCCAGCCTGACCGGCCTGGCCTTGATGCTGGTTTCCCTGGTGCTCTTCAACCTGCTCTTCTCGCGCTTCCATGAGTTCCGCTGAGCGACCGCCCGCGCCGCCGCCCGGCCTGCTGCTGGTGGGCATGGACTACCGCACGGCTCCCCTCGAGCTGCGCGAGAGGGTGGCCTACGGCGAGGAGGAGGCGGCCGCCGCCCTGGTGCATCTGCTGGCGCGGGAAGAAATCCAGGAGGCGCTGCTGCTCTCGACTTGCAACCGCACCGAGGTCTACCTCGGCCCCCGAACCCCGGGTGCCACCGAGGCCGCCCTGGAGATCGTCTTCCAGGCCCGCTCGAGCCAGGCCGTGGCGCCCGGGCGCTTGTTCGTGCGCAGCGGCCGGGAGGCCGCCGAGCACCTCTTCCGCGTAGCCTCCGGCCTGGAATCCCAGGTGCTGGGCGAACCGGAGATCCTCGGCCAGGTGCGCCAGGCCGCGGCCCTCGCCGAGCGGGTGGGGGCGGCCGGCCGGGTGATCGGCCAGCTGGTGCGGG
>CALMKX010000184.1 GCA_937867335.1 uncultured Acidobacteriota bacterium
GCCGCTGCCTCTGGCGCGGCTCGAGGCCCTGCTGCGCGAGGCGGTGGAGCTCTATCGCCGCGAGCCCGAGGGGGCGCAGGAAGGCCTCGCGCCGGCCTTGCAGAGCCTGGCGGCCCTGCGCCGCCGGCAGGGCGATTGCGCCGGCGCTCTGCCGCTGGTCGAGGAGGCCCTGAGGCTCTTTACCCGAGCTTCGCCGCCTGCAGCAGGAGCCCTGGCCGCCGCCCGTTCGGAACGCGGCGCCTGCCTCCTGCGCTTGGGTCGTTTCGAGCCGGCCGAGCAAGATCTCCGGGCCGCAGCAGCCGCGCTCGAGGGCGATGCCCAGGCCCGAGCCCGCTGCCGCCTGCTCGCCCTCTACCGGGCCCAGGCCAGGGCTGCGGACGCCGCCGCCCTGAGCCGAGAGCTTTCCCCGGCCGGCGCGGTCGAAGCGCTCTGCCAGGAGCTCGAGCGCTAGCCCCGCCTACTGGCAGGCCGGCGGGTCCGGCGCGCCGTCGCAGACCGGGAGCTGGACGTCCAGGGCCTGGGCGGGGTAGGTCACGTTGTCGAGCTGGACGGCGTCGTAGCCCACGCTGAACCGCCCGTTGGCGCTCAGCACGGCGCTCACGAAGTTCTGGGTGATCGGCTCGAAGGGCACCTGGCTGCCGGCCACCACGGTGTTGAGGTCGAGATAGAGCCAGCCTGCGTCGAACGGCACCGGAAAACCCGGAACCGAGCAGGGAGGTTGCCCGCCGGCCGCCCGCCCGTGGACCAGGGTCAGGGGGCTGCCGCCCACCCTCACCCGGTTCGCCGCCAGGCCGGCCTTGGCCGCGGCCAGGATGGCCTTGTTCGGCCCGCTCGCGGAGCTGCAATTGGGCGGCGAGAAGGGGCAGGAGGGCGGCGCGTCCGGGTTCTCGGCCTCGTCGAAGATCACCACCTGGCTCTCTCCCAGCAGGAAGGGAGCCGGGTAGGGCAGAGCCGGGCTGAAGGGTGCGATCGGGCGCTTGGGATCCCGCCACACGAGCAGATCGGTGCCACCGGTGAAGGCGCCGCCGTTCACGTAGCGTACCGCGAAGGTGGAACCCAGGCCCTCGCGCTGGTCCTCGCCGTTGGCGCAGAACCGGCGATAGAAGGTGTAGTGGTCCGCACCGAGCGCGTCGCTCGCCTCGAGGTGCACCAGGGTCTCGCCCTGGGCGAAATTCTGGTCGCCGTCGACGTAGAAGTAGTCTCCCCAGAGTTGGTTCAGGTTGTTGGCGTCGCCGTTGCCGCCGGCGATGAAGTAGCCGGTGGCGCAGCTCTCGGGAAAGCGCAGGGAGCAGAAATTGGCGTTGTCGAGGGTGAGGTAGCCGCGGGCGATGCTGTCGCTGCAGAAGAGGAAGCCCGATTTGAGGCCGCCGAAGACCACCGGCGAGGGATGGCCGGTGTGAGCGGCGCGCAGGTGATCGAGCAGGGTGGCGGGCAGGGGCGGCAAGGGCAGCTGCTCGTTGCAGCTGGTCGAGCCCGGCCCCACCCCCGAGACGGGGTGGGTCACCAGCGAGTAGACCCCCCGCGGGCTCACGGCGGTCTGGTTGTGCGAGGTGCGGGGAACCGTGCCGGCGACGAAGAGATCCCGCAGGTTGAAGGTCACCACGTCGTAGCCGGTGAGGAAGACGTTGAAATCCAGCGTGGGCACGGCGAGGTCGGTCCACAGCGTGACGTGGGCGATCGCCGGCCCGGCTTCGGCGTTGTTCACCGAGAAGAGCGTGGTGATGCCGTTCGGGTTGTCGAGGTCGACCTCGAAATAGGGCAGGAGCAGCGTGGCCGCAGGCACATCGTCGAGAGTGCCGATCTCCGCCCAGGCGCCGATCGGGGCCAGCAGTGCCACGAACGCCGAGGCAAGGGCCGCACGCCGCATGGGTCGCTCCTCCCGGGTGAGACCAGAAAATAGAAAGTCACTAAAGAATAAAGAATATGCTCCCGATCGTCAAGCCCCGCCAGCATCGGGCTCCTCGGCCCTCGTCAGAGCCGTCACAGCATTGTGATAGCTTCGCAGCAAGGTAGCTCCGACAGACTCTTTCCACGGAGGGAATGCCCATGTCCGTAGCCAAGGTCACCGAGATCATCAGCTCTTCCGCCAAGAGTTTCGACGACGCCATCAAGACCGGGATCGAGCGCGCCAACAAGACGCTCGACAACGTCGAAGGGGCGTGGGTCAAGGACCAGAAAGTGGTGTGCAAGAAGGGCAAGATCGTCGAGTACCGGGTGGTGATGAAGGTCACTTTCATCCTCAAGGACTAGCCTCCCCTCCCTCTAGATCCGGCCGCGCAGGCTCCAGCGCGGCCGGGCCGATTTCCCTCACCCAGGCAGTCATCCTCCCCCTGTGATGCCTCGCTCGCAGCGAAGCTGCATCGAGCTTCTGCGTGCTACTAGCTAGAGATTGATATTGACATGTTATTCTATTATCTAGCTATGCTACACGCAAGGAGACTTCCTTCGCGCGGCGCGGGCCCGGCTCGGCGGCCGGAGGTACAGGCCGGCCATCGCGCCGGTCGCTCAGAGACGGCTCGTCATGCTCAAACGCTGGACGAGCTGGTGGGCTTGTTCTGGGGCGACTTGCTGCTGCGGGCCCAAGCGCTCCTGCGTCGTGAACGTGGCAGTCTGGACTCCGAACCGGCAGCCCTGGTGAGCGAGCTCTACTTGCGTCTGCGTTGTCTCGAGATGCCGAGCTGGGAAAGCCCGGATCACTTCCTCGGGGTGAGCGCCCGCATGATGAAGCAGGTCCTGATCGACCGCGCCCGCACTCGCGACCGCCAGAAGCGCGGCAACGGCGCCACGCCGATCCCCCTCTGCGACGCCGATGGCTTGGCCTCCTGTGGAGGGCAGGAGCTGGCCCTCCGCCACGCCCTCGGCAAGCTCGGAAAGCACAGCCCGCTGCTCGCTCGGGTGTTCTTCCATCGCTTCCTCCAGGGGCTCTCGACTCAGGAAACGGCCTCCCTCTGCGGCATCTCGATCGCCACGGTGAAACGCTACGGCCAGGAGGCCCGGCAGTGGCTGAGTCGGGCCATCTGCGTTTGAGGCGGAGCGTTTCGCAGAGGTTCCAAGGGGAAGGTCGCTGCCCCGGGTGCGGCCCTTTCTAGGACGCACCCGAGGCGGGGTCGAGCCCGGAAGCGGCGAATGCGCCGCCTCACGGGCCGGAGGGGCTCAGCATGCGTAGCGGCCGCAGGTAGGCTCCGGGTCCACGCAGTGCTCTTCGCCAGTGGCGGGATCGGTATGACAGCTCCGAAGCACGGCCCCCGGGCCCGAACCACCCGGCAGGAAGTTCGGAGTCATCTTGAAGTAGGTGTCGGTGAGGCGATCGTTGTTGGTGTCGAGCAGGATCAACGACGGGCGGTCGGTCTCCTGCCGCCGGGTCCAGCGGGCGCCTTCGGCGGGCCCGAAACGCACAGGAAGCGCGAGCTGCAGCGGCGGCTGGACCTGCGTTCCCAGGCGCCGGAAGGTAAGCGCCACGTTCAGTTGCAACGGTGCGCTGTAGGTGCCGCCGGCCTCGTTCTCGCGCACGATGGTCATGCGAGTGATCGGCTGCACGCCCTCCAGCTTCGCCGAAATGGAATAACTCCCGCACTCGGTTCGGAGCGCCGCCAGGCTTCTCAGAGAAAGGGCACGTACCTGCAGCCGCGTGGTGGCGACGCCGCTCGCGTCGAACACCGCATCGTCCAACCGCTGAACCACGGTGTCCCCCAAGAAGCCCTGCTTGTTGCTCACGAGTGGCACTCCACCGAAGGCGACCAGGCTGGTGAAAGGGGCCGAGCCGGGGCAGAAGAAGCCAGCCGGAATCGGCGTCTTCGAGAAGTCGACAAAGGTCGAGCCGTCGGAAGAGGTGGTCCAGAGATCGACGCCACTCTGGATGACCGAATCGGCCGCGAAAGCCGGCACTGCCGCCACCAGGGCCAGAGCCGTGAGCCAGAGACACGTTGCACGC
>CALMKX010000185.1 GCA_937867335.1 uncultured Acidobacteriota bacterium
CTGCGGGCCTCGACGGCCGGGCTCGCCGGACAGGCCTGCGCCGTGCCGGCCGACGCGGCGGGCAAAGAAGGGCTCTGCCAGGCCGCGGCGCGCTGCGGTTGGCTGAGGGACGTTCCGGACTGCCTCGCCGCCGAGGGGATCTCCGGCGAGGGCATGATCGAGCTGATTCGCCAGAGCTTGCACCGATGATGAGCCTCACCGTCCCCAATCTCTTGTCGATCCTGCGCATGGGCCTGGTGCCGGTGTTCATCATCGCGGTGACCGACGGCAAACCCTGGCAGGCGCTGGCAGTGTTCTTGATCGCCGGCATCACCGACCTCTTCGATGGCTTGATCGCACGCTTCTGGCACCAGCAATCCCGGCTCGGGGCCTATCTCGATCCGATGGCGGACAAACTGCTCTTGATCTCCGCCTATCTCAGCCTCTCGCTCGCGAGTGTGGCGAGCTCGGCGCGGATTCCTTTCTGGGTCACGGTGCTGGTGATCGCTCGGGATCTGGTGATCGTGGTGGTCTCCTTGGTCTTCTATCTGGCGCTGGGCATCACCAATTTCCCGCCGGCGACGATCAGCAAGATCACCACGGCGGCCCAGGTGATCGCCGTGCTCCTGGTGCTCATCGCCGGCATCGCCCCGGGGCTCGAGCCCGTGAGCCTGGGAGGGCTCTACGTGGTGGCGGGCCTGACCATCCTTTCCGGGCTCAACTACATCGTGCTGGCGAATCGGATGGTGGCGGCCAAGCATGCGAGCGCCGGATCTTCCGGCGCCGAAAGCTAGGGAGAGGAGCGGTCGTGGCCGAGTTCGCGCATCTCCATCTACACAGCCAGTACAGCTTGCTCGACGGCGCGAACCGGATCAGCGACCTTTTCGAACGGGCCCGCGAGCTCGGCATGCCGGCTCTGGCCCTGACCGATCATGGCAACCTTTTCGGCGCGATCGACTTCTACAACCAGGGCAAGAAACACGGCGTCAAGGCGATCGTGGGCATGGAGGCCTACGTGGCCATGGGCAGCCGGCACGATCGCACGCCCGGCCGCGGCTCGAGCAACCACCTGGTGCTCCTGGCCAAGAACTACACGGGTTATCAGAACCTGCTCAGGCTCTCCTCCCGCGCCTACCTCGAGGGCTTCTACTACAAGCCGAGGATCGACAAGGAGCTGCTGCGGGCCCACAGCGAGGGCTTGATCTGCCTTTCGGCCTGCTTGAAGGGCGAGCTCGCGGAAACGGTGGTCTCCGGCCAGGAAGATCGGGCCGAAGCCCTGGCCTGCGAATACCGCGACCTCTTCGGGCCTGGCGGTTACTATCTCGAGATCCAGGACCACGGCATCGCCGAACAGCAATTCCTCGCCGAGCGATTGAAGCGGCTTTCGCAGCGCACCGGCATTCCGCTGATCGCCAGCAACGACTGCCACTACCTGCACCAGCAAGATCACTTCGCCCACGACGTGCTGCTCTGCATCGGCACCCAGAAGACCCTGGCCGACACCGATCGCCTCAAGTACGCCTCGAACCATTTCTATTTGAAGAGCGCGGACGAGATGTTCGCCCTCTTCTCGGACGTGCCGCAGGCGCTCGAAAACACCCTCGCCGTGGCCGAAGCCTGTGATCTGGTGATCCCGGGCGGCGAGTTCCACCTGCCGCAATTCCCCGTGCCGCAGGGTGAAAGCCTGGAGTCCTACTTCGAGAAAGTGACCCGCGAGGGCCTGGCCGAGCGCTTCGAGGAGCTCGGGCGTAGGGGTTCGAGCACTTTCGGCCAGCGGGGTCAGGCCGTCTACCTCGAGCGGCTCGCCTTCGAGATCGAAGTGATCAAGAAGATGGGCTTCGCGGGCTACTTCCTGGTGGTGTGGGATTTCATCCGCCATTCTCGCGAGCAGGGCATTCCGGTAGGCCCGGGCCGAGGCTCGGCCGCGGGCTCGCTGGTTTCCTATGCGCTGCGCATAACGGACATCGACCCTCTCGAGTACAGCTTGCTATTCGAGCGGTTCTTGAACCCGGATCGCATCAGCATGCCGGACATCGACATCGACTTCTGCATGCGCCGTCGCGGCGAGGTAATCCAGTACGTGGCCGAGAAGTACGGCCGGGACCACGTGGCGCAGATCATCACCTTCGGAACCCTGGCGGCGAAAGCGGCGATCCGCGACGTCGGCCGGGTGATGGGCGTGCCCTACGCCAAGGTGGATCGCATCGCCAAGCTGGTGCCGGACATGACCAAGTCCCTGGCCGAGGCGGCGAGAGAAGTCGATGCCCTCAAGGCGGAAGCGGCGAAAGACCCGGAGGTGGCCCAGATCATCGATGTCGGCAGCCGCCTCGAGGGCCTGACCCGCCATGCCTCGGTGCACGCCGCCGGCGTGGTGATCGCGCCGCGGCCACTCGAGGAGCTGGTACCGATCTACAAGAGCTCCAAAGACGAAGTGATGACCCAATGGGACAAGGACATCATCGAGGGCCTGGGGCTACTCAAGATGGACTTCCTGGGGCTGCGCACGCTGACGGTGATCTACGACAGCGTGGAGATCCTGGCCGGTCAGGGTGTGGCGATCGATCTCGCGCAGCTGCCGCTCGATGATGCGGAGGTCTTCCGGCTGTTCTGCGAAGGGCGCACGGACGGCATCTTCCAGTTCGAATCTCGCGGCATGAAGGATCTGCTGCGCCGTGCCCAGCCTTCGAAGTTCGAGGATCTGGCGGCGTTCAACGCGCTCTATCGCCCGGGCGCCCTGTCCGTGGGCATGGTGGAGGAATACATCCAGCGCAAGCTGGGCAAGAAGAAGGTGCGCTACATCCTACCGGAGACGCGGTCGATTCTCGAAGAGACCTACGGCGTGATCGTCTACCAGGAGCAGGTGATGCAGATCGCCGTGGCCGTGGCGGGTTTCAGCATGGCCGAGGCCGATGTGCTGCGCAAGGCCATGGGCAAGAAGAAGGCCGAAGTGATGGCCGAGCAGAAGGAGAAGTTCCTGGCCGGGGCGGAGCGGCTGGGCAAGAGCCGGGAGAAAGCTCAGGAGCTGTGGGACTACATCGAGCCTTTCGCCGGCTACGGCTTCAACAAGAGCCATAGCGTGGCCTACGCCATGCTGGCCTATCAAACGGCCTACCTCAAGGCTCATTACCCGGTGGCTTTCATGACGGCGATGCTCAACTCGGAGCTTTCTTCGAGCGACGAGATCGCCAAATACGTGCGGGAATGCCAGCAGATGGGCATCACCGTGCTCCAGCCGGATATCAACGCCAGCGAGTGGATGTTCACCGTGGACGGCCCGCACATCCGCTTCGGGCTCGGGGCGGTGAAGGGAGTGGGGGAGGGTGCGATCGAAGCGGTGATGGCCACGCGAAGGCGCGTTCGCCGCTTCTCGAGCTTCGGCAGCCTGATCTGCGAGGTGGACTTGAAGGCGCTCAATCGCAAGGTTTTCGAGTGCCTGATCAAGGCGGGAGCCTTCGACAGCCTGGGAGATCATCGCGCGGCGCTGTGGAGCGGCCTCGATGATCTTCTCGAACTCGCCCAGCGGCGACGGCGAGAGCAGGAGGAGGGCCAGGGCAGCCTGTTCGGCCAGGCGGCGAGCCTGGCTCCGCAGGCCGACGCGAGCGTGCCGCCCTGGCCGGAGACCGAACGCCTGCGCAACGAAAAAGAAGTGCTCGGCTTCTACTTGAGCGGCAACCCCCTCGCCGAGCACGAAGCGATTCTCAGCCGCTTCGTCACCCACACCAACGACGAGATCAAGGAAGGCCTCGACGGGCAGAGCGTCACCGTGGGCGGCCTGGTGAGCGCTTTTCGGCGCACCAAGATCAAGATGGGGCCCAACGCCGGCCGTTTCATGGGCCGCTTCGTGCTCGAGGACCTGCGCGGGCAGATTCCGGTGATGCTCTTCGCCAGCCAGCTCGCGCAGTTCGGAGCCCTGGTGGAGGATGAAGCCGTTCTCCTGGTGAAGGGAACGGTGCGCGCCCGGGGCAGCGAGGCGGAGATCTCCGCCGAGGAAGTGACGCCGCTGGCGCGAATCCAGAAGCAAGCGGTGACGGCCGTGGATCTGCTGCTCGGGGCCGAGACTCCCCAGCGTCGAATGCTCGAGCTGCGCGACCTCCTGGCCGAGTACCCCGGCACGGTGCCGGTGCGCATCCTGGTCAAGCTCGACGACCGCACGGTGACCGTCACTCCTCGCGACTCGTTCAAGATCGACCTCGACCAGCAGCTGCTCTCCTCGGTCGAGAGCCTGCTGGGGCAAGGGGCTCTCCGCCAGCGGGCTCAGCCGTTCTCGCCGGCTCCGGCGGCGAGCGAGCCTGGATCTCCCGACGAGGTGCCATGGAGCTGATCGTCACCCGCGCGCGGGCCGACCTCGACGGCTTTGCCGCCGGCGTCGCCGCGCTCCGGCTCTTCCCCCAGGCCCGCTTCTTTCCTCCCGACTACCGCTCGCCGGCCGTGCGCCGGGCGATCGAAGCCGAGCTCCTGCCCCGCGGCGCCCTGGAGCCCACGTCGCTCGATCCCGGGCGGCTTTCGCGCATGATCCTTTGCGGATGTCGGCGCGCCGACCAATTGGGAATCCCCGCGAGCTGGCTGATCCCCGGCCACGCAGTGGAGCTGGTGGCCTTCGATCACCATCCTTCGAGCCCCCGCGACCTGCCTTTTCTCACCGGCAGGCTGGACCCCGCGGTGGGTGCCACCTCGACCCTGGTCTGCGAGGCCCTGCGCGAAGCCGGCATCCGGCTCGAACCCGGCGAGGCCACGCTGCTCCTGGCCGGCATCCACGCCGGCACCCGTGGGCTGGTGGCCTCCGCCACCTCGGCGCGAGATCTCGAGGCCGCGGCTTGGCTGCTCACCCAGAGGGCGGAGCTTTCGGCTCTGCGCGAGACTCTTTTCTCGGGCGGCGATGCCCTCGGCTTCCGGTTGGCCGAGGAGATGATCCACGCGCTCGCCATCGAGGAGCTCGAAGGGTGGCGGCTGGGCACCGTATCGCTCGCCGAGGAGGGGCCGTCCGGTCCGCGTGATCCCCTCCTGGGCCGGATCGCCGAGCTCTTCCGCCTCGACGTGCTCCTGGTGCTGGTCACCCAGGACGACGGGCTGCGCTACCTGGCCTATTCCCGGGTGGCCCAGCTCGGCCTCGCACGGGCGCTGGCCGAGCTCGGTGCCGTGGGCGACGGCAACGCGGTGAGTGCGCTCCTCGCCGGCGTGGACGAAGGCGAAGTGCGTTCCAGCCTGCTCGCTGCGCTGCTCTCGCACTTGCCCGGCAAGGGGCAGGTGGCGGCGGCCTGCGCCGAGCCGCCTTTCGCCCTGGAGGAATCCGTCTCCGTGGCCGAGGCCCGGAAGCGCCTCCAGCTCCGGCAGCAACCGGCGGCGCTGGTAGTGGGCAGCCAGGGGGCCTCCGGCCAGCTGAGCTTGAGCACTCTGGATGCTGCTCTCGACCACCAGCTCGGCGAGCAGCCGGTGTCGAGGGTGATGAGCGGCGAGCTCGAGTGGGTTTCGCCGAATGCCTCGCTCGCCGAGCTCGAGCGGCGGCTGTCGAGGCCCGGCACTCCCTTCCTCCTGGTGCAGGGCAACGAGCCCGCTCGGCCGCCGTCGTGGATCACCCCCCAGCGGCTCCTCGCCAGGCTGGCCGGCGAGGCGGACGCGCAGCCTTTCTCCCCGGCAGACGCCGAGCGGCCGCTCCTGCCCGGTGGGGATCTTCGCCCGGCCCTCGAGCGGCTGGTCTCTCCGGAACTCCTGGCGCGGCTCTGGTCCATCCGCCAGATCGCGGCGCGCTGCCGGGTGCCGATCTACCTGGTGGGGGGGCCGGTCCGGGACCTGCTCCTGGGCAGGTCGGTGCGGGATCTCGACCTTCTGGTGGACGGTCGAGTCAGCCTGCTCGCGGCGCAGCTGGCGGTGGAGCTCGAAGCCGAGCTGGTCGAACATCCGGAGTTCTTGACCGCAACGCTGAAGCTCGGCACCCGGGCGCGCATCGACCTTGCTTCTGCGCGCTGCGAGTCCTACGAGGCTCCGGCGGCC
Source organism: uncultured Acidobacteriota bacterium (assembly GCA_937867335.1). Classification (GTDB taxonomy): domain Bacteria; phylum Acidobacteriota; class Thermoanaerobaculia; order Multivoradales; family SZUA-115; genus JAXLQX01. Next base: position 5,968 of record CALMKX010000185.1, read on the forward strand.
CTGCCCAAAGTGCGAGCCGCGAGCCTGGCCGAGGACCTCCGCCGCCGCGACTTCACCCTCAACGCCCTGGCGATCCGCCTCTACCCCGGCGAAGGCCTGGAGCTGATCGATCTCGTGGGCGGACAGAAGGACCTCGCCTCCCGACAGCTGCGCACCTTCCACAGCCTGTCCTTCTTCGACGACCCGACCCGCATCCTCCGCGGCCTGCGCTTCGAGCTCACTCTCGGCCTGAGGCTCTCGCCCGAAGCGTCGAGGCAGGTCGAGAGCGCCCTCGCCGCCGGAGTCTTCGCTCGCCTCTCCGCGGATCGGCTCCGCCACGAGCTGGTGAAGCTTCTGAGCGAGCCCGGCCTCGGCCTCGCGGCCGTGGATCGCCTGGCCGAACTGGGACTGCTCTCGGTTCTGCACCCGGACCTCCAGTATCGGGCCAGCCAGCGCCAGAGGCTGCGAGAGGTCTGGGCCGGCTTCGAGCAGTTCCGCCGCGAGCGCCTCGATCGGCGACCGCTCTCGGCCTGGCGGCTGCTGGTGGCGGCTCTGGCCGCTCCCCTCCCGGCGCATCAGCGAGAGGCGATCGCCGATCGACTGGGCCTCGCGGGGGACGATCGCCAGGCCGTGGTGGGCGAGGAGGCTGCCCGCAACGCGGCACGCCAGGTGTGCTCCGCGCCGCGCAGTCGACCTTTCGAGGTGGCCGAGAGTCTCGACGCTCTCGGCGAGGAGGAGCTCGTGCTGCTGTTCGCCGAAGGGGGCACCGAGCGCGGCTGGGTGGATCTCTACGTGCGCCAGCTACGCCGGATCGAGCTCGACTTGAAGGGTGCCGACCTGGTGCGCTGGGGCCTGGCACCGGGTCCGGAGGTGGGCCGGGTGCTCCGGGCCGTCCGCCGAGCCCGTCTCGATGGCCTGATCCCCAGCGGCGAAGAGCTCTCCTTCGCCTTGCGAGTGGCGGGTCTTTCCTGAGGCCGGAGTTCTGCCCATGCCCAAGCAGCTTCCTCGCTTCTCCCCCTGGGCTCTGGCTCTGCTGCTCGCGGCCACCGCCGCCCTCGGCCAGGAACCGGGGGCCGAGAGCGCTCCCTCACGGCCGGCCGATCCTCGCCGCACGATCGTGCTCACCCAGCTCTGCCGCAGCGAGATCGCCGAGCGCGAGCTCGATCTCTACGCCAGTGGCACGGTGCGAGTGCGCGAGAAGTCCCCGGACGGCGAGAAGCTGCGCCTGGCCGAGCTCGCCCCGGACGAGCTCAAGAGCTACCTCGCCCGACTCGGGGCAGAGGACCTCTCCGAGACCGACTCTAGCGTGGCCGCTCCGCAAGGCGACTGGATCGAGCGCTGCGAGCTGATCCTCTCGCAGCCAGGCCGGGCCCAGCGGTCCTTCGAGTACGACCAGTTCGGCAGCCTCTCCCTGGCCCTTTCGAGGCTGGTGGCGATCGCCCGGGAGCTCTCCTCGCGGGCTCTTCTCGAGCAGAGGCATCTGCCGGCCAACTACACGCCCCACCGCGGCGACATCCTCGAGCGGCAGGATGGCGGGCGCTACCGCATCGTGGCTTTCACCGTGGACAAGCAAGGCGTCGAGCTCGAAGGCATGGACCAGCCGATCACGCTCTACGTGAACCTGAGCCAGCTGGGCATGGAATTCGCCGCGGTCCTGGCCGAGAAGCCCGAGTAGCCCGCCTTGGCGCGCGCTCACCCAAGCTCCCTGCGGGTGATCGGCGGTCGCCTGCGGGGTCGCTCCCTCGCCGTGCCACCGGGGATCCGCCCCACTTCCGGCCGGGTGCGCGAGGCGCTGGCGGCCGTCTGGCAGCACCGTTTCGAGGGCACTGCTGTGCTGGACCTGTTCGCCGGCAGCGGCGCCTTCGGCATCGAAGCCGTGAGCCGGGGCGCCCGCCGCGCCCTCTGCCTGGAGGCGAGCCCGCGGTCTCTGGCCGTTCTCAAGGGCAATCTCAGCAAGCTGGACCTCGCAGAGACCATCGAAGCGCGGCGAGCGGACTTGCCCAGGGACTTGCTTCGGCTCGCGCAACGCGAAGGCGGGAGCTTCGAACTCGTCTTCGCCGACCCGCCCTACGACTTCGCCGACTACGAGATCCTGCTCGAAAACGCCGCACCGCTGCTTGCCGACGAGGGAGAGCTCGCCCTCGAGCACTCCTCGCGGACCCGGCTCCCCGAACGCACCGCCGCCCTCGAGAGGCAAGGAGAGCCGCGGATCTACGGCGAGTCGGCGATCACGATCTACCAGCTCTCGACCGCTGCTTCGCCTCGAACCAGCTCGTGTTGAACCTTGAGTCGGGGCAAGGAGGCCTCTCCCGGGTCAACTCTTCCTAGTAGTCGGTTGTCTCTGCCACGGATCATTCGAGAACTAGGACCAATCGCTTGCCCAAAGCCGCCGCAGCACGTTCGAGACTCTTGAGCGACGGCCAATGCTTGGGGTCTTCAAGCCGACGCGCGGCAGGCCAAGAGGTCTCGAGAGCTCGGGCCAGGTCCGAGAGGCTGCGCTCGCCCCGGGCAAGGCGGACCAGCATGGCCGCCTGCGTACGAGCGTCCGGAGCGATGTACTGGACTCCTTCCACGTTGCTCGAAGGACCAGGGATCTCGAAGCCCTTGTCGAGGCGCAAGGCCAGCATGGCGGAGAGTACCTCCGTGGCATTGAACAGAGCTTCCTCCCAAGTCTCACCTTCCGTAAAGGTGTCGGGGAGGTCCACGAATTCGACCAAGAACCGACCGCTCGAGTCGCGCTGGATCTTGGCGGGATAGCGGATTTCCATGGTTCGCCTCATTTCAGCCGGATTCCGGCCTGTCTCTGAATGGCAGCGAGAAGACCGGCTCCAAGATCTCGGTTGCCATGAACCGGAACCGGTATCGCCCGCCCGTCCTTCACCAAGATGTGGTGGCTTCCCTGAACTCGCTCAAGTTGTCAGCCCGCGGCTTTCAGCTTGGCAATCACTTCGCGGCCAGTCATCTCAACAGGATATATCAGAAATGATCGAGGAATGTCGCCATCGGCGACGAGCTAGGGTTGGCCTCCAACCTCCGGCTTCGCCTTGAGCTCGGAGTTGAGGCAGAATGCTCCCTCTGGGCAGGAAGGAGACAGCAATGAGCCGTGTGCGGCTGTTGGTCGGGACGAAGAAGGGTGCCTTCGTGTTGACTTCGGACGGGGCGCGCAAGAGCTGGGAGGTGGCGGGCCCCCATTTCGCGGGCTGGGAGATCTACCACGTCAAGGGCTCTCCGGCCGATCCGGATCGCATCTACGCCTCGCAGTCCTCGGGCTGGTTCGGCCAGGTGATCCAACGCTCGAACGATGGCGGCAAGAGCTGGGATACCGTGGGCAACCAGTTCCTCTACGACGGCGTGCCGGGCACTCACCAGTGGTACGACGGCACTGCCCATCCCTGGGAGTTCAAGCGGGTCTGGCAGTTCCAGCCTTCGTTCACCGATCCAGACTGGGTCTACGCCGGAGTGGAGGATGCCGCGCTTTTCCGCACCAGCGACGGCGGCGCGACCTGGCAGGAGCTTTCCGGCCTCCGGGAGCAGGGCTCGGGCAAGTACTGGCAACCCGGCGCCGGCGGCATGTGCCTGCATACGATCCTGCTCGACCCGGGCAAGCCTCAGCGGATCTTCATCGCCATCTCGGCGGCCGGCGTGTTCCGCACGGACGATGGCGGGGCCACCTGGCGGCCCATAAACCGGGGCCTGAAGTCGCCCTTCAACCTGCCCGACCCGGACGCCGAAGTGGGCCATTGCGTGCACGGCCTGGCCCTGCACCCCTCGCGCCCCGACGTGCTGTTCATGCAGAAGCACTGGGATGTGATGCGAAGCGACGACGCCGGCGAGTCCTGGCACGAGGTGAGCGGCGATCTGCCGACCGACTTCGGCTTCCCGATCGCCGTCCATGCCCACGAGCCGGAGACGGTGTACGTGGTGCCGATCAAGAGCGACTCCGAGCACTTCCCGCCCGAGGGCAAGCTGCGGGTCTACCGCAGCCGCAAGGGTGGGGGAGAGTGGGAGGCGCTCACCCGGGGCCTGCCGCAGAAGGACTGCTACGTGAACATTCTGCGCAGCGCCATGGCGGTCGATTCTCTCGAGCCCTGCGGCGTCTACTTCGGCACCACCGGCGGCCAGGTCTACGGCTCGGCGGATTCGGGCGACAGTTGGGAACCCATCGTGCGGGATCTGCCGCCGGTGCTGTCGGTCGAGGTGCAGGTGCTGCCGTGATCCGGGTGGTGCTGCCGGCGCATCTCAAGACCCTCGCCCGGGTCGGGGGAGAAGTGGAGCTCGAGGTCGCCGGCCCGGTCACCCAGGCGTGCGTGCTCGACGCCCTCGAGGCTCGCTACCCCATGCTCAGAGGCACCATCCGCGACCCCATCACTCGCAAGCGCCGGGACTTCCTGCGTTTCTTCGCCTGCGGCGAGGACCTCTCCCACGAGCCGCCGGACGCACTGCTTCCGGAACCGATCGCTCGCGGCACGGAGCCTTATCTGGTGATCGGCGCTTTGGCCGGCGGCTGAGGAACCCTGGGGCGAAGCGGCTCAGCGGGGCAGGAAGAAGGCCAGCTCCTCGAGGTGCACTCGCAGGTCGACTTCCTTGACCGGCACCTCGGGGTGCTGCTTCAGGCGCGCCGGAGAGAAGCTCAACACGCCGCGAACGCCGGCCTTCACCAGGGCGTCGTAGTTCTCCTGGGCCGCCTCGGCCGGCACGGCGAGGACGCCGATCTCGGCGCCCGATTCCCGCACCACGCGATCGAGCTCGAGGCTGGAGCGCACCACCAACGAGCCGATCTTCTTGCCCACCACGGCCGGGCTGCGATCCACACCGGCCACCACCACAAAAGCACCGGAGTTGAAGCCCAGGTAGCGGGCGAGGGCGCTGCCGAGGTTGCCCATGCCCACCACCACGATCGCGCGCCGCCGCTCGAGGCCGAGCAGGGAAGTGAGGGAGGCCGCCAGTTGGTCTACGTCGTAGCCAACGCCGCGGATGCCGAACTCGCCGAAATGGGCGAGGTCCTTGCGGATCTGGGTCGCCGAGAGGTTGAAGCGGCCGGCCAGCTCCTTGGACGACACTCGCTTGGTGCCCTGCGCCTGGAGCTTGCGTCGCCCGGTATTCAGATTCTTGCGCAGCTTGGGCGAGCGTCCCGCGAGGTACTCGGTCCAGCCGCGACCGATGCGCAGATACGGGCAGGGATGGAGCCGTGCACGCCGCTCGCGCCAGCCCAGCGCGCGTATCAGCTCGGATAGCAGCGCAAGCTCCGCATCGTCGGAACTCTTTTCATCGATGCGCAGCCCATCCCATTCGCCGCGGCGCGAGTCGATGGCACGCAGCGCACAGGCGTACGCCTCCGGGTTCAGCGCACCCAGGCCGAACCTGGGCCGATGAATGTCGTCCGGCATCCCCAAGGGTTCCAGCCAGCGCATGCCGAAACGGCCGCGCCGGCTCAACTGCAGCGGCAGCAGCAGCACCGGAGCGCGCGCATCCCGAACCAGGATGAGACGCAGTTCGCGACGGCCCGGCGCCTCTGGATGTGCGCCGATGGTGGGCCACCAAGCGGCGGCGAAGTCCCATTGCTGCCAGGGAGTGAGTTCGGGCGATTGCTCCGCCAGGCGCAGCCAATCCGCCTGTAACGCAGCGAGGTCGGCCCCGTCGGTATACACCGTGGCGGTAAGCGAACCGCTGCTGAAGGTGCGGGCGCCGGACATTCAAACCTCCACCGGCGGCGGTTTGCGCGAGCGGCGGAATTTCTTCAAGGCATTGCTCACCTGCTGCAAATGGCCCGAGCGTTCCAGCAGGCGCCGCAGCAGGGGTTTGAGGTGGAAGTACAGCAGGTGAAAGATCAGCGATCGTACGGAGAGCCGATCGCCGAACAGGGCGGTGGTGTGCTGCGATCCCGTGGACCAGCCGCGCTTGTTGGACAAGAATCCGCCCAGGAAGTCGTAATGGTCGCACTCGCCCTGCGCGAACAGCGGTTCCAGTTCCAGGGCGGTGAGCACCACGCCGGGTGAGGTGTCGACCTGGGCCGCATCATGGACCACGTGCGCACCGGCGCGCCGATATGCCGCGTGTAGGCGGCAATCAGCCGCGCCCGCGCATTGGTCTCCGGGCGCGAGGTCACCGCGGTCAGCGACGTCGTCTTCCTGTTGAAGGGCGACTCGGGATGGGCGATCCAGCTCGTGGGCCGATACCGCGACACGCTCCGCTTCGAGGACGGCGCGTGGCGATTCAGCCATCGAGCGGCCGAGTTCCTCGAGTAGGAGGCGGATGACGATGAAGTACCTGCACACGATGGTGCGCGTGAGCGACCTCGACGCTTCGCTCGACTTCTGGGTGAAGAAGCTCGGGCTCGAGGAGCTGCGCCGCTACGACAACGAGGGCGGCCGCTTCACCCTCGTCTTCCTCGCCGCACCGGGCGACTCCGAAGCCCAGGTGGAGCTGACGCACAACTGGGACCCGGAGGTGCTCGGCGGCGGCCGCAACTTCGGCCACCTCGCCTACGCGGTCGAGGACATCTACGCGACCTGCGCCAGGCTCCAGGCGGCCGGCGTGACGATCAACCGCCCGCCGCGCGACGGGTACATGGCGTTCGTCCGCTCGCCCGACGGCATCTCCATCGAGCTCCTGCAGAAGGGCCGGCCGCTCGCTCCGGCCGAGCCGTGGAAGTCGATGCCGAACCAGGGGACCTGGTGAGGTGAACGCGGGTCGGGGCGCGGGCAGCGCGCGCCCGACCCGGCGCCTTTCACTCAGGCGACGGCGCTCTGGACCGCCTGCGTCAAGCGCGCCTTCGGCACCGCACCGACGATCTGCTCGTGCACCTTGCCGCCCTTGAAGACGATCAGGTTCGGGATGCCGCGCACGCCGAAGCGGCCCGGGGTCTGCGGGTTGTCGTCGACGTTCATCTTGACGACCTTGAGCTTGCCCGCGTACTCCTTGGCGAGCTCGTCGACCACGGGAGCGATCGCGCGGCACGGCCCGCACCACGGCGCCCAGAAATCGATCAGGACCGGTGTCGCGGACTGCAACACCTCGGCGTCGAAGTTGGCGTCGGTCACTTCCTGAACTGCGGACATCACGCGCTCCTTTGATGCGGTTCGAAACATCGAGCGTATCAGGGACGCAAAGGCCGTTCCAGCCACGTGCCGCGCGAGCGACCGCCCGTCCGCGACCCGCTCACCCACGCGGCGCGCGCTTCGCGTCCGCCTCGAGCCACGCGGGGTTCGTGACCGCGAGCTTGTCGCGCACCGTCCGCCGCACGTGTTCGAGCAAACGCGCGTCGAGGCCGTCGCCGGAGTCGAGCGCGCCGCTCCGGATGCGCTCGCACAGCTCCTCGTTGCGCCGCAGGAGGCCGGTGCGCCGCTCCACCGCCGTCGCAGGCGCTGGCTCAGCGACGAGCAGCGCGTCGAGCGACGTCCACTCGGCGGCGGCGTGGCGCTCCTCGCTCTCGAGCTCGCGGTCGAGCGTGCGCAGCACGTTCGCCGAGACGCGCGCGAGGAACTGACGCCGTCCCTCGGTCGCCGGCACGATCTCCTCGTCGAGGAAGCGCTGCACCGCGGAGAGCAGCTCGTGCACCGTCGGCCGGTCCTGCATCAGTAGGCCCTCCCCTCGATCAGGTTGAGCAGCTCCCACTCGGTCTCCGCCGCGCGGCGCCCGATGCTCGCGAGCTCGACGCTCGGCACGACGCCGTCGAGGAAGCCGCGCACCTGCACCAGCGTGAACACGCCCCAGCGCAGGTTTCCGTAGACCTCCCAGAAGCGCACCGCCTCGCGATCGACGGCGCGCCCCGAGGCGCGCTCGTACGCCGCGCAGAGCTGCTCGCGCGTGCCGATGCCGCCGAGCGGCAGGTCGTCGCGCCCGAAGCGCCACGAGCGCACGCACAGCCAGCCGAGATCCTCGAGCGGATCGCCCTTGTGCGCGAGCTCCCAGTCGAGCACCGCGCGCAGGCCGGTCTGCTCGTCGACCATCACGTCGGCTCGACGGGCGACGACATCGCGATCCTGATGACGCACGAGCGCGGCGTCGGCGACGAGCGCATCCACCGTCTGGCTTGGGACGCCTTCGTCGCGGGCACGCGCGTGGCCAAGGAGCAGGGTCTGTACGGAGCCGGCCAGGACCTCCTCAAGGACGCCTTCACGGGCAACGTGAAGGGCCTGGGTCCGG
>CALMKX010000186.1 GCA_937867335.1 uncultured Acidobacteriota bacterium
CCAGGCCGCGTCCGAGAAGCGAGAGCCCCGGCGCCGGAGCGGCCGGCTCGGCCACGGCTTCGAGCGGGGCCTCGCGCCAGTCCCGGCGCTGGCGGTCTCGCAGCAGGTTGAGGCCGATGCGGTAGAGGTACGGCCTCCGAGTGGCCCAGGGCCAGTGCTCGGCACGGCTGCCCAGGAGGCGCAGGAACGCCTCCTGGGCAAGGTCCTCGGCCAGCGCCGGGTCGCCGCTCGCGCGCGCGAGGAAGGCCCAGAGCGAAGCGTAGTAGGCCTGGTAGAAGGCCTCGAGGTCGTTCGCTTCCGGCATCGCCCTACTCGGCCGAGCGAGCTCGAGAGCCTGCGCCGGACAGGAGCCCCCAGCGTTCACCGAGCATCAGCAGCAGCCCGGCAAGGCCGGTCAAGCCTACCCCCACCGCCATCGTGACATTGCTCCACCAGGAGGCGTCTTCGCGGTGGGCCGCCAGATCCTGGGCCATGGCCTCCACCAGGGTCGGCGTGGTCACTTCCGGAGGAAGCCTGGCGGTGGCGAGGCTCGCCGCGTTCAGATGCAGCCCCACGCCCACCGCGAGCAGTACCACTCCCAAAACGAGGAGAACCACCAGCCGCCCGCGCAGATCCCAAGCCGGCGAGCCGGAGGCCAGCAGCTCCTTGCCCTCTTCGGTGCGCGCGAGGGCCACGAACTCCTCGGCCGTGCCCAGCCTCTCCACCACCTTCTCCAGCACTTCCAGCCGCCGCATCTGCAGCTGAGCCCGCGCCCGCAGCGCTCTTCGCCACACCAGAACGCCGAGCGAGCTCAGCAGGAAGATCCCTACGATCAGTGCCAGTTCTTCCAGGTTCACCGCCATCTCGATCTCCTTGAAACGTCGTCCGTTGCCAGAACGGAGAGGCGTCGAGAGGCGTTAACAGCCCGGCCGTCTAGCTGCGCTGGGTGGACTCGAAGGCCCCGCCCAGCGAGTAGAGGATGCCGGCCAGCACCAGCAGCCATTTGGCGAGGGAGAAGGCCGTGGTGAGAAGCGGCACCGGCTGAGCCGTCGCCCCGGCGAGAATAGCGAGCAGGCCGAGGTTCTCCACCACGTCGCAACCCCCGGCCAGAAGCTGCCCCCGAGCGAGCCGCTCGCCGAAGCGGGCGAGCCGAGCATGGCCCGCACGGCCCAGCCCCCGCGAAGCTCCCCGGCAGCACAGCCAGAGCAGGGACGAATAGGCCAGGATGTAGGGAAAATCCAGCAGCACCTGGTTGCGCCCCTGCGGCTCGAGAGGGCTCCAGGCGGCGTGGAACTTCTCCGCGCACGCCGAAGTGCTCGCCAGCTCGAAGGCCAGGATGGGAGTCTGGTAGCGGCGAGAGAGAAACGCACCCGGGTCCTCGCAGCGCACTCCAGGAAGCCCCACACTCTGCCGGCCCAGGGCGGTCATCAAGAAGTACAGGACCCCCAGAAGGAGCCAGCGGGCCAACGTGCGCCGCTCGAGGAGATCGAGCCAGCTGCGACATAGAGAGAGAACGCTCATCAGGGGCTCCTCCCATCTCCCTTGTTCCGGGGTTCCGGACAGCGTAGCATCCGGGCGGCTCTTTCTACCGGCTTCGCGAGGGGTGTTCCGGGCCCGTGGTGGGCTTGGAGCTGAGATCAAACCCTTGGAACCTGAACCGGCTCATACCGGCGGAGGGACGGCGAACCTCGGTTGGCGGCTGTGGCGGCCTGCTTCTCGAGCGGGCTTGGCTTGGAGCCGTTTTCTTCTTGGGACCGCTCTCGCCTCCGCTTCCACCTCTGCTTCGAGGAGGCGACGTGACTCCCGCCCTGCTCCGCCAGCCCTGGATCGACCGCCGCCGCGGTCTCGCTACCCCCACCCAGCTCTACTTCGCCCGCCAGGGCGTGATCACCGAGGAGATGGAGCACATCGCCCGCCGCGAGGGCTTCGAGGCCGAGCTGGTGCGCAGCGAAGTGGCCCGGGGGCGGGCGATCATCCCGGCCAACATCTGCCACCCGGAGCTCGAGCCGATGGTGATCGGTAGCCGCTTCCGGGTGAAGATCAACGCAAACATCGGCAACTCCGCCACCACCTCGTCGATCGACGAGGAAGTGGAGAAGCTCAGCTGGGCGCTGCGCTGGGGGGCGGACACGGTGATGGACCTCTCCACCGGCCGCCAGATCCACGAGACCCGCGAGGCGATCCTGCGCCATTCGACGGCGCCGATCGGCACGGTGCCGATCTACCAGGCCCTGGAGAAGGTGGGCGGCCAGCCCGAAGACCTCGACTTCGACGTCTTCATGGAGACCCTCGAGGAGCAGGCCCGCCAAGGCGTGGATTACTTCACCATCCACGCTGGCGTGCGCCTGGCCTATATCCCCCTGGCGGCCCGCAGGGTCACGGGGATCGTCTCCCGCGGCGGCTCGATCATGGCCCGCTGGTGCCTGGCGCATCACCGCGAGAGCTTCCTCTACACCCGCTTCGAGGAGATCTGCGAGCTGCTGGCCCAGTACGACGTTTCCTTCTCGCTGGGCGACGGCCTGCGCCCGGGTTCGATCGCCGATGCCAACGACGAGGCCCAGTTCGCCGAGCTCGACACCCTGGGCGAGCTCACCGAGATCGCCTGGCACCACCACTGCCAGGTGATGATCGAAGGCCCCGGCCACGTGCCGATGCACTTGATCCAGGAGAACGTCGAGCGCCAGCAGCGGATCTGCCACGAGGCGCCGTTCTACACCCTCGGCCCGCTGGTGACGGACGTCGCCCCTGGCTACGACCACATCACCAGCGCCATCGGGGCAGCGATGATCGCCTGGTACGGCACCGCCATGCTTTGCTACGTCACCCCCAAGGAGCACCTCGGCCTGCCCAACAAGGAGGACGTCAAACAGGGGCTGATCGCCTACCGGATCGCCGCCCACGCGGCGGACCTGGCCAAGGGCCACCCCGGGGCCCGCGCCTGGGACGACGAGCTCTCCCGGGCCCGCTTCGAGTTCCGCTGGGAGGACCAGTTCCGCCTCGCCCTCGACCCGGAAACCGCCCGCGCCTACCACGACGAGACGCTGCCCCAGGAGGGAGCCAAGGTGGCTCGCTTCTGCTCGATGTGCGGCCCCAAGTTCTGCTCGATGAAGATCACCCAGGACCTCCGGGAGCTGGCGGCAGCCGAGGGAGTGGAGGTACCCGAACTGATCGAAACCGGGCTGGCCGAGAAGGCGGCGGAGTACCGCCGGGAGAGACTGGCCGTCCAAAACGGGCCTACGTAGAGACTCTTCGCCCCCGACGCGGCCTCGCCAAGCATCGTTAGCTCTCCCAATGAGCTTGCGACGGAGCCAGTCCCCTTTTCGCGATAGCTTCCCCAGAACCATGTTCCAACAGGGACCGATCCGTGCTACCCTTCGGAGTGACGCTAGCTGTGCATCAATATCAATGTTATATGATTTCTTTTTCGTGAAGTGAGGCATTAGGAGGCGATATGGCGCTTGCACCGTTGTTGGAAGACCTGATGAGCGTGAGCCCGTTCTGCCGTGCGGTGAGCCTCCTGGATCTCGAGACCGGTGAGCATCTGGTTTCCACCGCCACGCGAGTCGATTGGTTCTCGCCCCTGCGCAACCACGCGCGCAGGCTGCGAGACACCCTGCCGGCCGCGCGGGGCCTGGACCTGCTGTTCTCGGAGCTCACGGGAGAGCCCGAGGCTCAGAGCCAGAAGATCTGGGACATGGTGCTCCTCGGCGGCGAGTGGCAGATGCTGGCCGTCGGAGACGGCAAGCTCGGGCTGCTCAGCGTGGCCACCCCTCAGATCGACTCCGATACCTTCCTCTACTGCGCCCGCTTTGCCTTCGAGGCGGTGCTCGAGCTCGCTCCGGCTCAGCTGGGGCAGCTGGAAGGTGGCCGGCGTGAGGCTTCTGCGTAGCCTCTGCGAGGTGGTGGCGGCCACCGAGCGCTGCGCGCCGCACCAGGCGGTGGCCTTCCAGGCGCTGGCCGATCCGGGCAACTCCGTGCTCGGCGAGATCTTGGTGGAGGACCAGCGGATCTGCTGGGCCAACTCCCGAGGCAGCCACCAGCTGGGGGCGAAGCTGGCCGAGCTGGGCGGTCTCTCTCCGCATCGACTCGGCGAGCTCTGTCGGCACAGCCTGGCCCAGGGCTACCCCACTCTCGAAGGGCTGCGCGGCGCCGGTGGCATCAATGAGGCCGAGCTCGAAGCCGCCCTGAGGCGCCACGTGGCCGAATCCCTGGGCTCCCTCGCCCGGGCGATCGCCGAGGGCCGGGGCAGGCTCTCGCGCCCGAGCCCCCTGGCTGGTGGCCGGATCAACGCCCGTCACGCCTTCCTGGCTCTCGAGCTGATCGCGGAAGCGCAGGCCGCTTGCCCGGAGCTGGTGGTGGACCTCGGCCCCCTGCCGGACTGGTTCGAGGAGCTCTCGGGCGCGGTTCCGGTTCGCTTCTGCTTTCTCGAGCTGGAGGGTGAGCTGCTGCCGGTGGCGGCCCACGGCCAGAAGAAGCTCGCCCTCCTCGAGGCCCAGGCTCTGGCCGACCAGGCTCGGCGCCTGCTCGCGAAAGGGGCAGAAGGGGCGCCGGTAGGGGGCGATTGTCGTTCCGCCCTGGTGGCGAGCGAGGGCCAGGGCTGGGCGGTGGTTTTCGAAGAGCCGTTTCTCGCCCTGCTGCGCTTCGAGACCGAGCAGACTCAGTCGGCCATCCTCAGCTCGATCCGCCAGGCGGCCTGAACCTCAGCGCACTCCAGAAACTCCCCGGCTCCACTCGAGTAGGCCCGCAGCCGCCAGGGCGAGAGCCGCTGCCGCAGCGTTGAAGGCCACGTCGCGCAGGTCGTAGACCCGCGATGGCAGCAAGCCCTGGATCAGCTCGTCCCCGAAGCCCAAGAGCGAGGTCAAGAGCAGCGCCACCAGGGCGCGGAGCCTGAGCGGCCAGGGCCGGCCGCCGGCGCCGACCCGCGCCCGAGAACGCTCCGAGAGCGCCCCGAAGATCAACAGAGCGAGCCCACCGTACTCGATCAAATGCAGCCGCTCCTCGGGAGCCACCGCGAACGGGAACACCGCGGCATAGCCCAGAGCGATGCCGAGAAGCGCGAGCCACGCTCGCCCCGGAAGGCGCAGCCGGGCGAGCAGCACCACCGCCACCACGGCCACCACCCCGAACGCCAGCCCCACCGTGAGCCGCAGCAGATTGCGCTCGCGCAGAAAGATCGTGGCCTGCTTGGCCACTACCAGGGTGCTGTAGATGAGAAGCGTGTACCCCAGGGCCGCGAGCCAAAGCCAGCGCTCGCGGGAGGTGTGGAAGAGGGGCATGGGGTCATGTTGTCATGCAAATGGAGTACATTGCTTTGGCCCTATTGCACGGCGTTCTATGCGAAGTTACAATCTCATTCGTATCTCTAGGCTCATGGGGACGGACCTGTCGAAACTGCCGGTCTGGGGTCGCCTGGACAACGCTACTGGCCGGGTGTTGGATGTCCCGCTCACCGAGTTGTCAGCGCGAGGCAACGATCAGGACAAGGCCGTGGCCGAGAGCATCCGCTACGACCATCGGGTGAGCCCGGCTCGGTCTGGCCTGCTCCGCTTTGCCAGCGAACAACCGCGGACTCCGAGGGAACTCCGACATGCGCTGAAAGAGAACTTCGAGAGCCGAGTGCGCAGGAGGTATGACCCTGACTTTGCTCTCGAGCCCCTTAACGGCGGGCCCGGCGGCAACATTGTTCTGGGAGGCTTTGCAGCGCGGGGCAGAGTGAGCAAGAAGCTTCTCCTGGCCCGGTTACTCGATCTGAATGGGCTCGCGCCCGTACTCAAATGGGCGGGAGAAGCTCCCCGCAACGCTCTGTACCGACGGCTGAAGCTCATGAGGCCAAGCTTGACCGGCGCCAGGAGCCTTGAATCCTGGCTGGATTCCTACCTCCTCGGCAAGAGCCGCGATGAACAGAGCCGATTCCTCAGAGCCCTCTTTGCCCTTATGGCTCGCTTCCGCGCAAAGCATCCATTTCAACCGGCCTGGGTGACCTCCTGGATTCAGTTTGAGCCGTACCTGAGCCAGCCTCCAGAGGTCTGGGCCGAGGTTCTCGGCATGGAGAAGGCTCCCGGTCGCTGGCTGGTCATGCTTTGCTACGAAGCGGGCAGAGTGGGCACCCTCGCGCGACCGACGTTGCTCGATGCGGGAACCTGGAACTACCTCCACTTCCCTTCGCCCGACCATCTGGAAGCCCGAGACGGCGGCCATCCTATGGCCCTGCGTTCTTTCTCGCGCCGGGAGCCTCTCCTCCCAGAGTGGCTTCATACCGAGATCGACTACAGGATCTCCGACTGGAGGCGGGCCGGCTGGGCGATCGCGAGACTCGGAACAGGAGTCTCCGGGGACCTGTTGTCCGCACGAAGGGCACACCACAAGAGGTTGTCCGATACCTACGGTCCCGCACACATCGACCGCTGGATGCCCAGCACGTTATACTGAGCCACCCCACGCCTCGGGCGGGGAGTCACCATGCAGGAACAGGAACCGGCAATTCCCGACTGCGTTCAGCGAGTGCGCGCTGCGCTTGATGCGTTCCTCCGCCGAAGAGACTGGTCGCTCGAGGAATTCGCCGACTTGCTCGAAGGCTACGGGCTGCCGGTTCAGTCGGGGGACGGAGACGAACCCTACCTCTGGCTTCTGCGAGCGCTTCCCCTGGATGGCCAGCGACAGAAGACCGAGCTGAAACTGGCCAAGCGGTTGGCTCGACTGCTCCATGCCCAGCCTGAGCTTAGGGACCTGGCTCATCGACAACAGGATCTGCTCTACAACGCACTGATGCTGGCGGCGGGTTTGCGCTGCCCCGAAGCCCTGGCGGGCCCGCTGTTCGAGATCTACTCGACTCCCGCTCGGCTGGCAGGCCTTTCCGGCCAGTACCTGGGAATTCCGCTCCAAGCTGTTCTCCGAGATGCTCTGATGGAGAACCAGCTAGACAGCCGCCTTGAGTCCGAGTGGCTGGCGATGGTAGCCGACGACGGTACTGCCAGGCTTCCCGGAGACCCAGAACGAGGACTCTGGGGGCTGCGGAACACCTTGGTGGAAGGTGCTCGCCCGGCGCAACCAGACCTCGAGGCCCTGGGTTACGGCCTTCGGCTCATAGCGGACCGCTACCGCGATCGACCTGATCGCCGCGAGTCCTTTCGCGCTCTCGTTGCGAACACCTGCCAGGCGGTATTCAACGTCGCCCAGCCCGATCTCGAGATGCTCTTGGTGGCGCACCGCCAGAGCTGGCCAGCCTGGGCGACGGAATGCTTGCCTCGGCTCTTCTTCTGGACTGGCAACGACGAGGCTATCCTCTGGCACTACGCCTTTGCCCTGCTCCCGAGTCAGGCTGCGGTTGAGTGCCTTGAAGTGCTTTGCGATGGCCAAGCCGTGCGTGTTCATGTACCCAGCGAAGCCCGAGCTCTGGTCGAGACGATCGCTCAGGTTCTGGAAGCCACTCGCTCCAGCAACCCTTTTGCGAGTGACCACTCCACCGAAGCCAGCCTGAAGCACACCGTAGCGGACCTCGTGGATGTCCTCCACTCTGGCGAGCTCAAGCTCCAAGGCCTGATCGCTGCAGCGCGGAGCTCCGTGGAGCGATGGCCCGCCAGGGAACCGGACCCGGAGGCTCTCGAAAAGTCAATCCTCCTGCTGGCGAGGTCTCTAGAAACTTTGGGGCAAGAAGCTACGTTCGCCCTACAGCTGCTTGTGGGGAAGGAACTGTTGCAAGAGGACTTCCCAGGCGGTGTGCTCGAGGAACTCCAGCTCGTCCGCGGCCTCGATCCTGCGAACCTCGCGGCCCTGGAGCATGCGCTTGCAGCGTAGCTGGTTCGGGGCTCAGTTGGGTCTCGAAGAGCGCGCATGGAGAATCTTCTCAATCGCCTCCACGACGCTCTCTCTCCCCTTTTGCAAGAAGCGGACTGTCGGTATGGCAGGGTCCAACTGTCGCAAGGATAGCGACAGATCTCGTTCCTCGAGAACTGAGAGGAGTAACACTGGCACGCTTCGAAGGCGAGGCTCTGCTGCCAGTAGCCTCTGACACCGGAGACCTGCCCGGAAGAAGCCCTCCCTCTTGATTTCCATCGGTGGCTCTGGTATCGGTCGCTCTGTGCCAGCCCACCGGACCATCACATCGAGGATGAACAGATCTGGGGGTTCTGCTGCCAGGTCGCTGAGGGCCAGGCGAAATGCGGACTCCGACTTGATCCACAGAATCTGCGCCTGGGGGAAAAGGGAAAAGATCTCCTCCCTTGTAGCCATACCTTGTGGGTAGTCGTCCTCCACCAAAACAACTCTCATTCTCTGCTCCACAAACCTAGTCACTTGCCAGGGAGCACAAGCTTTACTTCGTTCAACCCCGAAGGAGCAGTTGGCTGAACGATCAGCTCGCCGCCCTGGGCTCGCATGATGTGGTCCACAATCCAGAGACCAATTCCTGACCCCTCCCCTGTTACAAGCTGGGCCTCTTCACTTCGAAACCCGCGTTCCTTGAGACGCGACACTTCGCTGGGACGAATCGGCAGCCCCTTGTTCTGGACAGAGATGTGAAATCGATCGCTTCCTGTACGCCCACCATAGACGACAACTGCTGTGCGAGGTTGGCTATACTTCGCCGCGTTGTCTAGTAGATTGCCCACTGCCTGTTCCAAGAGTCCTATGTCGGCATTCACCGCAACTGTTCCGAGAACGCCAAACGAGTCTCTCACAATATCAAAACGCAAGTTGAGGTCTGGATCGAGGAGAGACTGTTGGTCGTCTGCAGCTTCGATCAACATCCGAACTAGATTGCCTGTCTCTAGTCTCTGCAGACGCACCTCAGGCTCGCGTTCCGCCACGAGATCGGCAAAGAAGGCCATCGAGTGAGTGGCTCGGCGAGCCTTGCCACACTGCCCCCGAATCGCTCTCAGGCCTCGCTTGTGGCGAGGGCTCAGTGGGTCTTCATCTAGAGCGGCTCTGGCTCGCCAGTGCGCCATGTGCAGTGAACCTTTCAACTGATGAGCGAAGTCCTCGAAAGTCTGAGCTTCCTTCTTGCGTCGCAGCTTCAACACATCAACTGATGCGCTCAGCTTACTCTCCGCCTTCCTGAGCTGGGTAAGACTCGTTCCCAGGTAGTGATAGAGACCGAGCTGGCGGCCGAGAAGATCGGCCATGAGCTTGGCGTCGCGATGGAACGGCCTCGGGCCAGTACCTCGGATGTCGAGTACGCCGTAGATCTCGTCTTCCACCCGGATCGGGGCGATGATCATTCGCCGAGTGTTCGGAAAGATCTCGTTGTAGTAAGGGTCTCGAGTGACGTCCTCCATCACGTACACATCCCGGTGCTGAACAGCGTAGGCTCCTGCGGACTGGGGCTTCCCAGGCCCCAATGGGAATTTCCTGTCCTTCCGGCGCGCGACAAGGTCTGGGTCACCCTGAGTCCAGGCCTCGCCGGCAGTGTGGAAAAAGTACAAGAACTGCCCAGTCGGGTCGATCAGGCGGATATCTAGTATCTCAGCGCCGGAGATTGCTGAACCGACAACTTTGAGAGCTCGCTCGAAGACCGAGTGCTCATCCGCCCGTGCGCCCTTGAGCTCCGAGTAGACAAAGTGATTCAGTGAGCCCACGCTTTCGACAAGGGACTTCCAGGACTCGTTCTCCCGTAAGGACTCTGCGTGCTTCATTGCATTCAGCCAGAAGGAGCCCACCTGGCTGGCGAGGAGCTCAAGCAAGACAAGCTCACGCCGGGCAAAAAGGAAGGGGTCTCTCCGGAGAATGCTGCACCGGAGGGCTCCCAACACTCGCCCCCCTCCTCGCACCGGGGAGACGATACAGCTCAGGGCCGGGATGGTCGGGTCCAGGTCCTCCTTCAGCGTCTCCTGCGCGGCGACCACCAGCTGCTCCAGCAGACGTTTCAAAGGCCGCGGCGGGCGCCTCCCCCTCCTGGTGGTCTTGCCGGTCAGCGACGCGAGATTGAAAATTCTTTGGCTTTCATCGTTGTCGATCACCCAACCTGTGACACCCTGGCCTTTCCCTCTCTCAAAGGCCGGCCAAGCCTTGCATCGCTCCCAAGTGGCAGCGACCACTGGGAAGCGCCCCGGATGTTCCCAGTCGTTCTCGAGCACCAAGCTCACTTCTAGCGCGCCAAATGCCTGCGCCAAGAGGAGACAGAACTCCTCGAGGCATCCGATAGCTGCACTCTGCGCAGCTGGGGCGGCGGTTGCCTCGGCAACCGCCGCCCCTAGGAGTACCTTCGCCGCCTGGCCCAGGAGGTCGAAGCCGAAACGGTGGACCAGCGCCTGGTAGAGCCCCGGTAAGAGGCGAGCAGCCTTTTCTAGAAGCTGCTGCTCGCTTGGGGTAAACCGATCCACTGCTTGGCGATAGAAGTTGAGGGCACCCCGCTTGCCATCGGCGTAGAGGAGCGGAATCGAGCACAGGGAACCAATTCCGTGTTCATCAAGAAATGGGTGGCTTCGGAAGGTGCGTGGGTACTGCCTCCAGTCCGGCACGTTGACGGGCCTTCCACTGGCAATCGCGTCGCCGGTGAGCGAGTCGAGCGGCAGGTTGTGAATCACGCACTGGCTTGTGGGAAACCACTGGGACAGCACATAGAGGGAGGTCTCCTTCCCCTCTCCGCCCTCACCTGGGTCAGACTCCTCCCACAAGATCGCCCCGTAGGCCCGGACCTTCGTCACCAGCAGCCGAAGCATCTCGCTCACGCCGGAGCGTCCCTCGAGCTGCAGAGCCTGCTCCACGAAGTCGGCGAGCGAGGAACCAGGGGCGGGTTCCTGGCTGCTGTTGGCCACGATAAGAGAGGAGTATAAACGAAGATGAAGATCTGAGGGTGGGCATCAAGACAGGACGGCTCCAGCCGGGCGTGGCGAAGGGGGGCTTGCGCCAGGGCTCGACTGGAGCCGGGTACGACGCAGGGAGAAACGGCCTGCCTCAGTCCATCTGCTTCCTCAGCACCGTGGGGATGTCGTAGTCGTCCACGTTCGACCAGTTGGGGCCGAAGCCGCCGGAGTCGTCGTTGCGGGACTGGGCCATGGCCTTGCGGTAGAACGGCGTCTCGGCCGCCGCGTCCTCCGGCTCGTGGCGGGAGGGAGCCGGCTCGGGGGCGCTGCGCATCGGCATCGCGGCCGGGCGCAGGGGGGCCACCGAAGCGGCCGGGGGAGCGATCCGCGGCCGCAGGGTGGCCGAGGTGGTGACGTGGTGGCTCGCCGGCTCGAAGCCGGTGGCGATCACGGTCACCTTCATGGCGTCCTCGAGGGCCTCGTCGATCA
Organism: uncultured Acidobacteriota bacterium; assembly: GCA_937867335.1. Lineage (GTDB taxonomy): Bacteria > Acidobacteriota > Thermoanaerobaculia > Multivoradales > SZUA-115 > JAXLQX01. Next base: position 11,208 of record CALMKX010000186.1, read on the forward strand.
CCATGCCGGAGATGATGTTGGCGTCCGTATCGACCGCCTCGGAGATGATCCGCGCGGCTTCGGCCACCTCGTGGAGAGTCATGTCCCGACCGCCGGAGATGTTGAGCAGCACGCCCTTGGCGCCCTGGATGGAGGTCTCCTCCAGAAGCGGCGAGGAGATCGCCCGCTGCGCCGCCTCGAGGGCCCGGTTCTCGCCCTTGGCCACGCCGGTGCCCATCAGGGCCATGCCCATGCCGGTCATGATGGTGCGCACGTCGGCGAAGTCGACGTTGATCTCGCCGGGGATGGTGATCAGGTCCGAGATGCCCTGCACCGCCTGGCGCAGCACGTCGTCGGCGATGCGGAACGCCTCGGAAAGCGGCGTGCCGCGCTCGACGAACGACAACAGCCGCTCGTTGGGGATGGTGATCAGGGTGTCCACCGCCCCGCGCAGCTCCTCGATCGACTGCTCGGCGATCTGCATGCGGCGCCGGCCCTCGAAGGCGAAGGGCTTGGTGACCACGGCCACCGTGAGCGCGCCGATCTCGGAAGCGAGCGAGGCGATGATCGGCGCTGCGCCCGAGCCGGTACCGCCGCCCAGGCCGGCGGTCAAGAACACCATATCGGCGCCGTCCAAGAGCTCGAGAATCTTCTCGGTGTCCTCGAGGGCGGCTTTGCGGCCCATCTCCGGGTCGGCGCCGGCGCCGAGGCCCTTGGTCAAGAGGTCGCCGATCTGGAGCTTGAGCGGCGCCCGGCACTTCACCAGGGCCTGCAGATCGGTGTTGGCCGCGATGAACTCGATGCCACCCAGCTGGGCATCGATCATGCGGTTGACGGCGTTGCCGCCGCCCCCGCCCACACCCACCACACGAATCTTCGCCGGCACGTTCACCGCTTCCGGCACGGCGACGGCGGTGGGCCGGGTGGTGCCCTTCTCCTCGTCGAAAAGAATCATCTTGCCCCCCTTGGTTTCTCGTTTCCTACAGCAAGTCGGAGAACATTCCCTTCAGGCTGCTCATCATGCCGCGCATGGAAAAGCCCTTTCGGGAGTGCATCCGGCTGTCTCGGTTGTCGGCATTGGCCGCGTAGATTAGCAAGCCCGAAGCGGTGGCCCAGGCCGGCGAGCTGATCACATCGACCAGTCCACCCAGGCCACGCGGCAGGCCATAGCGCACCCCGGCGTCGAAGATCTGCTCGGCCACTTCCAGCAGGCCGTCGAGCTTCGCGCCACCGCCGGTCAGCACCACTCCGCCGCGCGGGCTCTCCTCGAAGCCATGCTTGCGCAGATCCTCGCGAATCAGGCTGAACATCTCTTCGGCGCGGGGCTGGAGAATCGCCGCCAGCTCGCGCCGGGGCACCACCCTCGTGGTGCCGCCGGCCACCGTGGGCACGGAGACTCCCTCTTCGTCGCCCACCAGGGAGGCCAGGCAGCAGCCGTTCTTGACCTTGATCTTCTCGGCCTCGGTGAACGGCGTGCGCAGCACCATGGCGAGGTCGTTGGTGAAATGACCGGCGCCGAAGGGCAGCACGCCGCTGTGGTAGACCTCCCCTTCGATCAAGAGCGAGTAGCCGGCGGTGCCGGCGCCGATGTCGATCAGCACCACGCCGAGCTCCCGCTCGTCCGGCGTGACCACGGCCTCGGCGGTGGCCAGCGGCTCGAAGACCAGCTCCACCACCTCGATGCCGGCCCGGTTGACGCAGGTCAAGAGCGTCTTCGAGCGGGCGGTCGAGCCGGTGACCAGGTGCACGGTGACCTGCAGGCGGCTGCCCAGCATGGTCACCGGGTCCGCGATGCCGCCCTGCTCGTCGACCACGAATTCCTGGGGGATGGCGTGGAGAATCTCGCGGTCGGTGGGCAGGGCCGCCGACTGCGCGGCGTCGAGCACGCGCTTGATGTCCTGCCGGCCGATCTCGCGGTCCTTGCGGGCCACCGAGACCATGCCGCGGGAGTTGACGCTCCGCACATCGGCACCGCCGATGCCCACGTAGGCGCGCGAGATCTCCACGCCGGCCATCACCTCGGCCTCTTCGGCGGCCTGCTTCAGGGCTTCGACCGTCGCCTCGACGTTGACGATGTTGCCCTTGCGAGTGCCGCGGTTGTCGGCGAGCCCGCGGCCCACCACCTCCAGGTTGCCCCGGTCGTCGCGCTGGCCCACCAGCACACCGACCTTGGAGGAGCCGATGTCGATTCCCACGTAATACTGTTGGCGCGGTTTGGCCATCTCGTCTCCAGATCTTCCTTCAAAACGCTTCCGATGGTTGCGTTGCTGTTGCGTCGTTGACAGCCGCCGCCGGCGTCGCGGCGGCCTCGCCGGCTGGCTCTTCGGCCGCCGGCACCAGGATGATGCGTCGGGAAAAGCGGAGATCGACGGCCGCGAGGTGCGGATAGCGCTTCTCGATCTCCGGTAGCAGCCGGCCCAGCCGCTCCACTTTGGCGGCATAGCCTTGGTCCTCGAGCAGTAGAGGGAAGGGCAAGGCGCGAGTCTCGAGGGAGAAGTCGCCGCCGCCGAGCAGGGCGAGCGCCGCCAGCTCGCGGGTCCAATCCGGCCGCAATTTGCCCAGCCCGGCCAGGAGCGCCAGGGCTCGGGGCACCTCGGCGGAGCTTCCGCTGCCGGAGCTCAGGGCCGGGGTCCGGTCCACCAGCGTGGGCAGCCCGAGGGCTTCTTCTCCCACGGCGAGCGGCGCGATCAGCTTGCCGTCTGCCTCCGCCCAGTAGCCCTGGCTGCCGAGCTTCACCAGGGCGGCGGGCTTCTTCTCCACCAGCGAGACCTCGAGCCGGCCCGGCAGCTCCTTGGCGATGCCCGCACTCGCCACCCAGGGGTTCGCCGCCAGGCGCTCGCGCACCTCGGGGAACAGGTAGTAGCCGCCGTCGGGCGGCTGCACGCGCACGCC
>CALMKX010000187.1 GCA_937867335.1 uncultured Acidobacteriota bacterium
CCACTCCAGCCGCCCGGGAGAGGGGTCCGGAAAAGGCCAACGACCCTCTTGGCCCCGGGTGGGTGACCACGAGGCTGGCACCTGGGCGCCTCAGGTGGAAATTTTCGTGCCGGTCTCACCCCTTTCTGCACCGACCGGGTTCCCCTAGCAGCAGGGCATGGTGCCCGCTCCAGGAGGCTTGGTGATGGAGACGATTCGGTTCGAGGTGTTCGAGGCGACGGCGGCGGAGTCGAAGCTGCGCTGCTTTGGCGGGGATGGGAAGTTGCTTGGCGAACGGCCGCTGCCGGCGGCGGAGGTGGCGGCGCTGGTTTCGGAGGTGGAGGCGGGGTATTCGGCGGCCGCTCCGGATCTGCTACGGCTGGGGCGGCGGCTGTACGACTGGCTGGATGGGCCTACGGAGCGCTGGCTGGCGAAGGCTCGGCAGCGGTCGGGGGGGCTGGTGGTGGAGGTGGATGTTTCGGAGCGGCTTCGGCATTTGCCCTGGGAGCTGTTGGCGGAGGGCTCGACGTTTCTCACCACGGCTCTGCCTTCACCGCTCCTGCCGGTGCGGCGCATTCGCGGGGCTGAAGCGCCGGGGCCCTTGGCGAACCGGCCTTTGCGGCTGTTGTTCTTGGCGGCTTCGCCGGAGGGGGTAGAGCCGGTGCTGGCCTACGAGGTGGAGGAAGCGCAGATCCTGGAGGCCACGCGGTCTTCGCCTTTGGAGCTGGAGGTGGAGGAAAGTGGCAGCCTGGAGGGGCTCGGGCAGCGGCTGGGGGCTTTCGGGGATGGCTACTTCGATGCTCTCCACCTCACCGGCCACGCCACGGTGAAGGAGGGCCAGCCGTTGTTCCTGCTGGAGAGCGATGTCGGTACGCTGGCTCCGGCTTCGCCCGGGGAGTTGGCGAAGCTGTTTGCCGGGGGTTGGCCGTCGCTCTTGTTTCTCTCGGGCTGCCGCACCGGGGAGGCTCCGGGCAAGGGGGCTTTGCCTTCGTTTGCGGAGCAGCTGGTGGCGGCCGGAGCGCCGGCGGTGCTGGGCTGGGCCTTGCCGGTGGGGGACCGCGCGGCCACGGTGGCGGCGGGGGAGATTTACCACGCGCTGGCCACGGGCAAGACGCTCGCCGAAGGCCTGGCGCGGGCCCGGGCCAGGCTTCGTGAAGAGCGCTCGCCCTACTGGCATCTGCTGCGCTGCTACGGGGCGGGGGCCTCGCTCACTGCGCGGGTCACGCCGCCCAACGCCAAGAACCGGCAGCCGTACACGGCCCGGCCGATGGTGCAGGTGTTCTTGGATTCGGGCAGCCAGGTGGAGGTGTGCCCCCGGGAGCGTTTCGTGGGTCGCCGGCGGGAGATCCAGCGCTGTTTGAAGGTGCTGCGTGCTCCGGCGATGGACCCTAGCTACCGGGAAGGCGTGCTGCTCCACGGCATGGGCGGCCTGGGCAAGAGCAGCCTGGCGGTAAGGCTCACCGAGCGCCTGGCCGGCACGCACGAGCGCTGCGTGTGGGTGGGCAAGCTGGACGAGGTGGCGCTGCTTGGCAAGCTGGGCGAGAGCCTGGGCTCTGCCCAAGCGACTACGACTCTGAATGAGCCCGGGCTCCCCCTGAAGGCCCGGCTACGCAACCTGGTGCGGGACCACCTGGCCGCGAAGCCCATGCTGTTCGTGCTGGATGACTTCGAGCAGAACGTGGAGAAAGCCGAGGACGGCGCTCCACGGCAGGACCCCCAAGGCCGCGCCGTTCTGCAGCCTGCAGCCCGGGAGGTACTGGAGAGCCTGCTCTCGGCCCTGCGGGAGTCTGCCTCCCCCAGCCGAGTGATCGTCACCTGCCGCTACCGTTTCGCTCTGGCGGGCCCGGCGAGCCTGTGGGAGGAAACGCCGCCTACTCTCCAGTCTGCCGATCTCGAAAAGAAGCGAGGCCAGCTCCTCGCCCTCAATCCTCAGGCGAAGACGGATCCGAAGCTGGTGGAACGGGCCCTTGCTCTGGCCGCCGGCAACCCGCGGCTGCTGGAGCGGCTGGACCAGGTGCTCACGGTCGATTCTGAGGGCGTGGAGGCGCTGTTCACCCGCCTGGAGGGCACCGCCCGGGAGTTTCGCGAGAAAGCCCTCCTCCAGGAGCTCCTCGCCCGCCAGGCCCCGGAAGGCCGCAAGCTTCTGGCCTTGCTGCAGCTTTTCCAGCTCCCTGCGGACCGGCCCACGGTGGAGGCCACGGCTGGAGAGCTTCCCACCGAGCCACACCTCGGCCGAGCTCTCGCTTTGGGCCTGGCGGAGCGCAGCCCGGAGCCCGCGGGCCAGGGGGAGCGGTTTTTCGTTTCGGCGGTTCTCGAGCCTTTGCTGGTCGGCGAAGCCAGTGAAGAGGAGTTGGCGGAAGCCGCCGGCCGGGCGTCGCGCCATCTAGCGCCGCTGTGGTGGGAGGACCGCAGCGGGCGCGATGAGCCCCGGCTGCTCGAGCTGCACCGGCTGGCGCTGCGGGCCGGGGAGCTCAAGCTCGCGGCGGACGTGGCGATGGCGGTAGGTAACAACTGGATCAACCGTTCCCGCTTTCGCGAGGCGGCCCGGCTTTGCGCTCGAACGCTGGAATTAGGAGAAGAGCCCAGGGTGGTTCATGCTCTGGCGAGGGCATCCTACTTCCTAGGGGACAGCGCTGCAGCTGCGCAGCTCTACGAAAGAGCGGCTGAGCTCGGCGGAGGGTCTTCGGCCATCGGGAGCGAGGCCGGCCGTCGCGAACAGGCGACGCTCCTTCACAACAGTGCGGTTCTCCACGCCCAGCAGGGCCGCAACGAGGAGGCTTTCGAGCTCTACCGTCAATCTCTCGAGATCAACGAGCAGATCGGCGACGTTCAGGGCCAGGCCGCCACGCTGCATGCGCTGGCGGGTCTCCACGCGCAGCAGGGTCGGGTGGAGGAGGCTTTCGAGCTCTACCGCCAATCTCTCGAGATCAAGGAGAGAATCGGCGACGTCCAGGGCCAGGCCGCCACGCTGCATCAGATGGCGGGTCTCCACGCCCAGCAGGGTCGGGTGGAGGAGGCTTTCGAGCTCTACCGCCAATCTCTCGAGATTACCGGGCAGACCGGCGACGTTCAGGGCCAGGCCGCCACGCTGCATCAGATGGGTCGCCTCCACGCGCAGCAGGGTCGGGTGGAGGAGGCCTTCGAGCTCTACCGTCAATCTCTCGAGATCAAGGAGAGAATCGGCGACGCCCAGGGCCAGGCCGCCACGTTGCATCAGATGGGTCGTCTCCACGCCCAGCAGGGTCGGGTGGAGGAGGCCTTCGAGCTCTACCGTCAATCTCTCGAGATCGAGGAGAGAATCGGCGACGTTCAGGGCCAGGCCGCCACGTTGCATCAGATGGCGGGTCTCCACGCGCAGCAGGGTCGGGTGGAGGAGGCCTTCGAGCTCTACCGTCAAGTTCTCGAGATTGACCAGCAGACCGGCGACGCCCAGGGCCAGGCCGCCACGCTGCATCAGATGGCGGTTCTCCACGCGCAGCAGGGTCGGTTGGAGGAGGCTTTCGAGCTCTTCCGTCAATCTCTCGAGATCACCGAGCAGATCGGCAACGTTCAGGGCCAGGCCACCACGTTGGCGGGGATGGGGTTCCTTGCTTGGAAGCAGGGGAACGGGGAGGAGTGCCGTAGGAGGTTTGAGGAGGCGGCTCGTATTTTGGCTTCGGTTGGAGCTTGGCCGGACTTGTTTACGGTTCTGGGCAATCTCAGTGTGGTGGTACCCGAGTGCAGCGTGGTTTACCTGGCGCAGATTTTCTGGTTGGCGTTGCGGGTGGCGGTTGGGGCTGAGGACCTTCCCAACCGCTTGCAAGAGCTCCTGGCTGAGCTCGACCCGGTTTCGGAGGTCGCTTTGCGGGTTGCTGCGGCGGGGCCGTGGTTGGTGGCTCGGCAGGCGGCGGGTCATCCGGAGCGGGAGCGGTTGGTTGGGGAGGCTTTGGCTCCTTTGGCTTGGGTTGCGCAGGTTCGGGGGATCGAGCTGGAGGGGCTGTCGGGTTTTCTCGAGGAGCGGGGTCTTGGGGACCCTGCGAAGCTATTGCCTTGGTTCGAGCGGGATCTGGAGGGTTTGGTTCCGGAGGGGGGTTGGATGTTTGACCGTACGCGGTTGGCGAAGTTGGTGGGGTGAGGGGGTTTGCGGTCGGGGTCAAGGCTCTCACCCCAGGCCCACCCGCCCGGGCGCGGAGACCGCGCCCCTACGCGTTCGAGGTCGAGCCGGCTCCCGTGCCGGCCCGGGGATCTTGCGCTTGGCACCTTCGGTGGCCGCTTCGGCAAGACCCTCACCCCAGGCCCCTCTCCCAGCCCTCCCACTCCAGCCGCCCGGGAG
>CALMKX010000188.1 GCA_937867335.1 uncultured Acidobacteriota bacterium
GGCACCGGCCTGGCCGCCGACGCTCTGCCCGCCGAGCTCGCCGCCGCCTGGACCTTCGAGACCGGCGAGGGCATCGAGGCCACCGCGGCGATCGCCGGCGACACGGTCTACGTGGGCTCCCTCGACGGCTACCTCTACGCCCTCGAGCTCGGGACCGGCAAGCTCCGCTTCAAGCTCAAGGCCGGGGGCGAGATCAAGTCTTCGCCGGCCGTGGCCGAGGGGCGGGTGTACTTCGGCGACGAGAGCGGGCTCTTCCACGCCGTGGAGGCGGCGAGCGGCAAGGAGCTGTGGAGCTTCAAGGCCGAGGGCCCGGTGACTTCCTCCCCGGCCTGGGTACCGGCCGCCAAGGGCGGCGAGGCGCGGATCCTGATCGGCTCCTACGACGGCTCCCTCTACTGCCTGAGGCCCACGGACGGCAAGCTGCTGTGGAAGCTCGAGACCGAAAGCTACGTTCACGCCACACCGGCGGTGGCCGGGGGCATGGCCTATCTCGCGGGCTGCGATGGCTTCTTCCGCGTGGTCCGCCTGGCCGACGGCAAGGAGCTCGCCAAGCTCCCCCTGGGCGGCTACGCGGCGGCGAGCCCGGCCCTCGCAGGTAAGAGAGCTTTCCTGGGAACGTTTGAGAATGAAGTGCTGGCCCTCGACCTCGAGCCCCTGAAGATCGCCTGGCGCTACCACGACCCTGCCAACGAGTTCCCGTTCTACGCCTCGGCGGCTCTGGCCGGTGGCAAAGTGGTGGTGGCCGGGCGGGACCGTCGCGTGCAGGCTCTGGATGCCGGCACCGGCAAGAAGCTGTGGAGCTTCGACACCCCGGCGCGGGTGGACGCCTCGCCGGTGGTGGCCGGGGACCGGGTGGTGGCGGGCTCGAAGAGCGGGGAGCTCTACCTGCTTTCCCTCGCCACGGGCGAGAAGCTCTGGCAGTTTTCCAATGGCACCGGCTTTGCCGCCTCGCCTGCCGTGGCCGGCGGTTTTCTCGTCATCGGCGGCCTCGAAGGCAGGGTCTACGCCTTCCGCGGGGCCACGAAAGGAACGTCTCGATGAGCGTCGCAGAAGCGGCCGCGCCGGCCTCCGGCACGGCGACGGAGAGCCAGCCCTCGCCGGCCGGCCAGGAAACTCAGGTCGGCAGCATCTTCGTGTCGAACTACCCGCCGTTTTCGGCCTGGCGGCGTGAGCTGGTAGGGGAGGCCCTGGCGGCCCTCGATCGCCCGGCTCGGCCGGGCACTCCTCTCGGGCTCTATCTGCACATCCCGTTCTGCCGCAAGCGCTGCAAGTTCTGCTACTTTCGGGTCTACACCGACAAGAATCACGACGAGATCGGCGGCTACCTCGAGGCCCTGAGCCGCGAGGTGGAGCTGCTGGCGGCCCGGCCGGCCGTGGCCGGGCGGCCGCTCACCTTCGTCTACTTCGGCGGCGGCACGCCTTCTTATCTCTCGGTCAAGCAGCTGGAGTCCCTGGTGGAGCGCGTCCGCGGCGTACTGCCCTGGGACGGCGCCGAGGAAGTGACCTTCGAGTGCGAGCCGGGCACTCTCTCTTTCGCCAAGCTCCAGACGCTGCGCGAGCTGGGAGTGACCCGCCTGTCCCTCGGGGTGGAGAGCTTCGACGACCGCATCCTCACCGAGAACGGCCGGGCCCACACCACCAAGGAGATCGACCGCTGCCTGCCCTGGCTCGAAGAGGTGGCCTTCCCGCAGCTCAACATCGACCTCATCGCCGGCATGGTGGGCGAGACCTGGGAGAGCTGGAAGAAGAGCGTGGCCCGCACCGTGGAGCTGGCGCCGGACAGCGTCACCATCTACCAGTTGGAGCTGCCCTACAACACCCGCTACGCCGCGAGCTTGCTCGAAGGCAGCCTCGGCGAGCCGCTCGCGGATTGGCAGGCCAAGCGGGCCTGGCATCGCTACGCCATCGAGGAGCTCGCCGCCCACGGCTACGAGCGCTCGAGCGCCTACACGATGGTCAAGAAAGACCGGGGAGCGCGCTTCGTCTACCGCAATTCCGTTTGGCAGGGCTGCGACCTGCTGGGCACCGGCGTGGCCTCCTTCGGCCACATCAACGGCGTGCACATGCAGAACGTGGACGGCTGGGGGGAGTACATCGCCCTGCTGCAGCAAGGAACGCTGCCCCTCGGCCGGGCCTTCGTCACCTCCGAAGAGGAGCGCCTCACTCGCGAGCTGATCCTCCAGCTCAAGCTGGGAGAGCTTTCCGGCGCGCCGTTCCAGGAGAAGTTCGGGGTGGACATCTTCCAGGCCTTCGCTCCAGCCTTCGAGCGCCTGGCGGAGCAGGGCATGATCGAGCTGGCGCCGGGAGTGGTTCGCCTCAAGCCCGAAGGCCTGTTGCAGGTGGACCGGCTGCTGCCGGAGTTCTATGCGGAGAAGTACAGGAACGCTCGCTACACCTAGGATGGCCAACCCGAACGCAGGAGGTACCAGGATGAAGCAGCGGAACAGGAATTTCCTCGGACTCGGTGGTATCGCCGCTTTTCTGCTCACCGCTGTGGCGAGCGTTTCGGCGCTCGACTGGCCGCAGGCCACCTTCGGATGTGCCTTCTGGGCCTCCGCGACGAGCTGCCCGAACATCCCGGCATCCAGCGCATTCATCTTGTCAGGGCGGGACAGCCGCACCTGGGCCACCCCGTCCTCGTCCACCGTCACGTTCACGCGTTCGGTATTCATCCCGGATTCTCCTCCGCGCCGTGCCGCGGCCGATTGCTTCGTCCCGGACCCGTGCGTAGCATCGGGGACTCCCTCAACGACCGGCACGCAACTCCATGGCACTTTCCTACAAGGGCGTCTTCCCCGCGCCGCCCACACCGATCACCACCGACGGCCGCGTCCACGAACGTGCCCTCCGGGCCCTGCTGGAAGACAACATGGCGCATGGCGCCCACGGCTTCTGGATGGCCGGCAGCACCGGCGAGGGGCCCATCATGACGGAGGAGCAGCGCGACACGGTCGCGCGCATCTCGGCCGAAACCTGCCGCGGACGCGCGCTCGTGATTATGCACGTGGGCGCCATCAGCACGGCCTCCGCCGTGCGCGCGGCCCGGACGGCGAAAGCCGTGGGTTGCGACGCCGTGTGCTGCGTGCCGCCCTTCTTCTTTCCCAGCACGGAGCGCGCGCGCATCGAGCACTACCAGGCCGTCGCCGACGCCGCGGGCGATCTCCCCTTCTTCGTCTACAACCTGCCGCAGCTCACGCAGGTGGAGACGGTGCCCGCGCTGATGGAGAAATTCGTCAGGGCGATTCCCACTTTGAAGGGCCTCAAGCACTCCGCACCCAATTTCTCCGACATCCGCGTGTTCGCCGACATGGGGCTCCTGTGCTTCTCGGGCAACGGCGCGTTTCCCCTGCCCGCCCTCACCATGGGCGCCGTGGGCAGCATCGACGCGCCGCTCGCGCTGGCGCCCTGGCATTACCGCCAGCTCTTCGATGCGTGGGAGTCCGGCGACATGGCCACCGCGCAGAAGCTCCAGGACGGGGTCCGCAGGTTCGTCGATCTCGTGTGGATGTACGGCGCGCCCGCGCACGTCTGCAAGACGGTGCTGTCGGCGCGGCTGGGCATGGACTGCGGGAGCACCCTTCCGCCGGTCAACCGGCTGGACGACTCGGAGAAGCAGGAAGTCCTGAAGGTGGCGGGCGCGCTGGGTCTGCTGGAGCGGCGGGCGTAGCCGGTCAGTCGTCCACCAGGCGGCTGATCACGGGGAAATACCGGGCGCCTTCTCCGGCGTCGATGGCGCGGTCGAACCAGGTCTTCACGAGAGAGGCCGCCTGCGCCGCGACGCCGGTGTCCTCGGCCAGCCGCAGCGCGTAGCCCAGGTCCTTGAGCGCGTAGGTGACGGGGAACGCGCGTTCGGGGAACTCGCCCGGGACGATGGCCTTCATGCCATGGTTGCGCAGCGCGAAGCTGTCGGCCGAGCCCTTGGACAGCGTATCGAACAGGAGCGCGGGGTCGACCCCGGCACGACGGCCGATGGCGCGCGCTTCCGACAGCGCCAGAACCGTCTGGAAGAGCACCATGTTGTTCAGGATCTTCACCACCTGGCCGCAGCCCACCGGGCCGCACAGCGTGATGTCGGAGGCGAAGGTCGCGATGAGCGGCCGCACCGATTCGAAGACATCCTCCGCCGCGCCCACCATGACCGACAGCTGTCCCGCCTCTGCGGCGGCGCGGGTCCGCGCCACCGGCGCGTCCACCCAGGTGATCCCGCGGCCCGCGAAATCCGCGGCCCAGCGCCGGGTGAGATCCACGGGCGACGTGCCCAGGTCCACGATGATCTGGCCGGCGCCCGCGCAGGCAGCGAGCCCGTCCGGACCGTTCACCACCTGGTCGACGATCTCGCCGGAGGGAAGCGACAGGAAGACGACCTGGGCACCGGTCACGGCATCGCGCACGTCCCGCGCCGCGGTCACGCCATGCTGCGCCAGCCGCTCGAGCGGTGCGGCCTCGCGATCCAGGGCGCGGATCGAACGGCCGCTCTTCTGCCTGAGATTGCGGCACATCGGTTCTCCCATGACGCCAAGACCGATGAATGCGATGTGTGCGGTGGAGTTCATGTCCGACCCTGATCAGTGGAGTGAAGCCGGGATGCGCGCTGCTCCGGCGAGGTTGTCATCGCTGCAGGCGCCTGCGACCGTCGCACGGCTGCAGCTCGTGCGAAGTGTCGTGTCCGGGTGCAGGCCCGTCATCCTTCCAGGCCAAGATAGATCGCCTTGGTCTGCTGATACAGCCTCAGGCCGGTGATGCCCTTCTCCCGCCCCAGTCCGCTTTCCTTGAAACCGCCGAACGGAGTCGCGATGGAAAGCTGCTTGTACGTGTTGACCCAGACGGTTCCGGCCTGCAGGCGCCTGGCCACGCGCCAGCACCGTGCAAAGTCCGCCGACCACACACCGGCCGCCAGGCCCAGGGCGAAGGCAGGTTGCGCAGCATCGCCAGCGCGCTGTCGCCGAGGGA
>CALMKX010000189.1 GCA_937867335.1 uncultured Acidobacteriota bacterium
TCTGGGATCAATTGCGGAAGTGCTACGACCCGGAGATCCCGGTCAATATCGTCGATCTCGGGCTGATCTACGACTGCCAGCTGGAGCCGGCCGACGACGGCCGCAGCCGTGTGCTGGTGAGGATGACCCTCACCGCCCCCGGCTGCGGCATGGGCGAGGTGCTGGCGAGCGACGTGAAGCGGCGGGTGGAGGCTCTGGCCGGCGTGGCCGAAGCGGATGTCGAGCTGGTTTTCGACCCGCAGTGGAGCATGGAGATGATGAGCGAGGCGGCCCGTTTGCAGCTGGGCCTGCTGTGAGGAAGGCAATGGAGAACTTCAATGCTCACCTCGGCTTGAGGGTGGCCGAGGACGGAGCCTCGGTCACGCTGGACACCCTGCCCGAGCATCAAGTGGCCCCCGAGACCATCCATTTCGCGGTGCTCACCACTCTGGCGGAAGTCTCGGCCGCCCAGGCCGCCGGCGTGCCAGTGGTGCCGGCAGCGGTCTCAGTGCAGCTCCTGGCCCGGGCTCGCCCCGGCCGGCTGGTGGGCAAGGGCCGCCTGCTGCGCCGTGGCCGCACCCTGGTGGTGGCCGAAGGAGAAGTCTTCCAGGGCGAACAGATGGTGGCCAAGGCCACCGTCACCTTCGCCGCTCTGGCTCCGGTCTGAGCTCGAGTACGTGCCAGGGCTGCGCAAGCTGAGCTGGCTGCACTACGACGCCAGGAAGTTCACGCACTACCTGTTGTCGCCGGACCACCCGACGGGCCGCTACAAGGCGCGGGTGTTTGCAAGCCTCGGCTTCGACCGCTCGAACTGGCCGCTGCTCAAGGACGAGCTGACTCGGCTCACGCTGGTCAGGGGCGCCCTGCCTCAGCGTGAAACGCCGGGGGGGTGGGCGATTTTCGTCCGAGGTAGAATTCAGGGAGTCGGGCGAAGGAGTGGCGAGTTTGTGATCGTTTGGCTCCTCGAGTCGCCCACTTACCGGCGGGCTCGATTCGTCACCGCCTATCCGGGAGGAGATCCGCGATGAGACCCGCGCTCTTGGACTCCGTGGTTCTGACTCGGGATCTGCCGGAGTGCTCGCTCCGAGCCGGGGATCTGGGGACGGTGGTGGAACTCTATGAGAGTGGCGAGGTCGAGGCGGAGTTCGTCACCGCCCGCGGCAGCACGGTCGCCGTGGTCACGCTTTCAGACGGCGACTTCCGGCCCGTCGAAGCCACCGACGTAGCGGCGGTTCGGAGCGTTGCCGTCGCCGCTGCCTAGGCTTGCCTCCTAGTCCCCGACCCAGCCCTCGCCGCAAATCACCCCAGTTCGGGAAATCGCCCGGGCGCGGCTTCGTGCATCATTTCCCAGATGCGGGCGGCGATGTCCTCGCGGCTGGGCTTGGAGAAGTAGTCGCCATCCGAGGCGTAGGCCGGGCGGTGCTGCTGGCCGGTCAGGGTGCGGGGCGGGCCGTCCAGCCAGTGGTAGCCGCCTTGCTCCTCGAGCACCTGCTGCATCATGAACGCCGAGGCGCCGCCGGGCACGTCTTCGTCCAGGAAGAGCACGCGGTTGGTCTTCTTGAGCGACTCCACGATGCGCCCGAAGCGGTCGAAGGGCAGCAAGGTCTGGACGTCGATCAGCTCGACCTCGATGCCCGCCGGGGCGAGCAGCTCGGCCGCCTCGCGGGCGATCCGACAGCAGGGCCCGTAGGTCACTACCGTCACATCCCGACCCTCGCGCAGCACCTCGGGCACCCCGAGCGGCACCCGCAGCTCGGCGATGTTCGCCGGTAGTGCCTCCTTGATGCGATAGCCGTTCAGCACTTCGACCACCAGGCCGGGGTCCTCCGCCGCCAGCAGAGTGTTGTAGAAGCCGGCGGCACGGGTCATGTCCCGCGGCACGCAGACGTGGACGCCGCGCACCAGGTGCAGGATGCCGCCCATCAGCGAGCCCGAATGCCAGATCCCCTCGAGGCGGTGGCCACGGGTGCGCACGATCACCGGCGCCTTCTGCCCGCCCACGGTGCGGTAGCAGAGCGTGGCGAGGTCGTCCGCGAGGATCTGCAGGCAGTAGAGCAGGTAATCCAGGTACTGGATCTCGGCGATCGGCCGCAGGCCCCGGATCGCGAGGCCGATCGCCTGGCCCAGGATGGTCGCCTCGCGGATGCCGGTATCGCTCACCCGCAGGGCGCCGTACTTTTCCTGCAAGCCGAGGAAGCCCTGGTTGACGTCGCCCAGGCGGCCGACATCCTCGCCCATGGCGCAGAATCGGGGCTCGCGGGCGAGCGCGGCGTCGAAGCAGGCGTTGAGCACCTCGAAGCCATTGACGCTCGGCGCATCCGGAGCGTAGCTCGGCGCCACGGCCTCCACGTCGAGCGCCGAGCCGATCTCGGCGGTGACGTGCGAACTGTAGCGCAGCGCGTTGGCGGCCAGCTGCTCGCGGCGCCAGGCTTCGAGCCGGGCGCGCTCGGGGGAGCGCTCGGCTCGGCTGGCGACGATCGCCTCGAAGGCATGGCTCAGCAGGTCGCGGCGGATGGGCGAGGGCTTGCGCTCGAGGGCGGCGTTCAGCTTCTCGAGCTGCTCGCGGGCCGGCGAGGCCTTGGCGAGGTCCGCGGTGAGCGCCACCAGGGTGCGAGTTTCCTCGTCGATCGGGGCCCGATAAGCCTGCCAGGCGGCGTTCTTCGCCTGGCTGGCGCGCTCGCGGGCCTCGCTCTCGATCTGATCGAGCTCTTCGCCGGTGGCGACCTCGGCCTCGAGCAGCCACTCGCGCATCTTCTTCAAGCAATCCCACTCGGCCTCCCAGGCGAGCCGCTCGGGACTCTTGTAGCGCTCGTGGCTGCCGGAGGTGGAGTGGCCCTGGGGCTGGGTGAGCTCGCGCACGTGGATCAGCGCCGGGCGGTGGAGGTTGCGAACCAGCTCGGCCACCGAGAGGTAGGTCTCGCAGAGGGCGGGGTAGTCCCAACCGGCGACCGAGAAGAGTTCGTAGCCGCCCTTGCGCCCTGCCTGGTGCTGGAAGCCCGAGAGCAGGCTCGAGAGATCCCGCTTGGTGATCTGCAGCTCCTGGGGCACCGAGATGCCGTAGCCGTCGTCCCAGATCGACATCAGAAGCGGTACCTCGAGCACCCCGGCGGCGTTGATCGACTCCCAGAACAAGCCCTCGGCGCAACTCGCGTCGCCGATGGTGCCGAAGGCGATCTCGTTGCCGTGGTTGGAGAGACCGCCTGCTTCGGCGAGCCCTGGTAGCTCGCGGTAGAACCGCGAAGCGTAGGCCAGGCCCACCAGCTTGGGCATTTGCGAGGCGGTGGGGGAGAGGTCGGCCGCCACGTTCTTGGACTCGGCGAGGCGTTTGAAGGCGCCGTTCGCATCCAGCAGGCGGGTGGCGAAGTGGCCGTTCATCTGCCGGCCGCCCGAGGACGGCTCGGCGTCGAGGTTGGTGTCGGCGTAGAGCTGGGCGAAGAACTCCTCGAGAGTCAAGAGGCCGGCCGCCAGCATGAAGGTCTGGTCGCGGTAGTAGCCAGCGCGAAAATCGCCCGGCTGGAAGGCCTTGGCCATGGCCAGCTGAGGAACTTCCTTGCCGTCGCCGAAGATGCCGAACTTGGCCTTGCCGGAGATCACCTCGCGCCGGCCGATCAGGCTGGCGTTGCGGCTTTCCCAGCCCAGCCGATAGTCCCTCAAAGCCTCTTCGCGGCGGCTCTGGGCTTGCTCCTTGCGCGCCTCGGCGGACTCTCTTTCGCGGTCGAGTTCGAGCGTCATGACGGCCCTCCGACGGTCGAGTATATCGGCAGCTCCCCCCGCCTTGCCCGCTCGCTCGCCCTGCTAGAGTAGGCGGCCATGCGCCAGCTCAGCCTGATCACCACCGGCGGCACGATCGAAAAGACCTACGACGAAGCCTCCGGCGAGCTCGCCAACCGGGGCTCGATCGTGCGTCGCATGCTGGGTGAGCTGCGCCTGGAGGGCAGTCAGGTCTCGGTGGTCGAACTGATGAGCAAGGACAGCCTGCTGATGACCGACCAAGACCGCGAGCGCATCCTCCAGGCCGTGCGAGCCTGCGGCGTTTGCCAGCGCCCTCCCAAGGTGAGCGGAGTGGTGGTGCTGCACGGTACGGACACCCTGGCCGTCACCGGCGAGCATCTCCTGGCCCATCTGCCGGGGCTCGAGGCGGCGGTGGTCTTGACCGGCGCCATGCGGCCCTACGAGATGAAGCAATCGGACGCCCTGCAGAACCTCACCGAGGCTCTGTTCGCCGCCGGCGTGCTGCCGCCGGGCGTCTACACCGTGGCCCACGGGCGGGCTCTGCGCTTCCCGGGGGTCATGAAGGATCGCGAGAAGGGCACCTTCGTGCCCACCTCGCCCTGAGCCCCCTCCCGGCCGGGCCCCTCGCGGGAACCCGGTGGGAAGGGCGGGGGCGATTCCCGGCCTGCCTAGTGGTGGAAGCGGTAGTTCAGACGGGCGTAGTAGTAGCCGCCGTTGATGCCGAAGGGCAGCGTCTCCCAGCCGTAGACGAAGCCGAGTTGCGGGAAGGGGAAGGCGCGGTTCTCGTCCCATTTGTCCGGGTGGACATCGAAGATGTTGAGCCCGCCCACGGTGAAGGAGAGGTCGGTGGCGATCGGCACCTTGATCGCCAGATCGGTCAGCCACTTGCCGCCCCAGGTCTGCTTGAAGCCCGGGGTGAAGCCCTCGCCGGCCACCTTGCCGAAGTAGTTGAAGCGCAGATTGGCGGACCAATCCCCCTTGTAGTAGGTGCCTGAAAGCACGTAGTGCTGGCGCGGCTGGCCTTCCTCGATCAGGGTCACCTGGGCCTGGTCGAAGAGCACCTCGGCCGGCAGGATACGGGACGAGGAGCGCCGCTTGGTCACCTGGGTGTCGTTGAAGTCGAAGGCACCCTCGAGCGAGAGCAGCGAGCTGCCGCCGAAGCGCCAGTCGTACACCGCCACCAGGTCGGCACCACGGGTGCGGGTGTCGATGGCATTGGTGAAGAACAACACCTGGCCCACGCCCAGCGGGTCGAGGATCGCCCGGATCGGGCAGCGGGCGGGGTTGAAGGGCGTGCCGCAGGTGGACAGGTCCTCCGGCTGGATGTTGCTCGAGAAGACGATCCGGTTGTCGATGTTGATCTGGTAGACATCGACGGTGACCCGGAAATTGTCCGCGGCCTTGGCCACCAGCCCGAGGGAGTAGTTGACCGACGTCTCCTCCTTGAGCTTCGGGATGCCGAAGGCCCGCGTGACGGCACCGTCCTGGCGGGCGGTGAGCGTGTCGGTGAGCACGCCGGCGGCGTTCAGGTTGGTGGAGCGCTGACTGTAGAAGGCCTGCTGCACCCCCGGGGCGCGGAAGCCGGTCGACACCGTGCCGCGCAGGGAGTAGCGGTCGGTCAAGTCCAGCCGGCCGGAGAGCTTGCCATTCACCGTGCTGCCGAAGTCCGAGTAGTTCTCGTAGCGCACCGCCGCGCCGCCCAGGAACTTCGCCCCCAGCTGGGATTCGGCGTCGAGGTAGAGGGCGAAGTTGCTGCGATCCTCGTCCACGGCCTCCTGGGGCGACCAGCCCGGGAAGCCCTGGGTGCCGGGCTGGGCGATGCTGCCGGTCTGGTTCAGGATGCGGATGTTACGGTTGTTGGTGCGGCCGTACTGGTAGGAAACCGGATCCCCGGGGGTGATCTGGTAGCCCTCCTGACGCCATTCGGCTCCGGCGGCGAGCAGCAGCGGCCCGGCGCCCACGCCCCAGCCGATCACCCCGGTGAAGTCCAGGTTGGCGCTCAGCTGATCGAGCTTCAGCGTGCCGGTGTCGGCCTCGGTAGGCGTTTCCTGGAAGCGCGGTCCGGTGGGGTTCGCCGGGTTGAGGGGCTCGTAGAAGTAGCTGACGTTGGCAGTGTTCTCTTCGCGGAAACGGAACTCGCTCCGGCCGTAGTTCAGGCTGAAGTCGTAGTTCCAGTCCTTGGGCAGCTTGCCGCGGTAGCCGAGCACCAGCGAAGTGTCGATCGGCTCGGTGATCAGCGTGGGCAGGAAGCCGTTGGGGTAGATCGCCGGGATGGTGCGACCATCGCCGGCGCTGCGGAAGAAGCCCGAGGAGTTGCCCTTGCGCTGCGACCAGCCGCCGAAGGCGTAGAACTCGCCCGGTCCGGCCGGCAGCTGGGCGTTGAGCCAGAGTGCAGCATCCTTCGACTCGGCGTCGCCGATGCGCTGGGTGACCCGTGGCGGGTCGACGCGCAGGGAGTCCACGCCGGCCCGGTTGGTTTCCGCCCGGTCCCGGTACTCGGCCGAGATATTGAGGTAGCCCTTGCCCAGGAGGGAGAAGCCGGAGTTCACGCCGGCCACCAGGGTTTCGCCGTCGCCCTTGTAGTACTGGCCGCCGTCCAGGGCGAGGTCCGTCCGTCCGGTGTCGGTCTTGAGGATCACGTTGATCACGCCGGCGATCGCGTCCGAGCCGTATTGAGCCGCGGCGCCGTCGCGCAGCACTTCGATGTGATCGATCGCCGAGGCCGGAATGGCGTTAATGTCGTAGCCGGCCGAGCCGCGGGCGATGGTTTGCTGCACATTGAGCAGGGCCTGCTGGTGGCGGCGCTTGCCGTTGATCAACACCAGCACCTGGTCTGGCCCCAGCGAGCGCAGGGTGGCGGGGCGGATGATGTCGGTGCCGTCGCTGATGGTGGTGGTGGAGAAGTTGAAGGAGGGGTCGACCAGCTGGAGGATCTTGCCGGTTTCGGTGGCGCCGGTGGACTGGATGGTCTCGTTGTTGATGTAGTCCACCGGAGCCGGGGTGTCGGTAGCGCTGCGGCCTTCGAACCGCGTGCCCGTGACCGTCACCTCCTCGGCGAACTGGCCCTGTTCTTCATTCTCCTGGTCCTTGGCTTCGTCTGACTTCGCCTGCTCCTGGCCGGCTGAAGTCTGCTCCTGGGCCAGCGCGGCCCCCGAGAGGAGGCCGACGAGCCCCAGGGCCAGGCTCAGGCTCGCCAACCCGCGCGAGAGATCACGGCCCCGAGAAGGCCGCGACAACAGCGTGGTGCTTTCCATACACGTCGTCTCCCAGAGCAAGAGCCTCCGGCGGGTATCGCCGGAGCTCGTGATCCACAGCCAGAGGTCTCGAAGCCGAAAGCTCCGGCCAGGATAACAGCTGTGGATGCTCGAGGTGACGAGAATGTGACAGCAGAGCCCTCAGAAGTGCGAGAGCTGCGCTGGAATCTACCTCCTTCGGCTCACAGCGCCGAGGTCCCCGGCGGTACCAGGCGATCGACGAGCTCCGGTCGAGCGCGGTCACGATGCAGATCGACCTCACCAGCGGACGCGACACCCACGTCGTGTTCGATCCCAAGATGGTCAAGGGGCCCCAGGGCGTGCGGTTCGAGGTCGAGCAGTTCGATCCGCCCTCGGTCGACATCGCCTGGGAGGAGCGCATCACCCGCGACGTGCCGGTCCAGGTCGGCGTCGTCAACAGCCCCGCCGCGGGCTTCGTGGTCAAGGGCAGCCCGATGTCGGATCCGCCCAAGGTCTCGGTCACCGGTCCCATGGGCGAGGTCGCGGTGCTCCAGAAGGTGCGGGCCGAGAGCTTCGACGTGACCGGCCTCTCCGAGGGCCAGTATCCGCGTCAGCTCGCGCTCGAGAAGCTCCCCGCCTCGCTGCGGGTCACGCCCAAGAACGTCATCGTCACCACCGAGATCACGCGGGAGATCGCCGAGCGGCCCTTCACCAAGCTCCCGGTGGTCGTCGTCGGCCTCCCCAAGGCCAAGACGCTCCCCGCCGAGGTCGACGTCCGCCTCACCTGCCCGCCCGAGATCCTCCGCGGACTGCGCGCCGAGCAGGTCGTCCCCCGCGTCGAGATCACCTCCAAGGAGGCCGCGGGCAGCGAGTCGCACCCCGTGCTCGTCGCCGTCGACCGCTGCGACGCGCACGTGGTCCCCGCGAGCGTCGTCGTCCGCTGGTGAGCGCACGCCCTCGATTCTTTCGCGGCGCCGTGGGATGCTCGGCCGATGCAGGCGGGATCCAAGCGTTGTGCCTCGTGCTCCGGCGCCGTGTTCGTGTCCGTCCCCGGCGTGGAGATCGAGATCCACCGCTCGACGAGCGCGCTCGGGCGGATCGGCGCGAACCTCCTCGTGTGCGAGGCGTGCGGGCGCGTCGAGCTCATGCCCACCCTCTGCCGCACGGACACGGCGTGGATCGACGCGATCGAGCCCGCGCGTCATCGGCTGCGGTTCGTTCGACCGAGCACCTTCGCGACCGCGTCGACGTGCCGCATGTGGTTCATGCGCACCGACGGCGACGACGCGGCCGCGCGGGGCGCCGATGGCGCGTAAGACGCCCGAGGAGGCGGAAAAGACGCTGGCGTATTGGGAAGTCAGGGCGAAGGCGGGCCTGGCCTGGATGGGCGTGTGCACGGCATGATGGGCCAAGTACAGGAAGAACGGGCGTTCTCCCGCGTGGTCGATGAACCGAAGGGCCTCGTCCGTGAGCCGGTCGGTCAGGTATTCTCCGTCCTTGCCGCCTTCGAGGTGGGGAACGTACCGGAACTCGCTGTCGATCCTCCGCTGCCCTCGATAGGGAAAGAAGTAAGTCTCCGGAGCTCCCCAGTGCGTGCCGCCGATGTTCCAGTCGAATCCCTGCGTCTCCGGGTAGAAGGGGCCATCGCCGAGATGCCACTTCCCGACCAGGGCGGTGAGGTAGCCCGCGGACTTCAGGATCTCGGCCAGGGTGACTTCCGCATGGGGAAGGTTGCTGGATGTCACCGGCGTCAGGAGGGGACGGTCTTGCGGTTGCTGGGCCGCCGCTTCGCGATAGGTCGTGATGTGCAGCCGGGCGTAGTGCCTTCCCGTCAGGAGGCTGGCCCGGGTCGGCGAGCAGA
>CALMKX010000190.1 GCA_937867335.1 uncultured Acidobacteriota bacterium
CGGGCTCGCCCGCGCGCGGCAGGAGGTCGCGCACCAGCGTCGTCTTGCCCGTCTGCCGCGAGCCCGTGACGACCGTGACGGCACGCGCGCGCATCAATGTGACCGAGCTCCGACAGAACCTTCCCCGCTACCTGACGCAGGTGCGGCGCGGGTCAGTGCTGGACGTCACGTCACGGGGTGTCGTGATCGCGCAACTGATGCCAGCCGCGGACGACGTGAAAGTCGCGCAGGCGGAGCTGCAACGATTTCGAGCCCACTGCCGAATCGGAGACATCGAGTCTCCCGTCGACGTGACCTGGAACGCCGATAAACGTTCGAACGAGCATGCTCGTCGTTGACACGGCGCCATTTCTCTACGACGCGCTGGATCCATCGCGCTTGAGCCGTGCGGCGCGCCGGGTGCGCCAGGGCGCCGAGCAGGCCGGTCCCCACTCGAGCGTGGCCGAGCTCCACCGGCTGCGCATCCTGGCCAAGCGCTATCGCTACCTCCTGGAGCTCTTCGACTCGCTGTTCCCGGCCGGAGAGCTTGCGGCGATCGTCGACGACTTGAAGGAGCTGCAGGATTTCCTCGGCCGCCATCACGACTTCGCCGTCCAGGCCGAAGCCATCCGGAGCGGTGCGGGCCGTTGGCTGGAGGGCGCGGCGGGGGGGACGGAGCCCGCGCTGGCGCTCGGCTACCTGCTGGCCAAGGTCGAAGAGCGGCGGGACGCGCTCGAGCGAGACCTCGCCGAAGTCCTCGAAGCCTACGCCGGGGGCAAGCACGCCGAGCGGGAGCGCGAGCTCTTCTCCTGCTGAGCAGGGCCGGGCGGCAGCTGCTAGGCTCGGTCCGGATCACCGACGATGAAGATCCTGGCCCTCTACAACTTCAAGGGTGGCGTGGGCAAGACCTCGACCGCCGTTCACCTCGCCTATCTGGCGGCCCGCCGAGGCGCCCGCACCCTGCTCTGGGACCTCGACCCTCAAGGGGCGGCGTCTTACCTGTACCGGGTGGAAGGCCGTGAGAAGGGCCTGATGAAGAAGCTCATCGAGGGGGAGAAGGAGCTCGCCGAGCTGGTGCGGGAGAGCGACTTTCGCCGCCTGGCCCTGGTGCCGGCGGATCTCTCGTTTCGCAAGTTCGACCTCACCCTGGCCGCGGCCCGCCGGCCGGCCGAGCGCTTCGCCCGGCTCTTGAGGCCTCTCCTCGCCGATTTCGACCTGTTGGTCTTGGACTGCCCGCCCAGTCTCTCGCTCTTGGCCGAGACTCTCTTCAGCCTCTCGGATGCCCTGGTGGTGCCGCTCTTGCCGTCGCCGCTGTCGCTGCGCGCTCTCGAGCAGATCGCCCAGCATCTCGCCAAGAAGGGCCTGGCGGATGTTGCCGTGCTGCCCTTCCTTTCCATGGTGGACCGCCGCAAGAGCTTGCACCGGGACCCGGACTGGCTCGAGGCGCGTTCCCCCTACCCGCTCCTGGGCGCCCAGATCCCCTACTCGAGCGCCGTCGAGGAAACCACCGTCCGCCGCCAGCCCCTCTTCGAGCACGCTCCGACCTCCCCGGCCGCTCGGGCCTACGAGCAGCTGTGGGAGGAGGTCGAAGCCAAGCTCGCGCGGGAGGGGTGAGAGGCGAGGAGAATTCCGATGCCGAACGCGGTTTCGCACTGGCAGATCTTGAGCGCCGACCCGGAGCGCACAGCCCGCTTCTACACCCAGCTCTTCGGCTGGACCATCGATGCCAGCAACGCGATCGGCTACCGTGAGGTGAGGACGGGCGCGGCGGGAGGCATCGACGGCGGCATCTGGCCGGCACCGCCCGGCGCTCCGACGTTCGTGCAGCTGTTCATCGACGTGGAGGACCTGGCCGCCGCCGTGGCCCGGGCGACCGAGTTGGGGGCGAGCGTGCTGTTCGGCCCCCAGAAGCTGCCGGATGGTGACGAGATGGCGCTGCTACGTGATCCGGAAGGGCTTGCGTTCGGGCTCGCCCGCCGCGCCAGGCGCTGAGGGGGCGAGCCCGAGGCTCCCTCACGGCCCCACGCTCGACCAGCTCGAGAGGTCGCCGGACTCGAAGCCGTCCGAGAAGATCGGCAGTACCGAGAGGGTGAAGTCCGCTGTCACCGGCCCGCCGCCGGCGGTCACGATCACCGGTGTTCCGCGCAGCGGGTCGCAGAAGCCGAAGAAGGCCGAACCTCCGGGGCAGGTGAGGTGGTTCCACACCTGGTTGCTGTCGCCGGGGCCGAGGTCGGTCGAGAGGTAGTAGGTCCCAGCCGCGGAATAGGGTGCGTAGAGGTAGCCGCCGTTGGCTTCGGAGACGACGGTTCCCAGATGCTGGCCTGCGGGACTCCAGAAGTCGATGGGCAGGCCGGCGAGGGGTTCGCCACTGCCCTGGGCGCGAACCAAGCCCACAATGCCGTCGCCCGAGAAGTCGAGCGCGAAGTCGATCCCGGAGGTGACCGAGCCGGTGCCGACCACCAGCGGCGTGCCACTGGTCAGGGTGCAGCCCGCGGGGGGTCCACCTGGGCAAGGCAGCTCTGGATAGAGCTGTGTGGTGTAGGACGGCGCCGAAGCCGTGAGGTAGTAGGTTCCGGGTTGGAGGCCGGTGAAGGAATACCTGCCATTGTTCCCGTGCACGCTGGTGGCAGATCCGCTGAGTTGCCAGGCCGTGACGATCGGCCGATCGAGGTCGAGGCCGGTAGCGGCGTCCGTCACTCTACCTTCGATCGTCGCGAGAGGCTGCAGGGCGAAATCGATACCGCTCACAATGCTGTTGAGACTGACTAAGATCGGTGCACCCACGGACAGTGCGCAGCTCAAGGGTCCACCAGGGCAAGGGATGTTGTCGTAGAGCTCGTCTCCAAACAGGAAAGAGTCGGCGGTAACCCGATAGGTGCCCGGCGAGAGACCGGACAATTCGTAGCGACCCAGGCTGTCGGTGTCGGCGGTGGTTACCGTCTTGCCGGATGAATCCCAGGCCTGGAGGTGGACGTAGCCCAATGGGCGTGCAGAACCTTCCTCGCTGACGAGCCCTAGGATTCTCCCCAAGCGGTCGAGGGCGAAGTCAACGTCCGTGCGATCCTCCCCCAGGGAGATCGCGATCGGTGTTGCACCTTCGACGGTGCACTCGCCGGCGCACGGTACGTTGTCGAAGCTCTCGTTGCGGTAGGCAAGATTGGAGCTGGTTGCCAGGTAGTAGGTACCTGGTTGGAGTGGCGACAGAATGTAGGTACCATCTGGCTCAGTGAGGGCATAGGCAGCTTGCTCGCCGCTCCCAGTGCGGAGGAAAAGAGGAAGCTCTGGAATCGGCTCATGGGTGGTTGCGTCGGTTACTCGACCTGAGAGGGTCGCGGCTCGCTGCAGGGCGAAGTCGATGCCGAGGGCAATCGAGTTAAGCTCCACTGCCACAGTAGTACCCTGGGCGACCGGGCACTCGGGCGTGCAGGGGAGGTTGTCGTAAAGCTCGTCCTGGTAGTAGCTGGTCGAAAACTCAGGGTCCCCCGTGCGAACTTGATAGCTTCCCGTCGGCAAGCCACGGGTCAAGTAGTGGCCCAGGGAGTCCGCGAAGCCCCCATAGAGCCAGCTACCTTGGCTATTCAAGACCCGTATCGGGAGATTGCCGATTGGTAGGCCCGTGATCTGGTCGTCTATGACTCCGGCAATCTTCCCTAGTACATCGAGGCCGAAGTCGATGCCTGCGGTGGTGGCATTGCGCTCGACATGAACGGGAGTGCCAGTGGTCACCGAGCAGCTGGGATCGCAGGGGACGTCGTCGTACAGCTCGTCTCGGAGGTCGCCGCCCGAGTCCGCGGCGCGGACGAAGTAGGTTCCTGTGTCGAGTCCACCGAGGCTGTAGCTTCCGTCCGGACTCACAAGACCGGTTTTCGTGATCCGGCCGGTCGAGTCGTAGGTTTCGATCCGGACGAGACTCGGCGGGCGGCTGTCGGCGGTGTGGATGGTTCCTGCGATGGTGCCTAGCCGGTCGAGGCGGAAGTCGATTCCAGAAGCCACTTCGCCGGCCGTCACCAGCACGTTTGTACCAGCTGCCAGGTCGCATCCGTTCTTGGAGCAGGGTAGGTTGTCAAAGACCTCGTCAAGGTGGGTGTAGGACCGCGTTCGTACGAAGTAGTTTCCCGACCCAAGGCCCCGGACGCGATAGCGACCAGCAGCGTCGCTGGTGCCTGAAGCCACGAACTGGAGCGAGGCGCCGTAGGCCTGCACTTCTTGGCCTGCGAGCGGCTCCGATGAGCCAGCGTCGAGCAAGCGACCGGCAATCGTACCGCCTGGGCCGAGAGAGAAATCTACCCCGGTTCGTTGCTCCCCGGCTTCCAGCCGGAGTGGCTCTCCCTGGAGCGGATCGCAGCCGACGGGAGGGCCGACCGGGCAGGGGTAGTCGTTGTAGAGCTCGTCCAGGAAGCCCAGAGAGCTAGCGCTCGTGGTCAGGTAGTAGGTGCCTGCGCTAAGCGCGCCGAAGCTGTAGGCGCCTGTCGCATCGGTAGATGTAGAGCTGGTACGTAAGCCTTGCGAGCTCCAGAGGTTCACTCGCGCCTGAGAAATCGGAGCCTGGTTCTGGGAGCTCACGAGATGACCAGCGATCCTCGCGCTGCCCGCAGCGCGACTCTGGCTCCGGGGGTCCAAGGCCAGGAGATAGGTGGAGAGACGGCCCTTTCGGGCGGCCAGCTGCAGAGCCTGGATCTCGAACCGAAACTGAGCCACGCGATCATCGAGCCCAGCTTCTGCTGGCTGCCCGGGCCGTGAGGTGTCCCGGTCGAATCGCTCGAGCCACTCGAGGCTTTGGTCCAGCAACGGAAGCACAGTGTCGAGCGAGGACGCGGTGGCAGGTGTGGAGCGAAGCTGCTCGTAGAGCTGAACGCTGACTGCGTCCACCTGGGCTGCCAGGCTCGAACTGGCTGGCGAGGGCGACAACCCGCATTGAGAGACAAGAGGCTCAGAAGCTAGGGCGACTCTGCCGAGCAGCGCCAACATCAGAGAAAGCAGAGGCTTGTGCATGGACTGGCTCCTTAGCGTAACCGAGGAGTGAGAATCCGAGTATGGAGTGCTGTCCAACTCAGAGACTGCTCAGCAGCATACAAAGACTGAGCCCCGCTGATCTGTAAGGGCCGGGGCGAGGCCGAGAGTGTGATCGGCACGGCCGGAGCGGCGGCCTCCGAGTTAGTGCGGAACGTTTCGGCCGCGCTCCGAGGGTGACTGACAGTCCTACGGCCCCACGCTCGACCAGCTCGAGAGGTCGCCGGACTCGAAGCCGTCCGAGAAGATCGGCAGTACCGAGAGGGTGAAGTCCGCTGTCACCGGCCCGCCGCCGGCGGTCACGATCACCGGTGTTCCGCGCAGCGGGTCGCAGAAGCCGAAGAAGGCCGAACCTCCGGGGCAGGTGAGGTGGTTCCACACCTGGTTGCTGTCGCCGGGGCCGAGGTCGGTGGAGAGGTAGAAAGCGGCCGGCCCGCCGTCCACGGGGAACAGGTAGGTGCCGTTCGGCTCGGTCACGGTCGAGCTCAGGTGCTGGCCGTTGGCCCGCCAGAGATCGATGCCGACGCCTGCCAGGGGAATACCGCTCCCTTGGGCCCGCACCGTTCCGGTGATGGCGTCGGCGTTGTAGTGCAGATCGAAGTCAACGGCCGGGATGAAAGTTCCGTGGGTCACTACCACGGGTGTGCCCGAAGTAGGGTCGCATCCGCCGGGAGGTCCGCCGGGGCAGGGTAGGCCCTGATAAAGCTGAGGGTCGTAGAAGTACGCCGAGGAGGTCAGGAAGTAGGTACCGGGATACAGCCCCGTGAGCTGGTATGTCCCGTCGAAGTTCGAGTAGACGGTGGCGACCGATCCGCCTGCCTGGTTCCACGCTGTGATGAACACGGAGGACAGGCCCACACCGGTGCGGGCGTCCCTGGCTGTCCCTGCCACAGCGGCCAGAGGATCGAGCACGAAGTCGATACCGGTGGTATTGCCGTTGAGGCTCGCCGGAACCGCGGCACCGCTCGAGAGGCTGCAGCCGGGAGGCTGTCCCCCCGGGCAAGGCAGGTTGTCGTAGAGCTCGTCGCCGTGAACGGCGGCGTCGGCGGTGACCCGGTAGGAACCTGCCGGCAGGCCGGAGATCGTGTAGTAGCCAGAGGCATCGCTGGTCGTGCCCGAGACAGCGAGACCGGCAGAGGCGTCCCAGGCCTGAACGAGGACGCTCGAGAGCGGTTGGCCGGTGCCGGCCTCCAGGATTCGGCCCGAGATCTTGCCCAGTCGATCGAGAGCGAAATCGATTCCGGTGATCTCGGTTCCGAGGCTGACGGCGATGGGTGTAGCGCTGGCAAGTAGGCAGCCGGTCTGGCAGGGCACGTTGTCGTAGATCTCGTTGCGGAAGAACGGAGCCGCGCTGGTTTCCATGTAGTAGGTTCCCGGTTGAAGTCCACCCGTGTAGTAGCTGCCGTTCTCATCTGCGAAGCTGTAGGCGATCAACTCGCCAGACGAGTCACGGATCATCACAGTGACTCCCGGAATCGCGGCTCCTGTCTCGGCTTCGGTGACCCGGCCGGAGACGAATCCCAGTCGTTCGAGGGCGAAGTCGACGCCGGAGCTGTCCGCGTTCAGGGCGACGGCGATATTCGACCCTTGAGCGATCGGGCATTCAGGTGTGCAGGGCAGGTTGTCGTAGAGCTCGTCCTGATAGAGGCTCGAGGGCCCGAAGGCCAGCCCGGTTCGGACTTTGTAGCTGCCGGGAGCCAGTCCGTCTGTCCAGAACCTCCCCAAGGGATCCGTGAAGCCTTCGCCCTCGAAGTCGCCCAACTCACTGAGGACTGCGATCCTCGCGTTCGGAATCGGCTGGCCGGTGCTCTGCTCGGTCAGGACTCCGGTGATCCTGCCGAGTCGGTCAAGATCGAAGTCGATTCCCGAAGTCGTGGTGTTCTGGACCACAACCACCGGCGTGCCCGCCGCCAGGTCGCAGCCCTTCTCGCAGGGGATGTTGTCGAACAGCTCGTCGAGGTAACCGCCGAAGTAGTCCAGAACTCGCACCCGGTAGGTCCCGTTCTGCAGGCCTCCTACCGTGTAGTCGCCGTTCGGGCCGGTGTACGTGTACCCGGCAACCTCGCCGCTCGAATCCGCAACTTCGACTCTGCTGCGATCGAGGCCGCCCACCCCCGTGGCGCGGACGCGGCCTGAAATCGCCCCCAGGCGCTCCAGAGTGAAATCGATCCCGGAGGTCACGCGGCCCACGGTGACGGCGACTGGCGTACCGGACGGGATCTCGCAGCTGCTCAGAGGGCAGGGTAGGTTGTTGTAGAGCTCGTTCAGGTGCGAGGAGCTCACGGTGCGCACGAAGTAGCTGCCGGTCCCCAGCCCGGTGATCCGGTAGCGGCCCAAGGCGTCGGTCTCGGCCGCCCCGACACGCTGGGAGTTGGCGTTGTAGGCCTCGACGAGCTGGTCGGGAATCGGCTGGGAGGTACCCTGATCTCGCAGTCTTCCGCCGAGGGTGCCGCCCGGGGCGAGCTGGAAGTCGACCCCTGTCCGGAACACGCCGGTATCCACGACGATGGCATCTCCCTGCAGCGGATCACAGCCGGCCGGGGGACCCCCCGGACAGGGGCGATTGTTGTAGAGCTCGTCCAAGAAGCCTTGAGGGCCCGCGTAGGTGGTGACGAAGTAGACACCGGGGTAGAGGAAGCCCAGGGCGTAGGAGCCTTCCCCGTCAGTGAAGGCGTAGTCGTAGGAGAAGCCGAGAGAATCCCACACGATGACCGCGGCTCCGGAGATGGGGAGCATCGTCGCCTCGCTCACCAGCTGGCCGGTAATGCCGCCGAAGCCCTGGATCTGCTGTCGAGCGGGGCGGGCGAGGGCCTGCCGGACGGCTTGGTGACGGCCCATCTGGATGGCCAACCGGAACGACGCGATCTCCAGCCGGAGGCGCGTCAGGCGGCTCTTCACGTCGGGGGAGGCCGCTTGCTCCCGGCTCAAGGCCTGGTGCTCGAAGCGATCGATCTCTTCGAGGCGCTGATCGAGTAGAGGAAGCAGGCTACGCAGGGAAGCCGCGGTGGCGGGCGCCGAGCCCAGTTTGCCGAGCAGGTCGGCGCGGGCGCGATCCAGCTGGGCCGCGGGGCCCGAGGTGGGAGTCTGGGAGCTCTGGGCGGCGGCTGCCAGGGGGTCGGAGCCCAGCCAGCTGAGAGCGATCAACAGGGCGAGAACGAACCTCGTCTTCACGGAGAGCCTCCTCGAAAATATGAGCTGACGGCATATCCATTATGAGTGCTGCCTGCGTTTTAGTCAAGCGTAGTTTCTTGAACTGAGCGCGAAAGTGCCGCGCGCGCTTTCTCGCTATGGCGCGGGAGCCAACCTGGTGCTCTCAGGCCACCCTCACCTGGAGCCCAGCCGAGGCCAAGCTGTATTTGACGCCAGCCCGCTCCCTCGCGTAGCCTTGCGGTTTAGCTCGCGAGAGCCACGAGCTGAAACCCATGAAGCTGCGACTCGACAAGATCCAGGACGAGCCCTTCTCCTGGCAAGAAGATCTGCGCTTCCGGCGGGAGGATCTCGACCGTCCGGAGCTCGCGGAGCTGTCGCCGCTTTCCTGGCAGGGCAGGCTCTCCCGACTGGAGCAGGGCTTCTATCTTCAGGGCACTTTCACTTACCGCCAGACCCTGCAATGCGACCGTTGCCTCGAGCCCTTCGAGCAGTCGATCGAGGATCGGCTGGACCTGCTGGTGGTCGAAGGGCCACCCCCCGGTGGGCCCTCGGAGCACCATCTCCAGGCTGAAGACCTGGGCGTGGTGTACGTCGAAGATCACGAGCTCGATACCGAACCGCTCCTGTTTGAACAAGTCCAGATCAACATTCCCATGAAGCCGCTGTGCCGCCCGGAGTGTGCCGGCCTCTGCCCCCACTGCGGCGCCGACTTGAATGCCGGTGCCTGCAGTTGCGCGGAGGAGACCGACGACACCCGCTGGGCGGCGCTGGCCACACTACGCGACCGTCTCAGCTGAACCAGGATCCGTGAGGACTCACCGGGAGCTGCGTCTCCCGACGAGGTGTGAGCTATGCCGAATCCCAAGCGCCGTCATTCCAAGGCCCGCCGCGACCGCCGGCGGGCGCACGATGCCCTCAGCCAGCCCGGCCAGTCCACCTGCCCGAGCTGCGGGGCCACCAAGCTGCCGCACCGGGCCTGCCCGTCCTGCGGCGAATACCGCGGGCGCACCGTCATCGAGGGCAAGGACAATCTTCTCTAGCCCTGGCCCGATGGCGAGCACCCGGCGATGATCACGATCGCTGTAGACGCCATGGGAGGGGACCACGCGCCGCGAGCGGTGGTGGAAGGCACACGGATGGCGGCCCTGGAGCACGGCCTCGCCGCCGTGCTGGTGGGGGACCGAGCGCTGGTGGAGGCGGAGCTGGCGGCCGTCGGAGGTTGCCCCTCGGGGGTGAGCGTCGAGCACGCTCCGGAGACCGTGGGCATGGACGAGCCGGCGGCCACCGCCATTCGCAAAAAGCGAGGCTCGTCGATCCGCGTTGCCGCGAACTTGGTGCGGTCCGGGCGGGCTCAGGCGATGGTCTCGGCCGGCAACACCGGGGCGGTGATGATCGCTGCCAAGGTGGTGCTCGGCACCATCGTCGGCGTCGACCGGCCGGCCTTGGCCGCGGTGCTGCCCAACGCTCGAGGCAAGACCGTGCTGCTCGACGTGGGCGCCAACGTGGGCTGCAAGCTGTCGCATCTGCGCGAGTTTGCCGTGATGGGCCATTTCTACGCCCAGGAGGTGGTAGGCACGCTGAATCCCCGCGTTGGCTTGCTGTCGATCGGCGAGGAAGCCTCGAAGGGCACGGACTTCACCCGCCAGGTGTTCAAGACCCTGGAGGAGACCGGGCTCAATTTCATCGGCAACGTCGAGGGCCGGGACGTCTTCGAGGGCACGGCGGACGTGGTGGTGTGCGACGGTTTCGTGGGCAACGTGTTGTTGAAGTCGGCTGAGTCCTTGGCGGTGGTGCTCGCCGGGATGCTGCGGGAGGAGATCCAGAAGGGCTGGTTCACCCGCCTGGGGGCCGTGCTCGCGCGGCCGGCGATCAAGCGGCTGCGGCAGCGGACGGACTACCGCGAGTACGGCGCGGCGCCGCTTCTGGGCGTCAACGGCGGCTGCTTCGTGGCCCATGGCCGCTCGGGGGCGAGGGCGATCGCCAACGCCATCCGCCGGGCGAGCGAGTTTGCCGCCGCCAACCTGCACGAGAAGATCGCCGAGAAGGTGGCCCGGCTGCACAGCGAGGAAGCGCGGCTCCTGGCCGCGGAAGGAGGGTAGCTGCCTTGTTCGAGGAGGGGAAGCGAGGAGTGGCGCTGGTGTTTCCCGGCCAGGGGGCCCAGAAGGTGGGCATGGGCAAGGACTGGGCCGAGCAGCACAGGCTCGCCCGGGAAGCCTTCGAGGAGGCCGACGAAGCTCTCGGCATGCCGCTCTCTCGGCTGTGCTGGGAGGGGCCGGAGGAAGACCTGCAGGCGACCGCCAACACCCAGCCGGCACTGCTGGCCACTTCGATCGCCATCTACCGCGTTGCGGCCGAAGCCGGCCTCGAAGCGAGCCTGATGGCGGGCCACAGCCTGGGCGAGTACACCGCGCTGGTGGCGGCCGGGGCCCTCGGCTTCGCGGACGCCTTGCGCCTGGTGCGCCGCCGCGGCGAGCTGATGCAGCAGGCCGTGCCCGCCGGGGAAGGAGCGATGGCGGCCATCCTCGGCCTCGACGACGCTACCGTGCGCGAGGTCACGGCCGAGGCGGCCGGCGAGCAGGTTTGTTCGGCCGCCAACTACAACTCCCCGGGGCAGACGGTGATCGCCGGCCATGCCGGTGCGGTGGCCCGGGCGGTGGACCTCGCCCGCGAGCGCGGAGCCCGCAAGTCGGTGTTGCTCAAGGTGTCGGCGCCGTTCCACTGCGCCTTGATGCGGCCCGCCCGGGAAGCCCTGGCGCCGCTGCTCGCCGCCGCCCAGATGGCCGACCCGCGGGTACCGGTGATCACCAACGTCGACGCCCGGCCGGTCACCACTGCCGCAGCGGCACGGGATGCCCTGGTGCGTCAGGTGGACGGCCCGGTGCGCTGGGTGGAGTCGGTCGAGTGGATGGCCCGTGAAGGCGGAGCCGGGCGGTTCGTGGAGCTCGGGCCGGCCAAGGTGCTCTCGGCCTTGATCCGCCGCATCGTGGAAGGAGTGGAGGCCGTGACCCTCGAGAGGCCGGAGCAGCTGGACGAGATTCTGTTGAGAGAGGCGAGCCATGTTTCGACTTGACGGCAAGACCGCCCTGGTGACCGGAGCTTCCCAGGGTATCGGCGAGGCGATCGCCCGCAGCCTCGCCGCCCAGGGCGCACGGGTGGTGCTCGCGGCCCGGAGCCAGGAGAAGCTCGAGGCCCTGGCCGCCGAGATCCGCGCGGCCGGCGGCGAGGCTCTGGCCTGGCCCCTCGACCTTGCCCGGGCCGAAGAGATTCCGGCTCGTCTCGAGGCTCTGCCGGCGGAGTGGGCGGAGATCGACATCCTGGTGAACAACGCCGGCATCACCGCCGACAACCTCCTGGTGCGCATGGACCTCGAGGCCTGGCGGCGGGTGATCGAAACCAACCTCACCGGCGCCTTCGCGGTCACCCGGGCTCTGACCCGCGGCATGATGCGCCGGCGCGGCGGGCGGATCGTCTTCATCTCTTCCGTGGTAGGGCTGATGGGCAACGCTGGCCAGGCCAACTACGCGGCGGCTAAGGCCGGATTGATCGGCTTCGCCAAATCCCTGGCCCACGAGCTCGCTGGCCGCTCAATCACCGTCAACGTGGTGGCCCCTGGCTTCGTGGAAACAGCGATGACCGCGAACCTCCCGGAGCCCAACAAGACCGAGCTCGTGGCGCAGATCGCCTTGAAGCGCATGGGTCACCCGGACGACGTGGCGGCAGCGGTTGTCTACCTGGCGAGCCAGGAGGCCGGCTACGTGACCGGCCAGGTGTTGAACGTCTCCGGAGGCTTGTACATCTGAGATCCGGCCGGGAGCCCTTGGCCAGGAGCTCGGACTTCATCGTCCAAAACGAAAATTAGACTCGCCCCGGCCTTTGTGCTAGAACCGGGCCGGCAAAGCACATCGAAGGAGGGATTTCAGGATGTCCGTCGCAGACAAGGTGAAGAGCATCATCGTGGACCAGCTGGGTGTCGACGAGGAAGAGGTCACCATGGACGCCAGCTTCACGGATGACCTTGGCGCCGACTCGCTCGATATCGTCGAGCTCGTGATGGCCTTCGAGGAAGAGTTCGGCATCGAGATCCCGGACGAAGAGGCCGAGAAGATCAGCCGGGTCAAAGAGGCCGTCACCTACATCGAGCAACACGCCAGCGACCAGAACTAGCTTTCTCCTCTAGCGAATTTCTCTCTTGAGACTTGGGGTATGGGACGACGGGTCGTCATCACCGGCGTAGGTCTGGTCTCGCCGCTCGGCATCGGCACACAAGCCACCTGGCAAGCGCTGATCGAAGGCAAGAGCGGGGTCGGGCCGATCACTCTCTTCGATGCCTCTGCCCTCACCACTCGCTTCGCGGGTGAGGTCAAGGGCTTCGACCCGTCGCTCTATTTCGAGCACAAGGAGATCAAGAAGACCGACCGCTTCGTGCAGCTGGCCGTGGCTGCGAGCCAGTTTGCCATGGAGGATTCCGGGCTCGAGGTGGGCGAGGCTAACGCCGAGCGGGTGGGAGTGCTGATCGGCTCCGGCATCGGCGGCCTGTCGTCCATCGAGGCCACGGCCTTCCTGGTGAAGGACCGCGGCCCCGGCCGGATCTCCCCCTTCTTCATCCCCTCGCTGATCGTCAACATGGCGGCCGGGCAGGTGTCGATCCGTTACGGCGCCCGCGGTCCCAACTCGGCCACTTGTACCGCTTGCGCCACCGGTGCCCACGCCATCGGTGACGCCTTCCGACTGATCCGCGACGGTTACGCCGACGGCATGATCGCCGGCGGCGCCGAAGCCGTGGTGACCCTGCTGGGTGTGGGCGGCTTTGCCGCCATGAAGGCTCTCTCCACCCGCAACGACGAGCCCGAGAAGGCTTCCCGCCCCTGGGATCGGGACCGCGACGGGTTCGTGGTGGGGGAGGGGGCGGGCATCGTCGTGCTCGAGGAGTTCGAGCAGGCGAGCAAGCGTGGCGCCGCGATCTACGGCGAGATCCTCGGTTACGGCATGAGCGGCGACGCCTACCACATGTCGGCGCCCCACCCGGAAGGGGTCGGGGTGATCCAGGTGATGAAAGCGGCGCTCGCCGAGGCGCAGCTGCCGGTGGATTCCGTGCAGTACATCAACGCCCACGCCACCTCGACTTCGCTCGGTGACACCGCCGAGGTGATCGCGGTGAAGAAGGTCTTCGGCGAGCACGCTCACCGGCTGGCCATGTCCTCCACCAAGTCGGCCACCGGCCACCTGCTGGGCGCTGCCGGAGGGCTCGAAGCCGGGCTCCTGGCCCTGACTCTCAAGCACCAGATCCTGCCGCCCACCCTGAACCTCGACCACCCGGACGAGGGTTGCGACCTCGACCTGGTGCCCCACACCGCCCGCGAGGCCCGCGTGGACGTGGCGCTCACCAACTCCTTCGGCTTCGGCGGCACCAACGCCGCCCTGGTGATGCGCCGCCTCTAGACGCAAAAAACCCCGGCCTGGCGGCCGGGGTTCCTGGATCGAACGGGACCTGTCGGTTCTCAGTTGTTGACCGGCGCCTTCGGCAGCGGGTCGATGCAGACCAGGCACTTGAAGGTCCGCTTGCCGTCCACCTGAATGGTTCCCATGTTGTTCCAGCAAGCGGTGGTGATCTGCAGAGCGCCCACCGCGCAGACTCCCTCGGTGCCGTCGTTCAGGCAGATCTCGTCCGCCAGTTCCTGAGTGTTGGCATCGAGCTGCGCCGTGGCGGTGGCGCAATCGGCAGCCATGCCCCATGAAAGAGGCACGTCGCTCGGCGTGGTGCCGTGAGCGAAGCAGTGGCAACCGGCGCGCTCGGCCGGAGCCGGAGGCAGCAGCTGGTCGAGGCTGCTGGTGGTTGCGACCCCCTCCGGGGCGACCGGCTCAGCCGCCCGGAGGGGAGCTGAGGCGAAGACGATGGGGAGAACGAGGAGCAGAGCGGCCAGGAGCGTGCAACGATGCGCGAGCTTGGAGTGAGACATGAGGGTACCTCCCCTTGAACCGCGGCCCGGCACTGGACCGCGGAATCGTTGTCTCAAAGGATGAGGAGTCGCCGCGTCGGGCTCTCGAAGGCATAGAGATGATAGCCATTTTATTCCGCGGATGTCAACATGCATCTAAGTGCTAATAGAAACAATCTGATCCTGCAAATCCTCGAGGCTGGGGTCCTGTGCAGTCGACTTGAGCGCCGCCGGCTTCTGCTCCTTCTCCGAACGAAAAAACCCCGGCCCGAGGCCGGGGTCTATCGATCGAGAGGAGAGCGCCGATCGCTAGTTGCTGAGCGGCTGTTTCGGGAACGGATCGATGCAGACCAGGCACTTGAAGGTGCGGTAGCCGTCCACCTGGATCTGGCCCATCGAGACGTGGCAGGCCGTGGAGATGGTGAGGGCGCCCACGGCGCAGACACCGTCGGTGCCGTCGTTGATACAGATGTCGTCGGCCAGCTGCTGGGTGTTGGCGTCGAGCTGGGCCGTGGCGCTGGTGCAGTCCGGGCCCATGCCCCACGAGAGGGGCACGTTGCTGGGAGTGGTGCCGTGGGCCAGGCAGTGGCAGCCGGCACGCTCGGCCGGAGCCGGAGGCAGCAGCTCGTCGAGGCTGCTGGCGGTGGCGACCCCCTCCGAGGCGGCCGGCTCAGCCGCCTGGAGGGGAGCCGAGGCGAAGACGATGGGGAGAGAGAAGAGCAGAGCTGCCAGGACCGTGGAGCGGTGTACGAGCTTGGAGCGAGTCATGAGGGTACCTCCCCTTGCATCGCGACCCGTCAGTGGGCGCGAAGTCGGTGCCAATTCGTTGCTGCCGGCCAGGGGAAGAGAGCTCTCGGTCTCGTCGCTGGATCAGCTGGAAGCTCGATATAGACAGCCAAAATCGAACATCTCTTCCCATCTAGATGTCTATGCGCCAAAGAGTGTTGTGGTCTATCACCGAGTTTGGGTCGACTCCTCGGTGGGGAGCGGCCCTCCGACCCCGAGGCGGCCGAACGAGTCGGAGGATCGGAGGGCTCGGGAACTACTGCTGTTGATCGATGTCGAAGCAGACCAGGCAGCGATAGTCGCGCTTGCCGTCTACCTGGATCTGGCCCATCGAGCTATGGCAGGCCGTGGTGATCTGCAGGGGGCCGAGGTAGCACTGGCCCTCGAAGCCACGGTCGAGGCACTCGAGGTCTGCGAGGTCCGCGGTGTTGGCATCGAGATTGGCGGTAGCGGCCGAACAGGTGGGTCCCATGCCCCAGGACAGGGGCACGTTCGAGGTGGTGGTGAAGGAAATGGCGCTACAGCGGCAGATGGTGGTTGCCTCGGCGGGCGCCGACACGAGTGCCAGGGGCAGCGCCAGAGCCAGGGCGGCGAGCAGAAGTCGAGCGGGACGGCGGAACGTCATCGTCATTCCAGGTACCTCCGAGGGTGCGTGCGAAGCAGGATTGCTTGGCACCTCCGAGCCGGCCGCCCGGGCAGCCGGCTCTGGGAGACCATGCGGTGCGGGGCCTGGAAAGTCGTCAATCGAGACCCGTTCGCGAGCGGCAGGAGGGACCCAACCGCCCGGGCCGAGGCCGGCACGGTCTGCCTGGTTCCGGGCTATGCTTCCGGAGATGTCCGCGGACCCCGCCCTCGTCGCCACCCTGCAGGCCACTCTCGCCCGCCGGGGGGACGTCCGGCTGGCGGTGCTGTTCGGCTCCCAGGCGCGTGGCCGCGCCCGGCCGGACTCGGATCTCGACGTGGCGGTGCTCGCCGAACCGGGGCTCGACCTGCTACAGCTCGGCCTCGACCTCGAGGACGCCGTGGGCCGAGAGGTTCAGGTCGTGGACCTTGAGAGAGCCGATCACGTGCTGCTCGGAGCGATCCTGCGCGACGGGCAAATCGTCTACCAGCAGCGCGCAGGTCTGGGCGGCACCTGGCTCGCCCGGGCGATCACGGCCTGGGAGCTCGACCATCCCGGCTTCGAGCGGATGCGCGAGGCGTTGTTCCAACAGCTGGCGAGGCGAGCAAGTGGTGGATAGGAACCTGGTCGCCAAGAAGCTCGACGAAGTGCAGCGCCGAGTCGAGGACCTGGAGCGATTCGCTCATGAGGTGGCAGCCTGGCTGCGCCGGCGGCCGGCCAACCAGCCCGGGCCGAGCCCGAAGAGCTGAGCTCGGCCGAGGCAGTCGGTCGCTAGGGATGCAGAGCTCCTCCCAGCAGGCTGCCACCGTAGCTGGCGGCCAGCTTGCACCTAATGACGGGCCGCTTCTCCTCGTGGCAGAGATAGTCCTCTGCTACCGGCGCCCCGACGCCGAGCTTGATGACGATCACCGCCGGAGCGAGCAGGGGGTTTGCAGTGACGATGGCATGCACCACGAGCTCAATCGCCAGTCCCTGCCCGAAGCTCTCAGCCAGAGTCTCTGTGTCGGTGCCGCAGGCTTCAACTTCGGTCTTGTCTAGGCCGGTGGCCAGCCCTCCCGGCGGACTCAGCCGTCCCTCGAGCCCCAGCGGGTCCACGCGGTTGACGGGATCGCCGTTCACGTAGCGGTAGAGGTTCAGGTCCCCGCCGCCGAAGCCCAGGGGGTCCCGGCTCTCGAAGCGGCCGGTGGTAGGGTCGTAGAAGCGAGCGCGGTAGAAGCTGAGGCCGCTTTCCGCCTCCTGCTCGCGGCCGGTATAGGTGAAGGGGTTCGCCACTGCTTCCTCGGCCACGAGTAAGCGGCCGAAGCTGTCGTATTCGTAGTGGTTTTCGGCCTGGCCGGAGGAGCTCGTGAGGTAGCGGATCGAGCCCTGGTGGTCGGCCAGGTAGAAGGAACGCTCGCCGCCCCGGTCCGTCGCCAGCGGTCGGTCCAGCCCGGGTCCGAAGTGGTAGCGAGCCAGGAGCTGCCCCGCGCCATCGAGCTCCAGGCGCAGGTTCAAGCCGTCGTAGACGTAGCGCCGGAT
This sequence comes from uncultured Acidobacteriota bacterium, assembly GCA_937867335.1. Lineage (GTDB taxonomy): Bacteria > Acidobacteriota > Thermoanaerobaculia > Multivoradales > SZUA-115 > JAXLQX01. The sequence goes on from CALMKX010000190.1 coordinate 17,002, forward strand.
CTCGCTTCCCACCCGCTTCTCGATCCGCCTGCCGAGGCCATCGTAGCGGTAGCGCACCGCGGTGCCGTCGGCGAGATCGAGGCCCACCAGCTGGTGCTGGGCGTCCCAGAGATAGCGAGTGGCCGAGGCGCCGGAGCGAGGAGTCTTCGCTTCGAGGTCCCCGGTGGGACTGTAGGCGTAGGTCGAGGAGTCGTCCTCCACGAGCTGGTCAGCGGCATCGTGCTGGTAGCTCGCCGAGAGATGCGAGCTGGTGCGGTTGCCGGCGGAGTCGTAGCTGTAGCTTTCTCGAAGGGCTCCCGTGCCCCCCGCGATGAGGCGCCCGGCAAGGTCGTAGGCGTATTGGCGCACGCGGGAATTCTCGGCGATCTCGACGATCCGGCCTCGAGAGTCGTAGCGGTAGGCGAGGCTGCTGAGAGGAAGGCCGGCGGCATCCCGCTCGATCAGCGAGACGAGCCGACCGTGGCCGTCGTAGCTGCGGTCGGAGGAGAGCCCGTTGCCCAGGCCGAGGTGGAGCAGCCGGCCGGCGAGGTCGTAGCCGAGGTCGATCGCCGCGCCGCCGGTCGGAGCCAGGCGAGTGGGCCGGCCCGCCGCGTCGAAGCTCGTTTCAGTATCGCCACCGAGCGAATCGGCGAGGGCGACGCGGTTGCCCACGGCGTCGTAGCCCGAGCTCACGGCGACCTCCGGCGAGCCATCGAGGAAGCTCGTCCGGCTCTCCATCACGCGGTCCTGCGCGTCGTAGCGAAAGGTCACCTGGCTGTCGGAATCCACCACCGAGAGCAGATTGCCCACCAGGTCATAGCTCCAGCGGACGGTGTTGTCGGCGGTGGAGGCTTCCGTCGGCCGTCCGAGGGCGTCGTAGCGGAAGGTCCGGGAGCGCAGCCCGCCTGGGGTCGGTTCGTCCAGTCGCAGGCGCCGGTCCGCAGCATCGTAGGTTTCCACGGCGACGGTCTGCCCCAGCGGATCGGTGGTAGAGCGGAGCCGATTGAAGCTGTCGTAGGAGAAGGTCCAGGCCTTGCCGAGCGGGTTTGTGCGACGCACCAGGTTGCCTTCGAGGTCGTAGCTGCGCAGCTCCTCGCCGCCCAACTCGTCGACGATCCGCAGGGGCCGGTAGCGAGCATCCCGCTCGATGCGGCGGGTGGCGCCATCGCTCTCCACGATGCGGATCAGGTCGCCGTTGCCGTCGTAGGCGAGCTGGCGGATACCCGAGGCGGGATCCACCCGCTCGACCAGGCGGTTCGCGGCGTCGAAGCGGCGGAGCACCACTTCACCGGTCGGGCTGTGGGTCTCGGTGGCGTTGCCGGCAGCGTCGTAGACGGTCGTGGTGGTGGCGCCCAGGGCGTCGGTCGCGGCGAGCAGGCGATTCTTGGCGTCGTAGGCGAAGGTGGAAGTGCGGGCTTCGGCGAGGCCGAGAGCTTCCGTGATCGAAACCACACGGCCCCAGGCGTCCCGGTCGTAACGTGTTTCCACCCCAAGTGGGTCGGTCTCGCTCGCGAGGTTGCCCGCGGCGTCGTAGCCATAGAGCGTGGTGTGACCATTGGCATCGGTGCTGGAGAGCAGCAGGCCGTGGGCGTCGTAGCTCGCCGACTTCACGCCACCCAGCGCGTCGATCTCCCTCAGTCGGTTGCCCCGCTCGTCGTATTCGAGGCGGGTCGTGTTGCCGAGCGGGTCGGTGAGGCGGGTGAGCAGGTTCCAAGTCGGGTGGTATTCGGCCGTAGCCTCCTGGCTGCCATCGCCGCCGGTGCCCACCCGGCGGTCGAGGACGAGGTTGCCGCGGCCGTCGTAGGCGAGCTCGCGCCGGAGTCCGTTCGGCTCGAGGATCGCGACCGGGTTGCCGGCGGCGTCACGTTGAACAGAGGGGAGCGGGCCCAGGCTGTCGGTCTCGAACGTCGCGCCGCCGAAGCGGTCGACTGCGAAGCGAGTGGTGTTGCCGTTGCCATCTACGAAGCGCGCCTGAGCCTCGGCGGGGCGCACTACCGCCGCTGGCCGAGAGGGAGTTCCCATGCCGCTTGCCGGGTCGATCAGCCCCACGGTCTGCTGGGCCAACACTTGCCGCGAGGAGCCGTCGGCATGGCGGGCCTCGATGTTGCGGCCCGCGAAGTCGAAGGTGTACTGGGTCTCGAAGCCCCGCTCATCTCGTTGGCGAATAAGGTGGTGGACCTGGTCGTAGCCGAACTCGCGGGTGCTGCCATCGGTGTCGAGAATGCGCACCAGGTTGCCGGCGGCGTCGTGCTCGAAGCGAGTTTCCCGGCCGCCCGGGTCGACGATCGCGGCGAGCCGCTCCCCGCTGTACCGCAGCTCGGTTGCAAGGCCCACCGGGTCGGCGATCGAGAGCAACCGCCCCTGGGCGTCGTAGGCGTAGGCGGTGCGGTTGCCGTTGCGGTCCACGGCGGCCACCAGGCGGCCCTGGGCGTCGAAGCCCTTGCTGAGCAGGATGGTCGCGATGTTGGGCGTGCCGATTCGACGGGTTGGCAGCTTCCTTGAACTCGACCCGAACGCGTGGGACGGTGTGCTGCCGTCTTTTTCGGTCACCATTCCTGGCGATCTTTCAGCTGCGGCCTTCCCCCTGGCGGCAGCAATGCTCGTTGACGGGAGCCAGGTCGGAGTGCGCAATGTCGGATTGAATCCAACAAGAACCGGCTTTCTCGACGCTGTGCGAGCGATGGGCGCCGGCATCGAAATGCAAGTTGAATCGGAAGCACTGGGCGAGACGATCGGGAGCATTCGGGGCCAATTCGTGCCCCTGTCCGGAACCACCTTGGCGGGCGAGGTCGTCGCGCGTGCGATCGATCACCTGCTGTCGCTGCAGGATCCGGACACCGGCGCATTCGGGCCGAGTTCTTGTTACGGGCACGGCATCACGACCTACGCGCTGGCGGAGTGCTTCGGCATCACGAAGGACGAGCGACTGAAACGTCCGGTCGAGGAAGCGCTGACGTGGATCCTGCACAACCAGGGACCGCGCCGTGATCGCCGCAATCGCGGCGGCTGGGGTTACTTCTCGCCCGGGCTGCAGCCCGAGGACGACTACGCGCGTGTGTCGGTGTCGGCGTGGATGATCATGGCGCTCGAGTCGGCGCGGTTGTCGGGCGTCGAACTGC
>CALMKX010000191.1 GCA_937867335.1 uncultured Acidobacteriota bacterium
CCGCCGCCGCTCAGGTGGCGCCGAGTTCCGAGAAGCCGCCGGCCGCCGCCGCAGAGAGCCCTCCAGCCGAGCCGCCGCCGGGAGCCCAGAGCGCCCCGCCACCGGCCTCGACCGCCCCACTGGTGGTGACCCTGGACTTCGCCGACAGCTGCTGGGTGGAGGCTCGCCTGGACGGCAAGAGAAGCCAACAGCAGCAATACTCCCGGGGCGAGTCCCTGAGGCTCGAAGCTCAGGACTCGGTGGACCTCACCCTCGGCAACGCGCCCGGCGTGCAGATCTTCGTCAACGGCAAGCGCTACGCACCCGAGCTAGGAAGCAGCAAGGTCCTGCGAGGGCTCAAGATCGACTTGGCGACCGCCAAGGCCATCGCCGGAGGGCCCTGATGGCCTCGAGGGAGACCACCTCCCACCTGGCGCAGCAGATCCTCTCCGGGGCCGCCAGTCCGGACCTTCGCTCGATGGCTGCCCGAGGGCTGCTGCCTCTGGCGGTGGAACAGCTGATCCCGATCCAGATCTTCCTCACCAACGACTCGGAGTCGAGCATCGGCGACGAGGCGCGCGCCAGTTTGCGCCAGATCGAGCCTCATCTGGTGGCGGACTTCGTGGCCCATTCGGCGAACCCCACCGAGCTCGCCTACTTCGCCGCCAACTTCCAGGACAGCGCGCCGGTGGTGCTCGAGACCCTGATCCGGCGCCGGGACGTTCCTCGCAACCTGCTGGTGGCCATGGCGCCCCGGCTTCCGGTGGTCTACCAGGACATCCTCATCCTGCGCCAGGATGCCATCGTCGAAGCTCCGGCCATCCTCGACGCGCTCGAGGCCAATCCGGACCTCGAGCGCAGCATCAAGCGGCGGATCCTCGAGTACCGCGAGCATCTGATCCCCCGTGCGCGGCGTATCCTCCAAGAACTGGCGCCCGGGGAGAGCGGAGAACCGGCCAACGGTGAGATCATCGAGGCCATTCTGGAGGCGGACAGCGCGCCGCCTTCCGGGGAGCTCGAAGAAGTCACCGGACTGACCGAAGGGCAGATCCGGCTGTTGGCGATACCGGTGCGGCTGCGACTGTCGCGGGGAGCGCCGAGGACCTTGCGCAACATGCTGATCAAGGACCCTCACCCGCAGGTTGCGGTCTCGACGCTGGTCAACAATGCTCTGTCGGACGACGAGCTGGAGATGGCGGCGCGGAGCAGAGTGGTGGTGGAGGATATTCTGATCGAGATGGCCCGCCACAGAGAGTGGATGAACAAGCACTCGGTGGTCTCGGCGCTGGTGGGCAACCCGCGCACGCCGATCGCTATCGCCATGCGCCACCTGCCTCGCCTGTCGGTTCGCGAGCTGCGCAGCCTGGCGCACAATCGCAACGTTTCGGACGCGGTGCGCAAGGCCGCCCAGCGTCAATTCCAGGCCAAGACCTCCTGACCTCCATGGCGAAGAGCTTCTACGACATCCTGGGAGTCCTGCAGAACGCCACCGAGGAGCAGATCCGGCTCCGCTTCCGCGAGCTCGCCCGGCTGCGCCATCCGGATCGCTTCCAGGGCGAGGAGAAGGCCCGGGCCGAGCGGGACTTCCAAGACCTGACCGAGGCTTTCAACGTGCTGCTGAACCCCGAGCGCCGCCGCCAGCACGATGCCGAGCTGGCCCGGCCCGTGGCGCAGAGGCAAGCGGCCGACCCCGAGCAGCTGGCGAAGGTCTACCTGCAGCGGGGCACCAAGGCCTACAAAGAAGGCAACTTCCTCGACGCAGCGGAGAACTTCGATCGGGCCACCAAGGCGCAGCCCACCAACGCCAAAGCCTGGCACCACCTCGCTCTGGCCTGCAGCCAACAGCGGCGCTGGCTCTCCCGCGCCACCGCCGCCATCACCCGGGCCTGCGAGCTCGAGCCGATGAACTCCACGTACTTGAAACTAGCCGGGCGGATCTACGAATCCACCGGGGCGTTCTCCCGGGCCGAGCAGTACTACAGCGAGGCCCTGAGCTGGGGAGGGGCCGATGCTCCAACCGAAGAGAGGCTGGCCGAAGTCCGGCGCCAGGCCCGCAAAGGCAAAGGCCTATTTGGCTGAAGCCGGCGACCCGAGATAGGCTCCCGAGAATGCTGCGTGTGAGGGCTTGTGGTTTGTCCGACGTGGGGATGGCGCGTTCCCACAATGAGGACTGTTTCGAGATCGACTCGTCCCACCAGCTTTTCGTGGTGGCGGACGGCATGGGCGGCCACAGCCATGGCGAAATCGCCTCGCGGATCGCCGTCGAGACCATCCGCGACTTCGCCCGCCGGGCCCTCGACCACGAAGGCACCTGGCCTTTCCCCTTCGACGAGCGCTTCACCCTCCACTCGAACGTGTTGGCCAACGCCGTGCGCCTGGCCCATCGCAACGTCCTCAAGGCGATCGGCCGGGATGTCGCGCTCCAGGGCATGGGCACCACGGTGGTAGGGCTGATCGCCTACCGCGACGCGGCAGCGATCGCCCACGTGGGAGACAGCCGTGTCTACCGCTGCCGGGAAGGGCGGCTCGAGCTGCTGACCCAGGATCACACCTGGGTCAACGAGCAGGTGGCCGCGGGCTTCCTCTCCGAAGAGCAGGCGCGAGTGCATCCCCTCAAGAACGTGGTCACCCGCGCCCTCGGCGGGGAAGGCGAGGTCGAAGTGGACATCCAGGAGCTGGGCCTCGAGCCGGGGGACCGCTTCTTGCTCTGCTCGGACGGCCTTACCACCATGCTCGGAGACGAGCAGATCCAGCGGCTGCTCCTGGGCGACGGTGCGCTCGAGGAGATCTGCCGCCAGCTGGTGGGCGAGGCCAACCGCCGCGGCGGCATCGACAACATCACGGTGGTCCTGCTGGAAGTCGAGCCGGTCTGACCTCTCCTCGAAGCGGTACGGCTAGATAGCGGCCGCGCCTCCTTCGGTAATTCTCACGAAAACCTTTCTGTTCAGCGTCCCGTCGGGCGCTCCCGCTGGCTTTCCGGTGGCATCGGAAGGCCTGTTGCGGGATCATAGGAATTATGGCTCTCCTTGCTGGAAATTATGATCGATCCCGAGTGTCTCCATTTTACTTTCTGGCGCCACTCTTGTCAGTGAACCCGAGCCCTTTTCGGCGACCACGAGACGGAGGAAAGCGATGATGAGAGCCCCGAGGAGCGTCTTCGCAAAGTGGGTGGTGAGCGTTGCTGCCATGGTCCTGGCACCCGCGGCGTGGGCGGGAGGAGCCTGGGTGCCTGAGGTGGGCCAGGGGGACGTCGAGCTCGGGGCCAGCCAGAAAACCGCTCATACCTCCTGGGATTCTCGCGGCAAGAGCTTCGTCAACAAGGTGGGGAGCACCGGTCAGATTACCTATCATGACTTTCGCTACGCCTACCTCTCGGGCGAGGTCGGCTTGTTCAAGCGCCTCTCGACGCGCTTCCTCATGACGTATCTCGACGGCTACGAGGGGCCGAACGGAGCGAAGGAAGAGAACGCAGGCCTTTCGGACGCCTGGTTCGGATTGAAATATGCCTTGAGCACAGGGCGGCTGCCGATGGCGGTGGCGGTGACCTATCGCAGCTCCTACTTCTACGATCTACCCGGCGATTACGATCGCCATCTGTTCGACAGCCGGGGCCAGGTGAAAGGCGTGAGCCCGGAGTGGCGGGGATTGCTCAAGGAGGACTACGGCGTCTCCTACTTGATCAGCCAGTCGTTCCGTGAAGGCAGAGGTTGGTGGAACGTCGAAGTGGGTTACACCTATCGCAAGGGCGCACCGGCGGATCAGATTCCCCTCTACTTCGACCTCGGTTATCCTCTGCCCTTCTGGCGCAGCGCCGTCAAGGCAACCTTCAGCCACATCCAATCCCGGGGCAACGACTCCCGGCGCGAGGCCAACGACCGCTTCGGCTCACGGCCGGGCTTCAACTTCAACAACGCCACCTATGGCCGGGGCGGGGTCTCCTGGCTCGTGCCCCTGGGCCGAGCGCAGAAGTGGAGCCTGGAGCTGGGCTACAACCAATGGCTCTACGGCCGCTCTTCGCGCCGCTACCAGGAACCGTATCTGTCGATCGGCCGCCGCTTCTGAAGTCCCAGCCCGGAGCCCTCAGCTCTGGGGCGCGACGTCCAGCCGGTGGCCCTTGCGGCCGCCTCGAGCGTGAGGTGCCTCGGCCAGGCTGCCCGCCACCAACAGTCGGGCCATGCTCACCGTGCGCTCGGCGAGGGCCCGGGCGGCGGCATGGAGCTCCTCGCTCGCGGCGACGTAGCGCACGTTGTTCTCCATGTCCTCGGCGCTCCAGCCACGGGAGTGGGCGATGTAAGGGAAGGGTGGAAACTGGCAGCCGATCTCGGCGAAGAAGCCCAGCAGCTGCCCGGCCACGGCCTGAACGTTGTCCTGGCCGCCGGTGATGATGAAAGCGGCGGCCTTGTTGACGATCAGGTGCCGGCGGGCGATGGTCTCCTGATTCTGGATGCAGTTCATCCGCTCGACCATCTTGTAGTAGAGGCTCGAGGCCGCGCCCCAGCGAATCGGCGTGGCCACCAGCACGGCGTCCGCCCAATGCACCAGGGCCTCGTAGACTTGCTCCATCTGGTCCCGGCGATCCATCTGGGTGATCGAGCAGGGCCAGGTGCAGGCTCGAGCTCCCTTCGAGTAGAAGCCCTCGCAGGCTCGGAAGGAGAGCTCCCGCAGATCGATTCGTTTCGTCTCGCAGCCGAGGCTCGCAGCGTGCTCGAGGGCCGAGGCCAAGAGAGCATCCGAGGTGGAATAGCGCGGCTCGCCCGGGGTCATCACCGTGGTGGAGAGGCCCAGCACCCGGATCGGCCCGGCCTCGCGGACCACCGGGCGCGCGAGCGGATGCGGAGCGTGGGGCTTGCGGCTCCTGGGCGTGGGATTGGCGAGGTCCACGAGCACCCGCCCGCCCTCCACCTTCAGCGGGTAGGTCGGCACGCGGTCCTCCTCGAAGCCGGGCTCGCCCATTCCCGTGGCGCGATGGAACTTCCAGTAGTGCCAGGGGCAAACCACGTAGTCGCCCTCGAGGCGGCCGTCGCCCAGCGGGCCGCCGGCGTGGTTGCAGCTGCCGGAGAGGGCTGTGAGCTCACCGTTGCGGTAGCACAGGGCGAGTCTCACCCGCCGCACGGTCATCGACTGCAATTCGCGCCTGGAAAGCTCTTCGAACGACCCGAGATCGATCCATTCCGGTTCAGCCATGGTGGCGCTATCCTCTGCCAAACCTCGATGGGCGACAAGGGCTGAAACCCGGACGCCGTCGTTGCATCCAAGGCTGGGACGGGACGCTGGCTCGGGATCTGCACCTGCAGTGGGCTTTCCGTAGATCAACCCTAGACGGATGGAGGCTCGAGAACAGGATGGAAGCTCAGAGCGTGCAGGACAACCCCGGCGGGCGTTATCGCCCGCTCCTCGGCCAGCGGGCGATCGTCACCGGCGCCAACTCGGGAATCGGCCTGGCGGTGGCCAAGGAGCTCGCGCGAGCGGGCGCAGCCGTAGCCGTGAACTACGTGCGGGCGCCGGAAGCGGCCCAACAGGTGGTGGAGGAGATCGTGGCCGAAGGCGGCAAGGCGATCCCGGTCTATGCGGACGTCTCCAAGGAGGAGGAAGTCCAGGCGATGTTCCGAGAGGTGGTCGAGCGGTTCGGCAGCGTGGACATTCTGGTGGCCAACGCCGGCCTGCAGCGAGATTCGCCGTTCGAGCAGATGTCGCTCGCCGACTGGAACTTCGTGCTCTCCGTCAATTTGACCGGCCAGTTCCTCTGCGCCCGAGAGGCGGCTCGGGAGTTTCTGCGCCGCGGGCCGGTGCCGGAGCTCTCCCGTTCCCTGGGCAAGATCCTCTGCGTTTCCTCCGTGCATGACTGCATTCCCTGGGCCGGCCACGCCAACTACGCCGCCTCCAAGGGTGGCGTCATGCTGCTGATGAAGACCATGGCCCAGGAGCTCGCGCCCAAGGGCATCCGGGTCAACAGCATCTCGCCGGGGGCCATCAAGACGCCGATCAACCACACTGCCTGGGAAACCCCCGAGGCCGAGCACGCGCTGCTCAAGCTGATCCCCTACGGCCGAGTGGGCGAGCCGGTCGACATCGGCCGAGCGGCCGTCTGGCTGGCCTCCGACGACGCCGACTACGTCACCGGGACCACCCTCTACGTCGACGGCGGCATGACCCTCTACCCGGAGTTCCGCACCGGCGGCTGAAGCCCGGAGCCGGCTCGGTCGAAGGAGGAGGCGTGGACATCTCCACCGCACAGGCTCTGGTGCTCGGGCTCGGGCTTTACACCGGCCTGGGAGTGCTGGTCGCTCTCCCCTTCGTGCTTCGGGGGGCAGGGCGGGTGGACCCGGGCGCCGAGCGGGCTCCGTGGAGCTTCCGCCTGCTGATCTTGCCGGGAGCGGTCGCCCTGTGGCCGCTGGTGGCCCGCTGGTGGCTCCGGGCCCGCCGCCGGGAGGGGCCATGATCGCGCCGCTGCGACGGTTCCATCGTTGGCTCTGGGTGGCCCTGGCCCTGGGCCTGCCCTGGTTGCTCTGGGCCGCGCTCGAGGCCCGGCCTCGGCCGACGGCCGTGGCACCGGCGAGACTCTCTGGAGAGCCCTCGCCGTGAGCCACGGCTACAAGGCGGTGGGCTGGAACCGCCAGAAGCGGCTCTACGACGGCGTTCTCGCCGCCGGCGTGGCGACCTACCTGCTGCTTTTCTGCGGCGGGATGCTGCTCACCCGGGACACCGCCACCCTCGAAACCGCCCTGATTCGTGACCTGGGTACCTGCGCCCTCCTGCTGCTTCACGTGGTGCTCGTAGTCGGGCCCCTCGCGCGCCTCGACCGCCGTTTCCTGCCCCTGCTCTACAACCGGCGCCATCTGGGCGTGACCACCTTCCTGCTCGGGCTTGCCCACGGGACGTTCGCCCTGGTGCAGTACCACGCGGGGGGCAACCGTCCCTGGCTGGTGAGCCTGCTCTCGGCCAATCCGCGCCTCGGCAGCTTCTCCCAGTTCCCCTTCGAGCTCCTCGGGGTGCTCGCCCTCTTGATCCTCTTCCTGATGGCCGCCACCAGCCACGACTTCTGGCTCGCCAACCTCGGCGCGCCGGTGTGGAAGGCGCTGCATATGGCGGTCTATCTCGCCTACGCCCTGCTGATCGCCCACGTGGCGCTCGGCGTGCTCCAGGCCGAGACCCACCCGGCTCTGGCCGGGGCCCTGGTAGCAGGGGCGAGCACGGTCGTGGGGCTTCACCTTCTCGCGGGTTGGCGGGAGCGGGCCGGGGACCGGCCGGCCGAGGCACGCCTGCCGAGCTCGAGCGAGGCAGACGGCGGCTTCCTCGAGGTTTGCCGGCTGGGCGAGATCCCGGAGAAGCGGGCGCGCATCGTGACCGTCGGCGGCGAGCGGGTGGCGGTCTTCCGCTACGACGGCAAGGTCTCGGCCGTTTCCAACGTCTGCCGGCACCAGAACGGCCCCCTCGGCGAAGGGCGGATCGTGGGCGGCTGCATCACCTGCCCCTGGCACGGCTACCAGTACCTGCCGGAAACCGGCAGCTCGCCGCCTCCTTTCGCAGAGAAGGTGCCCACCTATCGCGTTCGCCTCGAGGGGGATCGAGTGCTGGTCCACCCCTTCGCCCACCCTCCCGGCACCCGCCAGGAGCCTGCCTGTTCCGACATGGCCACTCTAGCGACGGCGCCGCCGGCTTCGATCGAGAGCTGAGACCATGCCCCAGCCACACCCGCTTGCCCAGCTGCCGCCGGTCGAAGAAGAGGGGGATTTCTACGTCGGCTACTACCGCCAGGCGCCCCCGAGCCGAGCCCGCTGGGTGCAGCGAGCCGTGGCTCTGTTGGGCCTGGTGGCCTGCGGCTTGGCCCTGCTCTTTGCGTTCGCCCAGGCACCCTCTCCTCCGGCCCGTTTCGAGGCGAGTCAGCTCGAGACCTTCGAGGGCACTCTCGAGCTCCGCCCCCACCCCACCCTCTGGCTGGCCTCGCCGAGCCCTGGCCCGGCGCCGGCCTGGAGTCTCCTGGTGGCGCCGGGCAAGCACGGTGCCGAGGCCCTCGTGGCCGGCCTCAATGGCCGCGCCATCCGCCTCCAGGGCCGACCGATCCGGCGCGAAGGTGGGCTGATGATCGAGGTCGAGCCCGGAACGGTGGAGCCGCTTCCGGGCCCTGCCGCGACCGCGCCGGCGCGTCGATCGCTGGGCAGGATCGAGCTCGAAGGGGAGATCGTCGACGGCAAGTGCTACCTGGGCGCAATGGTGCCGGGCGAGGGCAAGCCGCACCGGGGCTGCGCGGCGCGTTGCATCTCCGGCGGCGCGCCGCCGCTCCTGCGAGTGCGCGCCGAGAACGGGCCGGCTTTCCAGGTGCTCCTCATGGCGGAGGACGGCGGGCCCCTGGGGCCGGAGATCCTGCCGTTCGTGGCGGAACCGGTGCGAGTGAAGGGCACCCTCTACCGCCAGGGCTCGCGCTTGGTGCTGGCCCTCGGCGGCGCCATCGAGCGCCTCTGAGGGGAGCAGGCTTCGGCCCCTAGAACGACAAAAGCCGCCCCGCAGGAGCGAGGCGGCTCGAAGAGCAGGCCAGGCCGGAGCCTAGCTGCTGCGGCGCTGAAGCAGGATCAGACCGGCGGCTGCCAGCAGGGCGAAGAGCACGCCCAGGCCCACCCAGTTCAAGGTCGGAACCGAGAGGGTGGTGAAGCCGGCCTCGAGGGTCACCGTCGAAGTGTTGTTGGCCGGGGTCGGGTCGTTGCTGGTGCCGGTGATCGTGGCGGTGTTGGCGACGGCTCCGGGCGTACCCACCGTGGCGGTGACGTTGCACACCACCGAGGCCCCGTTCGCCAGGTTGCCGATGTTCCAGGTGAAAGGCGGGTTGTTGGTGCCGCCGCAGTCGTTCGAGGAGTACATCAGGCTCGCGGGCAGGGTGTCGGTCACCACCACGCCGGTGGCGTTGGAGGGACCGTTGTTGGTGGCCGTCAGGGTGTAGACCACCTGGTTGCCGTTGGCGACACCGGTCTTGGTGAGAGCCAAGTCAGCATCCAGACCCCCCACTTGGCCCCAGATGGAGAACAGCAAGTCCGGGCTGGCGCCGCCGCCCACGCCGCAGGTGCGCTGAGGAGTGAACGTGGTGCAGCCGGTGGCGAAGCCGTCGCCCGGGTTACGCCAAACGGACTCGCTGTTCGTCTGGGTGCTGCGGTTGCTCCAGAAGTGCTGGCCGAAAGAGCCGAAGTTCTGGTTGGTCTGGATGCGCACCCAGTGGGTGGCCGGGCCGAGGATGCAGGGCGTGGGGAGGTTGATCATGAAGGAACCGGCCGCGTCCGTGGGGCTGATGCCGGTGTAGGTGCATTCCGCAGCGCCGGGGAGGTCCGGGTTGCCACCACCGGCGGCGTTGGCGAAGAAGGTCACCGAGACCGTGGAACCGCCGGCGGTGCCCGTGGTGCCCACGGTGCGCACTTGCTCGACCGTCCAGCCTGAAGCGTCCGTCACCACGAAGTCGTCCGCTGCCTCGGAGTCGTAGGCGTCGAAGCTCGCCTCGAAGTCCTGGTCCGGCACGCCGTTGCCCGCCGGGTTGTTGGTCTGGTCGTAGAGCAGGACCGGGACTCCATTGGGTGCGTTGGAGACGGCTCCGGTGCCGCCGGCGGCTTTCTGCAGCGCTGCCGACGAGGGAAGTGCCAGGACCACGGCCAGCGCTGCGCAGATCGAGCTCGTAGTGACGGTTTTCACGGCTTCTTGCCCCCCACAGGTAAGTGGTTTCGAGGGATTCTTTCCGAGCCCACAGCCGATGTCAACTCCGCGCGAAAGGATTCTCATTTTCAAGCTCGCTTTCGGCCCGGTGGGCTCAGAGCCGAGTTTCGGAAGATTTTCGTAATCGCTCGATATTCTTTCGAAACAGGGCGTTCTCCGGCTCGATCTCGAGAGCTTTTTCGAGGGCCTCGAGGGCAGCTTTCCGGTCCCCCGAGAGGTAGGCCACGTTCGCCAGCTGCTGGTAGACCGCCGCTGCTCGAGGAGCGAGTCGCAGCGCCTCTTCGGCGAGCTGTTTGGCCAGCGGGTAGTCGCCGCGCCGCATCGCGGCGGAGGACTCGGCCAGCTTTCGGCTCGCCTCGGGGTGTGCCTGGGCGAACTCGTCCACCAGCGCTCCGAGGCGCGCCAGGGCCTGGCGGGAGGGCTGGTAGTCCGAGTCGTACCTGAGAGCCCGCCGGTAGTCGGCGATCGCCTCCTGGCGCTTGCCCTGGCGCTCGAGCAGGATGGCGCGATTGTGGTACGCCGGGACGAAGATCGGGTCAATCTCGAGGGCTCGGGCGAAGTGGCCGAGGGCTTCTTCGCCGCGCCCTTGCCCGGCGAGAGCGCTGGCCAGGCCGGTCTCGAGGGCAGCGTCCTCGGGGCGGGCCGCGAGCAGCAAGGTGAAGGCGTCCGCGGCCTCCTGGTAGCGGTGGTCCTTCAAGGCGAGGAAGGCGAGGTTGCGGTCGTTCGAGGCCGAGCTCGCGTTGCCCAGATAGCCCAGGCTCTTCAGCCGCCGGATCACCTCTTGATCCACTTGCGTGTTGGCCGGCGCCGCGGGGAGTGAGGGAGCCCCTCCGGCTGGCTCGTAGCTCGCGACCCGGGCGAGCTCGGGAACCTCCACCAGGGCCTCGCGGAGCACCCGCCCGGGCATGTCGGCCGCCGCCGGCAGCCCGGCCAGCGTGAGCAGGGTGGGTGCCACGTCCAGCACTTGGGGCTCCTCGAGGCGCGTTCCGGGGCGGATCCGGTGGCCGTAGAGAAAGAGCACTCCGTGGTCCCGGTGGTAGCGCTCGGAGACCCGTCGCATGTCCGCGAGCTTGCTGGGGTCGGTGGGCAGCTCGCCGAGCAGGAAGCCGTGGTCCGAGAGCACCACCAGGGTGGTGCGGGCATCGAGCTCGGCCAGGAGCTGGCCCACCCCTTGATCGGCCAGGGCGTAGACCGCCTCGACCGTGCCGCCGTAACGGGCCTGCTGGGCCGCCAGCTCGCCCGCGAGCGGCTGCTGGCGGAAGAGGTGGCCGAAGAGATGGGCCGTGGAGTCCGTGGCCTCGAGGTAGACCATCAGCAGCTCCGGGTGGTCCTCCCGCCAGAGCTTGAGACCGAGATCGCGATAGGAGAAGGCGGTGGCGAGCGCCCAGCGCAGGTGCCAGAGCTCGTCGGCGAAGTCGAACGGCCGAGCGAGCTCGGCCGCCGTCACCTGGGCGTAGGGGGCGAGGTCGGCCGCCCCGAGGTCGGCCGGGCGGCGCACCCGCGCCAGCAGTTCAGCCGTGCGGGCAGCCGGGGAGACGAGCGCCGCGGAGACCTCCGAGCCCACTCCCTGCTTCTCGAGGAAGTGGTAGCAGGCGTGGTCGCTCACCACCACTCCGTTGACGTCCTCGGCCGGCCAGGTGGCCCACCAGCCCACCACTCCCACTTTCTTGCCGGCCTCCGAGAACAGGTTCCACAGGGCCTTCACGCGGCGCATGCGGCTGGTGACCGGGATCTCCTGGCCATCGACGTCCACCGCCGTGAAATGGCCGATGCCGTGGGCCTCCGGCCGCTTGCCGGTGGCGATGGTGGTCCACACCACCGGCGAGAGAAGGGGCGGGTCCACATGGAGCGGGCCGTAGGCCCCCTCCCGCCGCAGCCGCGCCAGGTTGGGCAGCTTGCCCTCCCGCATCAGTCGGTCCATCGCCACCGGGTCGAAGCCGTCCAGCCCCAGGACCAGGAGACGCGAAGGCCCCGGCGCCGGGGCCTTGCCGCAGGCAGAGAGAGCGCACAGGCAGAGCCATGTGGCTGCGAGTCTGCTTCGAAGCCTAGCCCTCATGGGCCGGTACCGGGTGCTGGCTGAGCGCCGAGCTCCGCGAGGAGGCGAGCGGCCGAAGGAGCGGCGCGCGCCACCAGCTCGGGGTCCACCAGCCCGAGCAGCCGAAAGCTGTGCTCTCCTTTCGCATAACCGCCTTTGGCCGTCGGGCGAGCCGCCCGGTCGAGCCCAAAGAGCACTTCCTGCTTGCCGACCTTCTCCACCTCGTTGCCGGCGGGCAGGCTGCTGGTCTGGAAGCCCTGGCCGAAGTAGCGAGAGAGAGCCTCTCGGTCGGCCAAGAACCAGCTTTCCATGCACTGGACCATCAGCTGGCACTGTCCCTCCCTCGCGCCGCTCGGCCTCTTCCAGCCGTCCTGGGTGGAAAGATGGTCCCAAGGGTTGGCAGCCGACACCGGCCCTTCGGCGTCGACCAGCAAGATCGAGTCCCCTTCGGCTCGGGCCGCGGTACAAGCCAGTGCGAAACTCTTGAAAGCGTCAGTTCTCGCTCCGCATGCCACCACTCTTGGCATCCGGCCAGCCAGCCCGGCGCGGGAGAGGAACTGTGCGAAGCCCCGCCGGCACTGAGCCCGAAGAGCCTTCGACTGGCCGCCGCCTTCGACGTATAGCCGGACGCTTACCATCGGGTACCGCCGATCTCCCCTCGGGTCCAGAGCTCGCCCAACCGGTACTGCTCGAGCCACGGCTTCAGCTTCTCGGGATCCAACCTCCGCAGCCGCGTGGCGCCGTCGTACTTCTCGCAGATCAGCACTGCTTCCGGTGTGGCGGAGAGGGCGTCGACCAGGATGTCCGAGTGGGTGGTGACCACCAGCTGCATCTTCTCGGAAGCCTCGACCAGGATCTGGGCCAGATGGGGGAGGACGTCCGGGTGGAAGCCGAGCTCTGGCTCTTCGAGACAGACCAGCGGCGGTGGCTGGGGATGGCAGAGCACCGCGAGCAGGGCCAGATACCGCAACGTGCCGTCCGAAAGGCGAGTGGCCGGGATCGCCCACTTGCCTTCTTGGACGAAGATCTGAACGGTTCCCGCCTGCACATTCACGTGGAAGTCGTCCAGCCCCTCCGCGAGCTCCCCCAGGTGCGCCACCAGGCGTCGCTTGGTCTCAGGCTCCTTCTGCAGGCTGTTGAGTACCAGGCCCAGATTCCGCCCGTCTTCGGCCAGGAAGTCGTTGGCGAGGTCGGCGGGCTGGGGCAGGCGCGGCGGTGTGTAGCGGCCGAACGACCAGTCCCGATAGATCCGGATGCGGGCCAAGCTCTCGCCCAAGTAAGTGATCTCGGGATACTGGTCCGGATCCTTGCGCTGGGAGAGGATCGAGCGTTGAGGGTCGATCTCCTCGCGAATCAGCTCTCGGCGATCGCCCTTGACGTTGAGCATTGGACGGCCGCGCTCGTACCCGAAGTAGAAGTAAGGGCGTTCATAGCCGGGATCCGTGACAGCGTTCTCGATCCGCTCGTCGACTACCTCGAAGCGGGCCCCGGCCTCGGCGAAGGCCAGCCTGTAGCGCAGCGAGCTGCGCTGGGGGTAGCCGAAGACCCCCTCCAGCCGAGCCGTGGCCGGCCGTTGGGCTCCCTTCCAGAGCCAGTCCTGCACTCCTCCCCCCTCCCGCACCGGCGCTGCCAGGTCGCCGGGAGCGGATCGAAGCAAGCTGATGGCTTCGATCAGGTTCGACTTGCCGGAACCGTTGGGGCCGATCAGCACGTTCAAGGGCCCGAGCTTGAGCGGCTCGGAACTGCCGCCGAACGAGAGCAAGTTGGTCAGCGTCAGCTCTTCGAGGAGTCTTGGCGGCATTTCTGTACGGGCCTCCAGTAGGCCTCGAGGACGGGAGTGGCCGCCGGGGCGGTCAGTGTCTTGGGCACCACGGGCTTCACTGCCAGGCCGTGGTGCTGCCGGACTCAAAGCCGTCGGCGAAGATCTCGTGCCAGTCCACGGCGTGGGCGCGATCCACCAGCAGGTTGCTGCGCTTGGTCAGCTTGCCGTCGGGCCACTCCACCACCACTTGATCCACCCGGGTGGCGGTGCCGAGGCCGAAGAAGGACTCGGCCGGCTCCTGGCCCATGAAGCTGATGCCCGCCGTCACCAGCCGGCTCTGCACGGTGGCCCCCACCCGGGCCCGTACCACCGCGCCGATGGCCTGGTGGTTGGGGGCGGGCATGCGTGGCACGATGCGTACCCAGTGGCGACCGGTGACGCCGCTGCCGAGCAGCAGCCGCAGGGGCCCGGGCGCTGGATGCACCTTGGTGGTCTGCACCAGGTCCGGCAGGCCGTCGTGGTTCAGGTCGAAGCACACCAGGGAGCTGCCCCAGAGGGTGTCGTTGAAGCCGATCGCGTCCGAGATGTCGGTGAAGCTCCAAGCCGGCGCGCCGCCATTCTGGAAGAAGCGCGAGGCGTCGTGCTCGAAGCCGGTCTCCGAGAAGCCGTTGGTCACCGCCAGGTCGAGGTCGCCGTCGAGGTCGGCGTCGAGGAACGTGGTGCCCCAGCCCCAGCCGGTGTTGTCCACACCCAGGCTGGCCGCCACCTCGGTGAAGGCCAGGCTGGAGCCCACCGAGTCGTTGCGGAAGAACACGTTGTGCTCGCCGGGGCTGCGCTGCCAGACGTTGGTGACGTAGAAGTCGAAGTCGCCGTCGTTGTCGTAGTCACCCACGGCCACGCCCATCTCGTTCCAGGAGGAAGCCACGCCGGCCGCCGGCGCGCCGTCGACGAAGGTGCCGTCGCCCTGGTTGAGCCACAGCTTGTTGGGCCCGAAGTCCACCGAGACGAAGATGTCCAGCCGGCCGTCGTGGTTGAGGTCGAGCATCACCGGCTGCCAGTCCTTGCGCTTCGCCACGCCGATGCCCGAGGAGAGGCTGGCGTCCAGGAAGGTGCCGTCGCCCTGGTTGAGGTAGAGGCTCGAGTGGCCGTCCCAGAGGGAGACGTAGAGGTCGAGGTCGCCGTCGCCGTCGAGGTCTCCGGCAGCCATGCCGCCTCGGTGGTCGGTCACCAGGAAATTGCCCGAGTCCTGGGCGAGGCCAGCGGGGCCGGTGATCTCGGTGAAAGTGTCCCCGGCGTCGTGCCGATAGAGGTGCAGCATCGGGATGCCGGCCTCGCAGGCGCTCGAGCCCGGCTCGGGGTTCCAGTGGCTGCCGAAGCAATCCGAAGCCACCACCAGGTCGAGGTCGCCGTCGCCGTCGGCGTCGAACCACAGGGCCGAGCGGCTGCGCAGCGTGGAGGCGAGGCCCGCCTGGGCGGCGATCTCCTCGAAGAAGCCGTTGCCCAGGTTGCGGTAGAGCTGATCGGGCACCCCTTCTTCGTTGGGGATGAAGAAGTCCACGTCGCCATCGTCGTCGAAGTCGGCCGCGGCGATGCCGCCACCCATCAGATTGGCCATGGTGTAAGGGCCGATGCCGCGCGCCGCCCCGGACTCCACGAACAGGGGCTGGGCGGCGAGAGGCAGGCCCGGAAGGAGCAGCACGAGTACCGTCGACGCCAGGAAGGAGATCGTTTTCATGGCAGGGCCCTCGGCCCCATTCTAATCAAGAGCCCGCTTCCACCACGGGCTGCTAGAGCTCTTTGCGGTAGCGCCGGGTGTCCGGCTGCCAGCCCAGCCGCTCGTAGAGGGCTCGCGCACGAACGTTGGCATGGAACACCGTGAGCGTGATGAACGGCAAGCCGCGCTCGCGCGCCCAATCATCGGTGGCCTCGAGCAGGGCTCGGGCCACTCCGCGCCCCTCGGCCTCGCGGCGCACCGCCAGGATCGACAGATGGGCGTGCTTCTCGCCGGTGAAGAAGTCCCGCTGGGTGAGCAACATCGCATAGCCCAGGCGCTCCCCGCCCGGCACCTGCTCGGCCACGATCAAGCCGAGGTCGGGGTCCGGCTCGGCGAGGGCGAGGCGGATCGGCGCATGCTCGATGGCGGCGATCTCCTCGCGGCTGCGCCAGGGCGGGATCTCGAAGTCGGCCAGGCGGTAAGTGAGCTCGATCAGGAAGTCGTAGTCGTCGGGGCGGGCCGGCCGCAGGCGGAGGGAGTCGGACATGGGCTGTTTCCAGCTCGAATCTAACACCGCGTGGCAGAAAGGGGGCGGCTCAGGGAGTGCTCTCGGCGAGCCGCCGGGCCGCCTCCGCGGCCTCGGCGAACTCGAGGCTCAGCCAGGCATTGTCGCTCAGGGCTCGGGAGAGATCGAGGCTCGCCTGTCGAGCGAGCGCGCGGGCTCGGGTCTGGGGCCAGAGGCTGCGCGCGAGGATCCACTCGAGGCTGCCGGCCAGGGCCCGCGCCTCGGCTCCGGCGGGGTCGCTCGCCAGGGCCTCGCCGGCGGCGGCGAGGCCCTGCTCCACGCTCGATTGCGGAGAATAGCCGGCGGCGAGCGCCCACTCCGCCTGCCAGCGCTGGATCCGGGCTTCGGCCAGAGCGGCCTCGGTCTGCTCCCCCAACCTTGAAAGCCGGTGCTGGAAAGCGGCTGCGCGGGCGAGATCCGCGAGCGGAGCCCGGCCCTGGGCGATCGCCAGACCGGCGCTCTCGAGCTCGACGTCGATCGCCGCAGGGAGGCCACGGATCGGGTCGCCGCCCGCGGCCAGGAAGCGCTCCGCGAGGCCTCGTCCCTCGATCACCCAGGGCTCGGCCGGCTGGCCCTGGCGGCGCGCCAGCCGGGCTTCCAAGAGGTCGAGCTCGAGGCGGGCGAGAAGAGGCGATGGGTCCTGGGGCTCTGCGAGCAGGGCTTGGGAGGTCACCCGGAAAGCCTGCTCGAGGGGTTCGGTCGGATCGCTGCCTGCGAGCTCGCGCTGCAGTGCACGGCGGGTGTAGACCTGGCCCAGGCAGGAGGCCACCAGGGGATCCTGGGGGCGCAGTCGGGCCGCCTCGCCGAGGGCCTTCTCGGCGGCTGCGAGCGCAGGGCTGAAGCCGCGCCCGAGATGGCGATGAGCTTCGGCCTGGCGCAGGTAGGCGAGAGCCAGGTTGAGCCAAGGCCCGAAGCAGTCCGGAGCGAGCGCCACAGCGCGCCGGAAGAGCGTCACCGCCTGGGTGACGAGGGCGAGATCGTCAGGGCCGTTCGAGCTGGAGGCCTCGAGCTGGCGCAAGTAGGTTCCGCCCAGTGCGTTCGCGGCGAGCACCTCCTCCGGGTCGAGCTCGAGAGCCTGGACCAGGCTGGCCCGGGCCTCCTGGAGCAGCCGTGCCGAGTCGCCGCGCTCGAGCTCGGCGGCGCGCAGCTCGGCGGTGCCGAGCACCAGCCAGGCCGTGGAGGCCTCGGGCTCGAGCCGGGTGGCCTGGCGGGCGGCCCGCATCGCGAGCTCGAGGGAAGGGGCAGGATCCGCGGCCTCGCTGTCGCTCCGGGTGGACTGCCAGAGGGCGATCTGGGCCAGGCTCTCGAGGGGCTCGGCCGCTTCGGAGTCGAGTTCCTCGGCGAGGTTGCAGGCGGAGAGGGCGGTCCCGGCCGGCGAGGCGCTGGCCCAAGGTCCGCTTCCCTGGCTCGAGAACAGGCTCGCCAGCTCGAGCCGGCAGGCCTCGAGGGCGAGGAAAGCGGCGCTCGGAGCCCGGGCCAAGCCCTGGGCGAGAGCCTCCCGCGCCTGACGCAGGCTGGAGGAAGCCTCCTCGCCACGACCCTCGAGAGCCTCTTCGCGGGCCTCGGCCCAGCCGGCCGCAGCCTCTACACGCAAGGATTCCAGAGCGTCGACGCCGGCCTCCTGAGCCTTCCGGGCCGCGGCTTTCGCTTCGGCCCAGCGGCCTTGGGCCAGGAAGCCCAGGCTTTCGAGGTAGGCCGCCGAATAGCGGGAGCCCTGCCGCCCCCGGGCGAGGGCCGCGAGCGCCGGCTCTCGGACCGTGCGCGCCAGCAACGCGCTCCGGCGAGCCCGAAGCCCGGGCTCGGCCAACCGCTCCAGGCGATGGCGGGCCCGCTCGTGGAGGTCGGCCGAGAGAACTCCCGAGAGCGCGGCGATCTCCGGACCCTCCGGGTCGTCGCGCCGCGCGAGCTCGAGCGCCGCCAGGGCGAGGCTTGGCTGGCCGAGAGCCAGCCGCGCTCGCGCAACCAGCAGCCGGGCTGTGGGATGAGCCGCGAGCCCGTCGTGGCCGAGATCGGCTTCGAGCGCGGCGAGGTCGCTCTCCAGGGAGCGACGGTCGCCGGCGAGATCGTGCGCCGGTCGGCTCCAGGCGGCGGCCATCTTCCGCTCGATCTCCCCGACCCGGCCGGCGTAGGCGGCGAGCACCCCGGCGCGTAGCGCGCGCTCGGAAGCAGCGTCCTCGAAGCGGGCGACGGCGCCGGCCACCACCAGGGCGAGGGCGGCGAAGCCCAGCCAGGGGCCCT
>CALMKX010000192.1 GCA_937867335.1 uncultured Acidobacteriota bacterium
CCGTCGCGGCGGGCTCGCTCGCCCTGGCCCTGGCGGATGGCCTGGCGGTGCGCCGGGCTGCCGTGCCGGAGACCCGGCGCGAGGTTCCGGGCTCCCTGCCCCTGGGAGTGCGAAGCCGGGTTCGCCTTTCCTTCCTGGCGCGCGGGCGCTCGGCGCTCGATCTCGACGTTTTCGACCACCACCCCACCGGCTGGGAGGTTCAGGGCCTGCCTTTTCGGCTGCTGGTGCCGGCCGGAGGAGGGGCTTCCTTCGAGTATCAAGTGCGGCCCTGCGAGCGCGGGCAGGCGAGGTTCGGCAAGACCGAAGCCCTGCTGCGGTCGCCGCTCAAGCTCTGGCAGCGACGCCTGTTCGTGGGCGGCGAGGAGGCGGTGCGGGTGCTGCCGAACTTCCGGCCGCTGCTGGGCTTCGCGGCTCTCGCCGTGGAAGACCGCTTGGGCCGCATGGGCATTCGCCGCCGCCAGCGCCGGGGCGAGGGCCGGGAGTTCCACGAGCTGCGGGACTTCCGCCAGGGCGACACCCTGCGGCAGATCGACTGGAAGGCCACTTCGCGGCGCCTCAAGCTGATCGTGCGCGACTTCCAGGATGAGAGCGACCAGCGCATCCTGCTCCTGGTGGACTGCGGCCGGCGGATGCGCTCGAAAGAGGGTGACATCGCGCACTTCGACCACGCCCTGAACGCCGTGCTGCTGCTCGCTTATGCCGCCACTCGCTACGGCGATGCCGTGGGCCTGGCCACCTTCGGCGGCAGCGAGAAGTGGCTGGCGCCCCGGCGCGGGCCGGCTGCGGTGTCGCAGATCCTGGCGGCGGTCTACGATCTCGAGACTTCCTCCGAGCCACCGGACTACCTGGCGGCCGCCCTGCGGGTAGCCTCTCTGGAGCGCCGCCGGGCCCTGGTGATCCTGGTCTCGAACCTTCGCGACGAAGACGCCGGCGAGCTGCTGCCGGCTCTCCGCCTGCTCTCCCAGCGGCATCTGGTGCTGGTGGCGAGCCTGCGCGAGCGGGCTCTGGCCGAGGCGATCACGCGGCCGATCGCCGGGCCGGCGGATGCCCTGGCGGTGGCCGCCTGTCACCACTACCTCGCGGCCCGCGAGCGGGCCCACGAAGAGTTGCGCGGCCACGGCGTGCTCACCCTGGACGTGGAGCCGGAGCGGCTGCCGATCGCCATGGTGAACCGCTATCTCGACATCAAGGCCGGCGGCCTGCTCTGAAGCGCAGGGGATTCCGCTGCGTGAGGGAATCGAGCGCTCGAACGCGCCGTAACTTCCGCGAGCACTGATACGATAGCCGCGAGAATACGAGCTTGAATCGAGTTGCCATCCGGGCCCGCCCACGGCGAGCCCGGCGGCCGCTCTTGGCGTCGAGGAGGAGCCATGGAGGTCACAAGCTGTCCGAAGTGTGGGTTTGCGGTCGAGGCGGGAATTCAGGAATGCCCCGCCTGCGGCGTCATCTTCGCTCGCTACCGAGCTCGGCCGGCGGATCCCGACGAGCCGCCGCCACCGCCGCCTCCGGGGGCCTTCCCGGGCGCAGCGGATGGCCGAACTCCGGAGGAGATCGCCGCCGACCTCGCCACCCTGCGCGGTGAGCCGTTCAACCCCTATCGAGCCCCCACGGCCCGGGTGGCGGACATGCCCTTCGGCGGCGAGCAGGTTCAGGCCGAACGCGGCACTCGCCTGGTGGCCATCCTCCTCGACGGGCTGATCTACGTCGGCGCGATGATGATCTTCCTAATCCCCGGCTTCATCCTGCTGGCGGCCTCGGCCAAGAGGCAGGATCCCGGAGTCGGATTCATCGTCCTGGCGGCGTTGGCCGCCGTGGCCATGCTGGGCCTTCTCATCTACAACCTCAGCCTGCTCGCCTCCAACGGGCAGACTCTCGGCAAGCGCTACTGCAAGATCAAGATTGTCCGGCTCGACGGCAGCAAGGCTTCGCTCGGCCGGATCTTCTGGCTGCGCATGGTGGTCAGCGCGCTACCCGGCTTCATCCCCTTCTTCGGCTCGGTCTGGGGTCTGGTTGACGCGCTGTGGATCTTCAGCGAGCCGCGGCGCTGCCTGCACGACTACATCGCCGATACCAAGGTGGTCGTGGCGAGCTGAGGCCGCCCGCCCGGGGCCGGCTCAGGGAGCAACCTCCTCCCAGACGATCTTGCTTGGCGGGGAGAAGAGGTCAGTGCCGGCGAGCGGCCCGTAGCGGGAGATCAGGAATCGGGTGAGGTTGCCCTCGCGATCCTGATACTCGAGGCCGGAGAGCACTCCGGCCCGAGCGTCCAGGGTGAGCACGGCGTAGCGGCACTCGGGGATCTCCCGCAGGGGCTCGAGGCGGATCTGGATCTGGCCGAGCTCGGCCTCGGCGGCGGAGGCCCGGTAGCGGCTCTTGAGCTCCTCGATGCCGAGCAGCAGCAGGTCGAGCCCCGGCTCGTTCTTGCTGGCGATGCGCTGGCGCTTGCCGGCCTTGTCTTCCTCGCTCCAGTAATGGGCCAGATTGCCGCACACCAGGAAGCTCTTGGGATAGGGAGGGTTGTAGTCCCAGCGCAGGCAATCGGGCAAGGAGAGGGCGAGCCGGCCGGTCTCCTTTTCCCCGGTCGAGAACCCCACCGGAATGTAGATCTGCTCGAATTGGGCGGAGCGGGGGCCGGAGGCGGCGAGCCGGGCCCTCACTTCCCGCAGGGCCTGCCAGGGGTCCGGAGCCTGGGTCGCTGCCGGCGCCTGGGCGCCAGCGTGGCCGGCCAGGCCCAGGAGCAGCCAGGCCAGAGGCAGTACAGGAATCCGTGGTCGAGCTCGGTCCATTCGACCCTCCTCGAGATCGGGCGCGAAAACGCGCTCGGCGTCTCTCGGCCGTGCTAGCAAGCGCCGCGCCCGAACGCTCGCTCCGGCCTCAGTGGCGGAAATGGCGCCGGCCGGTCAAGAGCAGCGCGAGGCCCCGCTCGTCGGCGGCGGCGATCACTTCCGCATCCCGCTTGCTGCCTCCAGGCTGCACCACCGCGGTGATGCCGGCCTCGGCCAGCACATCGAGCCCGTCCCGGAACGGGAAGAAGGCGTCGGAAGCCGCCACGGCTCCGGCCAGCGAGCGCTGGGCTTTCTCCACCGCCAGGCGGCAGGAATCCACCCGGCTCATCTGGCCGGCGCCGATGCCCAGAGTGCCCTCGCGGTCGGCCACCACGATGGCGTTCGACTTGGTGTAACGCGCTACTTTCCAGGCGAAGAGCAGGGCCTCCCGCTCGGCGGGCGTGGGCTCCCGGCGACTGGCGCATTGCCAGCTCGCGGGGTCCACCTCGAGGCCGTCCGGCTCCTGGGCGAGGAAGCCGCCGTCCAGGCCCCGCAGCTCGATCTCCCGCTCCTTCAAACGGTAACCCTGGCACTCGAGCAGGCGCAGGGCCGCCCGGCCTGCGAAGCGCTCGAGGGCCGGCGGAGCGAAGCCCGGGGCGATCACCACCTCCACGAAGAGGTCCGCCAGGGCCGCCGCGAGCGCCTCATCGGCCGGGCGGTTGAGCGCGATGACCGAGCCGAAGGCGGAGGTGGGGTCGCAGGCCAGGGCGCGCTGGTGGGCCTCGCTGAGGCTCTCGCCCTGGCCCACGCCGCAGGGATTGCCGTGCTTGACGATCGCCACCGCCGGCTTCTCGAAGAGGGCCACCAGCTTGCGGGCGGCGTCAGCGTCGAGCAGGTTGTTGTAGGAGAGCTCTTTGCCGTGGAGCTGCCGGAACCCCCCGAAGACCCCCTCCCCGCCGGCCCGGGCATAGACGGCCGCCAGCTGGTGGGGGTTTTCTCCGTAGCGGGGAAGCAGAACGCGCTCCAGCTCGAGCTCAAAATGCCGGGGGAAGAGCTCGGCACCGGGCTCGGGGCCCTCCACGCGGCTCTCGAGCCAGCTCGCGATGGCCCCGTCGTAGCGATGAGTGTGGCGGAAGGCGCGGGCGGCGAACTCTCGGCGCAGCTCGAGCGGCGCCTCGCAGCCGTGAGAGGCGAGCGCCTCGAGCAGTCGGGGATAATCTGCCGGGTCCACCACCACGGTCACATGGTGGAAGTTCTTGGCCGCGGCGCGGATCATCGCCGGCCCGCCGATGTCGATCATCTCCACCGCCTCGGCCTCGCTCGTCCCGGGCCTGGCCACGGTCTCCCGGAAGGGGTAGAGGTTCACCACGACCAGGTCGATCGGCTCGATGCCGTGCTCGGCCAGCGCCTGCCGGTGGCTCTCCTGGCTGCGGTCGGCGAGGATGCCGCCGTGGATGCGTGGGTGGAGGGTCTTCACCCGCCCACCCAGGATCTCGGGGAAGCCGGTGCGTTTCGAAACCGGCTCGACCGTGAGGCCGGCATCCTCGAGGGCTCGATGCGTGCCACCGCTCGAGATCAGCTCCACCCCGAGCTCGGTCAAGGCCCGCGCGAGCTCGACCAGGCCGGTCTTGTCAGAAACGGAGAGCAGGGCGCGGCGAATCGGCGGCATTGCAGACCTTCCTTTCCTTCCGAGCGGGGGATTCTAGCCCGGATCTCGAGAAGGCAAGGCCGAGCCCGGCCTAGGCCGGATCCACCTTGTAGGGCAGGCTCGCCCGCGCCGTGCGCGATTGCTGGAAGTAGCTGTGCGCGGCCCCCAGGTGGGCGAGGCGCAGGAAGATGCGGGCCGCCACGAAGAGCTGGTGGAGCACGAAGAGGATCAGCAGGCCGATTGAGCCCTGAGGGTGGAGTAGGCCGCCGGTCGCCCACCAGAGGGCGGAGAGCGGCAGCACCAACGCGCCCATGCCGAGCGAGAGCAGCAGATAGCCCGGGCTGCGCCGCGCGAGCTCGCTCGCCGCCACGAAGAAGGCCCAGGGCCAGTTCCAGTTGCCGCGGGTGGCGAGCGCGATCTTACCGAGGTCGAAGAGGGTCTTCACCACCAGGAGGCCGAGGCCGGTCACTGCCAGGCGCGCCCAGGTCAGGGCGATCGCCACGCCCTCGGAGGGCAGCTCGCCGCGCCAGGGCTCGAGCCATTTGCCGGTCTGGACGTAGCAGAGGGCGTAGACCCCGAGGTAGGAGAGCAACGCGAAGAAGCTCAGTGCGCTGGCCGGCAGGGCGAGATGGGCGCAACTGGCGCCGAATCCGAGCCGGCGCTCGGCCGGCTGCAGGGTAGCGAGGAAGCCGCAGTGGAACACCGCGTTCGCCCAGAACAAGAACAGCCCGGCCAGGACCACCGCCAGGGCGGTTCCCGAGAGCTTGCCGAGGGCCGAGGCCTTGACGCCCTCCGGCGACAGCAGGCCCTGCCAGGCATCGAGGTTGCCGAAGGCGGCCGGGTTCAACCGATCGACGGTGTCGAACCAGCGCCAGGAAGCACCCGTGGCCATGGTGTCGCTGTAGAGGTTGAGGTCGAGGTTGTCGGCCAGCACGCCCTTCAACGGGGCGGCGAGCACCCAGGCCACCAGCAGGTTCACCAACAGCAGCCCGCCCACCACGTGGGCGCGGCCAGCCGCGGCGCCGAGGCCCTGGGTGAACGCGGTCGCCAGGCGCTTGCGCCGGCTCATGCCAGGCTCGCGAAGGTCTCGAGCAGGTTCTGGATCCAGAACCTGGCTCGCTGCGACCAGCGCCGCGAAGCCCGGAGGTCGGATTCCACGCGCCGGCTGTTGTTGAGGCGGTTGACGTCGAGAACCATCTTCTGCTCCGGGTCCACCTCGGCCCAGAGCAGCCTCGGGCCCTCGATGCGGTAACGCACCCAGGTCTCCTCGCCGTCCCAAACGAGCCGCTGGCGGCGGCCATCGGCGAAGGCCAGCTCTACTTCCACCGGCAGTCGAACTCCGCCGAGGCGGGAGACCACCACCTCGCTGCGATAGAAGTCGCCCTGGCCCTCTCCGTTCACCTCCGCGAGCGCACCCTTCTGCTCGACCAGGCCCGTCACACCGCCATCCCGGCTGCTCTTGGTGGTGGTCACGGCGTAATCGAGCACTTCGGAGCCCGCCAGGGCCTGGCGCAGCAACGGCCAGAGGTCCATGCCGGTCTCGGCCACCAGCGTGCGCGCGAGGTCGGCGGTGCGCGGATGCCGGAAGCGGAAAGCCTTGCCGTAGGCCGCCATCGCCCGTTCCATCGCCGGCGAGCCCGCGGTGCGCTCCACCTGCTCCATGAGCAAGGCCATCTTGCTGTAGGTCTGGGCGCGGTAGGCCGAGCTGTCGAGGTAGCCGTAGGCCACTCGCGCCAAAGGGTCCGTGGACGGCTGGCGGAAGTAGCGGGCGGCGGTGTCCAGGGGGCTGTCGAGGCGGATGGTGCCGAACTGCAGCGGCACCTCCCACAGGCGGTACACCCAGGCTCGCGGCGGGTAGGCCAGGCGCTGGGCCCGGGCCGTGGCGTAGGTGTTCACGCCCTCGTCGAGGAAGGACTCGTGGAACTCGTCGCTCGCCAAGAGGCCGTAGAACCACTCGTGGCCCAGCTCGTGGAGGGTCACACCCTCCGGGCTGCCCGATTCCGCGGGGCTCCAGCGGTTGGTACCGGTGGCGATCAGCGTGGGGTACTCCATGCCGGCCACGGCGTCGGCGCCCCAGGGCGGGTCGACCATGGTCAGGGTCGGATAGGGGTAGGGCCCGTACCACTGGCCGTAGAGCGTGAGCCCGTGCTCGAGTGCGGCGAAGTAGCGTTCGGCGAAGCCGGTAGTCTCCCCGCGCAGGAGCAAGCGCAGGGCGACTTCGGGCAGCCCGGGATGGCGGAAGGTCCGGGTACGCTCCACGAAGCCAGGCCAGGCAGTCCATGCGAAGTCGTGCACCCCTTGCTGGCGGTACCGGTAGCTCGAAGTCCCGTCCGTCCCCTCGTGGCTTTCCACCCGCTCGCCGGTGGCGCCCACCACGAAGCCGCGGGGCACCGTCAGGGTCACGTCGTAGTCGCCGAAGTCGGCGAAGAATTCGGTGTGATGGCGGAACTGCGAGCAGTTCCAGTGGCCATCCGCCTCGAGCACGCCCAGCTTGGGAAACCACTGCGCCGCGAAGTGGAAATCCCTCGCGAAGCCGGTGCGGGCCACGGCCCGCGGCAAGCGGGAGCGGAAGCCCACCTCGAGGTCGATCTCGCCCCCGGGAGGCACCGGCTGGGGCAGCGGCACCCGGGCCACCGTGCGGTCGGCCGGGTTGCCGTCGTCCGGCGCGATCGGCTCGCCCGTGTCCAGCCACCAGCCCTTGTACTCACCGAACTGCTCCGGGCCCACGTACCGCGCGCCCTTCCATATCCGCTGACCCGCCGGGTTCCCCAGTACGATTC
>CALMKX010000193.1 GCA_937867335.1 uncultured Acidobacteriota bacterium
GGGCGGGGGCTCGGCCGCGGGGCCTTTGGCTTCCGCGTCGCCGCTCGGCTTGGCCTCTCCGGCGGGCGGCGAGGAAGTGCTCGGAGTGGTGGCCGCGGGGGGCGGCGGCTCGGTCGAGGGCGGCGGGTTGGTGGGGACCGACGTGGTCGGCACCGAAGTGGCGGGCTGCGGCCCAGCCGGGCGAGCGGCCGGCGCGGGGTTCTTCTGCGCCTCGGCCAAGGCCTTCTGCAGGTCCTGCAGGCGCTGGTCGTACTGGGCTTTGAGGTTCTTCTCCATCGCGGCCGCGCGCTCGGAAAGCATGCGGTCGATCTCGGCGCGGATCTGCTCCGGGTCGGTGGTGCCCTGGGTGGCGGGAGCGGGTTCGGTCGCGGCCGGCTGAGAGGTGGCCGGGGCGGGCTCGGGAGTGGTGCTTCCCCGGCCCACGAAGTAGTAGATCAGCCCTCCCAGGATCAGGGCGGCGGCCACGCCGCCACCGATCATCAGGCCCTTCTTGTTGCCCGAGTCGGCCACCTCGGCGGTGGAGCTCGTCGCCGCCGAGTACCCTCCGAAGGTGGGAGCGGCCTGGCGCATCGGCTCAGCGGCAGGGGCCGGGGCGGGCTTCGCCGCTGCCGCCGGGTTGACCTGGGCGACCGGCACGGTGAGCGTCTTCTCGACCTCGATCTCTTTCGTCTCTCGCTCGATCTCGTCGCGGAAGAGCGTGTGCATGAAGAAAGCGAGGTTGAAGGTGGTCGGCTGGTAGTGGCGGTCGACCATGATCTTCGACAGCGCCTTGTGCCAGGTGACCACATCCGGCAGCCGCTGCGCCATCGGGCCCAGGCTGCGCTTGAGCAGGGTGGCGAGCTCGGGCGGCATGGACACGGCGTCCGCGGCCAGGGCCGAGGAGTCGATCTGGCCGAGGACGGCGCCTCCGCCGGCGGGCCGCCGGCCGGTGAGGAGCTCGAAGAGGATGGCTCCCAGCGAGTAGACGTCGTCGGTCTTCGAGACCGGCTGGCCGGCGAGGGCCTCCGGCGACAGGTAGGGGGTCACGTCCGCGGCGATGGCGCTCGCCGCCATGCCGGCCCGCAGGCCCGGAGCGGCGTCGAAGCCCAGCACCTTGATCTCGCCCTCGTTCGAGAGCATCACCAGGTTCGGCACCACGAAGCCATGGAGCAGCCGCTGGTCCTGGAAGTGGCTCTCGTAGCCGGCGGCCAGGCCAAGGGCGATGCGGTCGGTGATGAACAGGGAGAGGTCGGTGGGGATGGGCGAGTTCTCGCGCTGCGATTGGGCGAGCAGGCTGCCGAGGCTCTTGCCGGAGATGTAGTCGTAGGCGACGTAGGGAACGCCGCGCACCCGCGAGAGGTCGATGCCGCTGCCGAGATTGGGGCTCTTCACCGCCTCTTGGACCGCGCGGCGGTCGGAGATCTTGCTCCAGAGAACCTGCGCGTCGAGGTCCCGGCCGTTGAACACCTTGAGC
This sequence comes from uncultured Acidobacteriota bacterium, assembly GCA_937867335.1. GTDB lineage: Bacteria > Acidobacteriota > Thermoanaerobaculia > Multivoradales > SZUA-115 > JAXLQX01. The sequence continues at coordinate 1,454 of CALMKX010000193.1, forward strand.
AGGACCACCTGTTCCAGCCCCTGCTTGCCCGTCTTGCCGGCGCGGAAGGTCTCCCCCAGGCTGTCTTCGAAGAGTTTCTTGAGGAGAACGTATTCGCCGAACTGCTCCCTGGTGTTCATGCAACCTCCCTCGTCAACCATCGCGTGTCCGTCGCGGAGTCGTTCGGCCAACGTCGGCCACGTCTCCGCACGGCGCAGAAACCTTCGAGCCAGGTGCTCTCAGAAAAGAAAGCGTGCAGGATGAGTTGTTATACCAGCGCTGATCGCCTGTCAAATTTCTCTTCACGGCGAAGCGCGCGATCCGCCTAGCACTTTTCCAGAACCCGAGTGATCACCGCCAGGGCCGGTGGCAGAGGGCTTTCCGAATCTTGGGCCGAGAGGCGCGCCACCAGCGCCCGGCGCAGCGCAGCCGGGTCGGAGCCGGTGTCTAAGATCAACGTGCTCAGGGACTCTTCGAGGGCAGCCAGGCGCTGGGGAGACTGGCTCGGAAGGTCGAGCTCGGAGCGATCGAGCTCCGGGAACGGCCCGATGCGCACCGCCTTCCCTGCCTCGATCGCCACAGTGTCGAGCGCGAGCGTCGCCGCCTCTCGGTGGTCGAGCTCTTCCGCCAACGCCAGGCAGAGCCCGAGCTCTGCTTCGAGGCGGTGGAGAGCCTCGGCAGCGGGCCGGCCGTGAAGCTCCTGGGCCAGCCGCTGGTTCAGGGGCTCTGCCTGGGGGAGGATCTGCCAGAGCCGGAAGTCTCCGTGGCCGGTGGCGGCGAGCGCCAGGCAGCGCTTGGGGGAGAGGGTTTCTACGGCTGCGGTGATCAGCCGGGCCCAGCGAATCAGCACGGAGCGGCCTTCTTCCGGGTTGGGATAGACGGCCGAAGCGGGCGAAAACATCCGCCAACCCGGCTCGACCATGGCCTGCCAATTGCCGCGGCCGTCGCGAGCGGGTCGGGCGGCCTCCAGGGACAGTCCGTGGAGGCGGATGCGGCCCTCGACCGGCGGCCAGACCAGCCCGGCCGGCGCTTCGGCCGAGGGCGATCGGGGCTCCTCGCCGTCTCCTGTGGATCCTCTTGGACCTGGCTCGTTTTCGAGGTCCGAGCGGACCCGCGGAGCTTCCACGCGGTCGAAGAGGGCCGCAGGAATCGGCGGCGCTCCTTCCTTCGGGGCGAGCGTTGCGAGGGCCGTGAACAAACTCTCGGAGGACGCGAATTCGGGGGTTTCGCTTTCGAGAGTGGCGGTGCGCAGCTCCTCGCGAGCGCGGTCCAGAGCCAGCCGCACGGCGAAGACGAAGGCGAGCTTGGCCCCTTCGCCGGCGGTGGCCACGGACTCGAGCACCGCGGGCTGGAAGGGCAAACCCTCCACCAGCCGGCGCAGCCTCGTGAGTTCCACCGCATCCGGCAGGTCGCGCTTGTTGGCCTGTAGCACCACGCCGATCGGCGGTGTGTGCCGGCGCAACAGGGTGGAAGTGCTGGCCAGGAAATTCAGGTTGGTCTCGAGCGCCCGCTCGCTCGAGTCGATCACGGCGATGATCACATCGGCTCTCTCGAGCAGATACTCGCGCCGCGCGGAGAGGGAGGGCTGGCCCGGTGTACTCACCACCTGGCAGCGGATCGGGCGGCCTTCGAAGATGCCGCCCTCGTATTCCAGCCAATCGAAGAAGAGCGTGCGCCCCTCTTCTTCTTCGCGGCTTTCCGCCACCCGGCCGAGGCCGCTGGCGAGAGCGCGGACACTGGTGGTCTTGCCGGCGAGAGGTGGACCGTCGTAGACGATCCGGATCACCATGTTGCCGCTTCGGGGGTCGACGAAAGCCAAGCCAGCCTCCACCTCGCTCGCCGCTGGGACTCTCTCCAGGGCCGGCTTCGCCGGTCGAGGCGAGGCCGGCTCCCGGAGCCCCGGCGGATCGAATCGAGATCTACTGCAACCCGCCGAGGTGCTTGTTGGCGGCGGCTCGCACGATGGCCAGGTTGGTGCTGGCCCGGTCCGCGGCGAGGTAGATGAACGTCGAGGAGGTGATCATCTTGATCAGGTGCAGCTGGTCGCCGAGGGTGATCAGCATGTCCTCGAGCGTGGTCTGGAGGTTGAGGGCCTTCATGATCTTGAGCTTCTGCTTCACCATTTCGCTGTTGTAGGCGCTGGCCGCTGCGAGGTCGAAGTCCGAGCGCGTCGACAGCACGGCGAGCGTCATACCCGAGTCGAGATCGACCACCGAGGCGCCGATGAAGCCGGCGACATCGCTCTTGATCTTGCCCAGGGTATCTTCCAGCTCTCTTTCCGTGACCATCTTGATTTCTCCTTGATGGGGTTGGTAGGTCTTGGGCCGGAGGTGAACGGCAGGTCCGTTCCCGGCCTTTCTTGTCGCTACCAGCGAGGAGTCCGTGCCGGTGGAGGTCGGCTCGCTCTCGAGGCTGGTGATAGGAAGGTTGAAAGCGGTGCCGCGGGTTCCGTCGCCTCGGTCCAGGGCCTGAGCCAGGTCGGCCGCCGAGTCATCCTCGTCCTCGAAGAGCACCGCCATGTTCGCCTCGCCCGTGTTCTCCTCGTGAGTGTCCTCGTCGATCTGCCGCAGGGCGTCGAGCAGCAGGGTACCGAAATCCCTCGAGATGGTCACCCGGCTGGCCTCGGGCGAGACGACCTCCGTGCGCACGGCTCCGGCGGTCGCCTGGAGCAGGGCTCGCAGCGCAGGCTCTCCCTCGAGGTTCGCCATGGCGGCGTGGACGATCTCGCCGTTGGCCACCTGGATCGTACCGCTCGGTGGGCCGGACAGGTGGAGGACCACCGAGCGCTTGCCGTAGTGGTACATCTGGAGGAGATCGATCAACGAGAGGTCGTGAACCTGGCCCCAGAGTCCCGTGCTGGCTGCCGCGGCCCTTCTCAGGGCGAGCTCGAGCGAACTCGGCGTGAACGGCTTGTTGAGCACCGAGACCGCTCCCGCTGCCGTGGCGTCTTCGGCGTCGCGGGCGGAGGCGTAAGCGCTCATCAGGATGGCGCGGGTGCCGGGAGAGGTGGCGCGGGCGTCCTCGATCAACCGCAGGCCGCTCTCCAGGTTGAGCTTGAGATCCGAAAGCAGGATGTCGACCGGCTTCTCGGCCAGGACCTTGAGCGCCGCGTCGGGGCTCTCGACCAAGCTCACCGCGCCGACTCCCAGCTCCGTCAACATCTCTCCGGTGAGGAAGCGGTAGTCCGGCTCGTCGTCGACCACCAGGATGGAAAGCTCGCCGAGATCTACCATGGCCGTCCTCCCGCGACGAGCGCAGCGAGCGTGGGCGAGCTCACCGAGCTCGCGGCTGGTTGGGCGAGGCGAGGCCCTGAGCCTGGCGGTCGAATGTCCACGTTTTCAAGCTCCCGACCCAAGAGATGCAAGGAATAGCCAAATTGCCAGTGCCGCGCGCCGGAGAGAGGTCATCCAACGACCGAGTTAGCGGCAGTGGGGGAGAGTCTGGAGGCACGAGATTACGCCCGTGATTACAGCTCGGAGGCGGGCTAGCGGGCGGCGGCTTCCTGGTTCCGGCGCTCGCGGAAGTAGCGGCGCTGCCAGATCTCGACGTTGCGGTTGTGCTCGTCGAGGGTCTCGGCGAAAGCATGGCTGCCGTCGTTCTTGGAAACGAAGTAGAGGTAGCGCACCGGCGCCGGGCAGGCGGCAGCGGCCAGGCTGGCGAGGCCGGGGGAGGCGATCGGCCCCGGCGGCAGGCCCGGGTAGCGGTAGGTGTTGTAGGGGGAGTCGATCGCCAGGTCCTCGCGGCGGATATTGCCGTCCCAGCGACCGGCGAGGCGCAGCGCGTAGATCACCGTGGGATCAGCGTAGAGGCCGATGCCCTGGTCCAGGCGATTGCGATAGACCCCGGCGATGAGCGTGCGCTCGGCCTGGAGGCGGGCCTCTTTCTCGACGATCGAGGCCAGGGTGACCAGCCGGCGCAGGGGAGGGGCTCCCTGCCGGGGCAGGATGGGTACGATCTCCCTGGCATAGCGGGCCCGGAAGTTGGCCACCAGGGCGCGAACCACTTCGCCGGGCGGGGTGCCCGGAGCGAAGGAGTAGGTGTCCGGAAAGAGATAGCCCTCCAGGTTGGTGGCCTCGGGATCGAGATCGGCGATCGTGCCCACCTGGGCCATGGCGTCGAGCAGAGCACCCCGCTCGCCGAAGCCCTCGCGGGCCAGCAGATCGGCGGTCTCCATCATCGACAGCCCTTCCACCACGGTCACGGACCGCTCGAGGGACTCGCCCTGGATCAGCTTGGCGAGCACCTGCGGGCCGTTGGCCGGCCCGGCGAAGAGGTACTCGCCGGCTTTCAAGGGGCGGTTGCCGAGCACCAGCACCAGGTAGGCCCGGCTGAGCCAAGAGCTCGCGATCACCCCTTCGCGGTCCAGCCGGTCGAGAATCTGGCGGGCGGAGAGCCCCGGTGCCACCACCACGCGACGCTCGGCACCGGCGAAGCCCTGGAACGGGCTGAACAGGAAGTGCCAGAACAGCCAGGCCGAAACGACCTTGAGCGCGAGGGTGGCGAAGGACCAGCGGGAGGTGAGGATTCGCCACAACCAGGACGTACGGGTCTTCCGGCCTTTTTTCTGGGACACTTGGCTCAAGCCTTCCTCCGGCGCTCGAGCGCCTCTTCGAGCAAGATCTGGGCCGCCACCTGGTCGAGGCGCTCGGCCCTACGGCGAGCCGGCACGCCGGCCGCTTCGAGCCGTCTCGAGGCCTCGACACTGGTGAGCGTCTCTTCCACCAGCTCGAGGGGCAGGCCGGTGGCCTCGACCAGCTTCCGGCCGAAGCGAGCGGCGCGCTCGGCAGCCTCGCCACGACTGCCGTCGAGCCGCCTCGGCTCGCCGAGCACCAGGAGTTCGACCTCCTCGCTCTCGGCGATGGCGGCGATGTCCCGGGCGGCATGGCGATCGTCCCGGCGGTTCAGGGTGGTGAGAGGGACGGCGGTCCGGCCTTCCGGATCCGAGATGGCCAGGCCAATGCGTCGCTCGCCGAAGTCGATGCCCAAGGCCTTCATGGTTCGATTGTAGCGGCCCCGAGCGAGAGCGCGAAACGGCGACTGGCGCGCTCCGGGTCGGGCCCACGGGGCCGGTGGTGGGGCGAAACCCCTGTGCTAGCATTCGGCCGCTTCTCCGCTTCCCACGAAGCGGCCCAACCTGCGCTGGAGCCATCATGGAAGAGATTGTGATCGTCAGCGCGGCCCGGACGCCGATCGGGACGTTCCAGGGCGCGCTTTCCTCGCTCGCCGCTCCCAAGCTCGGGGCCCGGGCGATCGCCGGTGCCATCGAGCGCGCCGGGCTCGCGCCGGCCGACCTCGATCAGGTCTACATGGGCTGTGTCCTGCCCGCGGGTCAGGGCCAGGCGCCGGCCCGCCAGGCAGCTTTGGGCGCCGGCTGCCCGCCCGCGACCGGGGCGGTAACCCTCAACAAGGTTTGTGGCTCGGGCATGCGGGCCGTGATGATGGCGGCGAACGATCTTCGCTGCGGCGACTACACGCTGGTGGCGGCCGGCGGCATGGAGAGCATGAGCCAGGCCCCCTACCTCGCTCCCGGCCTGCGCGAAGGCCACCGCCTCGGCCATGGCAAGCTGGTCGACTCGATGATCCACGACGGCCTCTGGGATCCCTACAACGACATGCACATGGGTAACTGCGGCGAGCTCTGCGCCAGCCGCTACCAGATCGGCCGTGAGGAGCAGGACGCGTACACCCTCGAAAGCTACCGGCGGGCCCGGGCCGCCACCGAGAGCGGCCAGGCCGCTCAAGAGATCGTGCCGGTCGAGATTCCCAAGCGCAAAGGGCCACCGGTCACGGTGGCGCAGGACGAGGAGCCCTTTCGGGCCGACCTCGAGAAAATGCCCGGCCTGAAGCCGGCCTTCCAGGAAGGCGGCACCATCACCGCCGCCAACGCCAGCAAGCTCAACGACGGCGCGGCGGCCTTGGTGCTCACCACGGCTGCCGAGGCCGCTCGCCGGGGCCTCAAGCCGCTGGCACGGATCGTCTCTCACGCCACGGCCGCCCAAGAGCCCGAATGGTTCACCACCGCACCGATCTACGCCGCCCAGAACGCCCTCCGGCGCGCCGGTCTCAGCACCTCGGACATCGAACTGTTCGAGGTGAACGAGGCCTTCGCGGTGGTGGCGATGGCCTTCATCCGCGAGCTCGGGCTCTCGGCAGAACAGGTCAACGTGCGCGGCGGCGCAGTGGCGATCGGCCATCCGATCGGCTGCTCCGGAGCGCGCATTCTGGTTACGCTGCTCGCGGCTCTCGAAGAGCGGGGCGCTCGTCGCGGCTGCGCGGCCATCTGCTTGGGCGGCGGCGAGGCCACCGCGATGGTGGTCGAGAGGATCGCGCGATGAAGCTCCTCTGCGGCTGGCTCTCGCTCGTGCTGGCGGCGGCTCCTCTGGCCGGCCAGGAACCGGCCGCTCCGCCCTCGACCGCGCCCACCGAGCCGGTAGCCCAGGCGCCGGCAGCGGCTCCGGCCCAGGAGGAGGGTCAGATCTCCTTCCAGCTGCCCTTCACCAAGGAGAAGGGCGGGGGAGTGGCCACCGGCAAAGCCGGCAAGCTGACTTTCGAGACCGAGAAGACCGCGGTGCTTTCAGGCGGCGTCGACCTCGCCTACAAGGACCTCAAGCTCAAGGCCCAGGAAGTGGAGGTCAACCTCGCCACCAAGGTGGTCGTCGCCCGCGGCGACGTGGTGATCGATCAGGGCCCCCAGCGCTTGACCGGCGAGGTGGCCACCTACGACCTCGAGACCCGCACGGGCACCCTGCACCACGCTACCGCTTCGGTGTCGCCGGAGATTTACTTCAGGGGCGAGGAGCTCGAGAAGATCTCGGACGACCTCTACACCATCGAGAAGGGTGTGCTCACCGCCTGCACCGACCCGGTTCCGGACTGGAGCTTCTCGGTGCGCAAGGCGCGGATCCAGGTGGAAGGCTACGCCCACTTGAAGGGCGCGGCGATGCGCGTGAAGAAGGCCCCCATCCTCTACTTGCCGAGGCTGATCTGGCCGGCGAAGAGGGACCGCGCCTCGGGCTTCTTGATTCCCCAGCCGGGCTATTCGAACCAGCGCGGCCCGTCACTCTCCCTCGCCTATTTCCAGACCCTCGGCCGCAGCTACGACACCACCTTCTACGGCGACCTCTACGGCTTCAGCTTCGCCAATGGCCGCTACTTCGGCTTCGGCGACGAGTTCCGCTATGCGCCGTCGAGCAACAGCCACGGCGAGATCAATGCCTACGTGGTGCGCGACCCGCAGCGTCGGAGCCCGGACCCGGCGAATCCCGGCGCTTTCCGGGTGGATACCGAGTACCGCTGGAAGGTGGCTCTCGACCACACCTCGGAGCGGCTGCCCTTCGGCATGCGCGGGGCGCTGTCCTACCGCGACTACTCGGACTTCGACTTCGTCCGCGACTTCGAGCGCAACATCGACAAGAGTGCGCTGCGGTCGATCTACTCGCGGGGGTTCGCGAGCGGCAACTGGGGGCTCCATTCGCTCAACGTCCTGGCCGACAGCCGAGAGACCTTCATCAGCCGAGATGCCGCGGGGCGGGAAATCACCGTCACCCAGCGCCGCCTGCCGAAGGTGAACTACAGCTTGAGACCGGTACGCTTCGGGCGGCTGCCCCTCTACTTCAACCTCGACGGCTCGGCCGCTTACCTGCAGCTGGAACGCTCCACGTCCTACGCCGGCAACTACGGCCGCTTCGACCTGACTCCTAACTTCAAGGTCCCCGTCCTGGCCCTCCCCTGGCTGTCGGCGACGGTCAACGGCGGCGGTCGCTACACTTGGTACGGGGATTCGGTGTGCCGGGCCAACGTGCCTGGATCGAGCGGTGGCCAGCTGTGCCGCTCCACCCAGCAGGAGTTCACGGGCGACAGCCTGAGCCGCCTGGTGCCCACCGCTTCGGCGGATATCGTGGGCCCCTCCTTCTCGCGCATCATCTCGGCCAACGCGGGCCGCTTCAGCAAGTTCAAGCACATCGTCGAGCCGCGCTTCAGCTACGGCTACGTGGGAACCGTGGACGAAAAAGACTCGGCGCGCACCCCGCTCTTCGACGAGGTGGACAGCGTGGGCACCACCAACGTCGGTCGAGTGGCGCTGGTCAACCGCCTGCTCGCCAAGCCGGCCGACGGCAAGGGCAGCGCGAGTGAAATTCTCTCGATCGAGGTGGCCCGCGCCTACAGCTTCGACGACACGGTGCCGCTCTCGGTTTTGAGCGACGACCGCGGCCACGTGCGTGAGAAGCAGCAATGGGGGCCGATCACCTCGCTGATCCGCTTCCAGCCGGGAGGGCCCACTTATTTTCGGGGCCAGCTGGTGTACAACACCCAGGCTTCGACGTTTTCCCAGTGGTCGCTCTCGGGTGGCGTGGGCTTCTGGGGCGCCACCGCCGAGGCCACCTGGCTGAGGGTGGTGCGCTCGGCTCTGGTGACCGACCCGGCCAACCCCGGCGAGCTCCTCGGCCCGGTCAAGAACACCACCCAGACGGACCAGGTGCAACTCTGGGGTTCGGTGCCCATCGTGCCACGGCGGCTGACTCTGCAAGGCCAGATCAGCTACAACCTCACCACCCAAGACGTCCAGAAGCAGTCGATCGGCCTGCGCTATCTCTCGCAGTGCTTCGGCTTCGAGCTGGTGGCGCGGGAGTTCCGCTCGGACTTCCTGGGCGCCGACAACAACAGCGTGCGCCGCGACCGCGACTTCCGTTTTGTGCTCACCCTGAAGAACGTGGGTACTTTCCTGGATCTGTCCAGTCGCAGCTCGACCGGCGACGAGAATTGATTCCAAAGCCATGAAAGGTCTCGTCCTCGCCGGGGGCAAGGGGACGCGGCTGCGGCCGCTCACTTACACCTCGGCCAAGCAGCTGGTACCGGTGGCCAACAAGCCGGTGCTGTTCTACGCCCTGGAGGCGATCGTCGCCGCGGGCATCCGGGAGATCGGCATCATCGTGGGCGACACCCGCGAGGAGATTCGCGCCGCCGTGGGCGACGGTTCCCGCTTCGGCGCCCGAGTGGAGTACCTCGAGCAGGAGGCGCCGCTGGGGCTCGCCCACGCAGTGCTCACGGCCGAGCCCTTCCTGGGCGATTCGCCGTTCGTGATGTACCTGGGCGACAACTTGATCGCCGGCGGCATCACCAGCCTGGTGGAGGAGTACGAGGCCCTGGGCGCGAACTGCGAGATCCTGCTCGCCGAGGTGAGCAATCCCCAGCAGTTCGGTGTGGCCGAGCTCGCCGCGGATGGGCGGGTGGTGCGGCTGGTGGAGAAGCCCAAAGAGCCCAAGAGCAACCTGGCCCTGGTGGGTGTCTACATGTTCGACCACCACATCTTCGAGTCCGCCCGGCGGATCCGCCCTTCGGCCCGGGGCGAACTCGAGATCACCGACGCCATCCAGGACCTGATCGACCGGGGCCTGACGGTACACCCGCACAAGGTGCGCGGCTGGTGGAAGGACACCGGCAAGCTCGAGGACATGCTCGAGGCCAACCGCATCGTCCTGGAAGCGCTCGACATGGGCGGCCCGTCCGAGGTGCCGCCGGGCTCGGCGATCGAAGGCAGGGTGCAGGTGGGCCCGGGAGTGCGGCTGGTGGATTCGGTGGTGCGTGGGCCGGTGATCCTCGGCGAAGGGGCGGTCATCGAGCACGCCTTCATCGGCCCCTACACCTCGATCGGCGATGGCTGTGTGCTCTCCGGCTGCGAGATCGAGAACTCGATCGTCCTCGCCGGCAGCGAGATCCGGGACATCCCCCTGCGCATCGACGGCTCGTTGATCGGCCGCAACGTCAAGATCGTCAAGACCGACCTCAAGCCCAAGGCCTACCGCTTCATGGTGGGGGACAACTCCGAGGTGGGGATCACCTGAGCCGTATGAGGACGATCGTTCTCGGCGGCACGGGCATGCTCGGCCAAGCGGTGCGCCGGGAGGGGCGGCAGCGCGGCGCGGCCGTGCTGGCTCTCTCGCGAGCCCAGGCCGACATTACCGACCGAGCCCGACTGCGCGAGTGGTGCGAGCGCTTCCAGCCCGAGCTGGTGATCAACTGCGCCGCCTACACCAAGGTGGACGATTGCGAGCGGGAGAAAGACCGGGCCTTCGCCGTCAACGGCGTGGGTGCCGGTCTCGCCGCCGAGGAAGCGGTCCGGGCCGGAGCGCGGCTGGTCCACGTCTCGACCGACTACGTCTTCGACGGCACCGCCGCCGAGCCCTACCCGGTGGACGCCGCCGTGGCGCCGGTTTCGGTCTACGGCGCGAGCAAGCTCGAAGGCGAGCTGCGGGTGCTCGCCCAGGACGGCACTGCCGTGGTGCGCACCAGCTGGCTTTTCGGCCCCGGCGGGCCGAGCTTCGTGGCCACCATCGCCGGCCGGATCCTGGCCAACCAGGGGCCGCTGCGGGTGGTGACCGACCAGGTCGGCGGGCCCACCTACACGCGCTTCCTCGCCCGGGCCTTGTGGGATTTGGCCGAGCTCAAGGCGACCGGGCTCTTCCACTACCAGAATCGCGAGGCCACCTCCTGGTATGGCCTCGCCTGTGAGATCGCCCGCGGCCTGGCCCCGGGTTTCCCGGTGCTGCCCACCACCACGGAGGAGTTTCCCCGGCCGGCCCGCCGTCCGGCCTACTCCGTGCTCGATGTCTCGCGCTTCGAAGCCAGCGTGGGCCGGCGGGTGGAACCTTGGAGCTGGGGCCTCGCGGAACATCTGCGGTCCATGACTCACTAGGGAGCTGTTGATGAGAGCTTTGATCACCGGGATCACCGGCTTTGCGGGATCCCATCTGGCCGAGTACCTCTTGGCCGAGCATCCGGACGTGGAGGTCTTCGGCACGTATCGCTGGAGGAGCCGGCGGGGCAATATCGCTCACCTCGAAGGCAAGATCCGCCTGCTCGAATGCGAGCTGCGAGACGGCTCGGCGGTAGCGCATGCCCTGGCCAAGGCACGCCCCGACTACATCTTCCACCTGGCGGCCCAGAGCTTCGTGCCGGCCAGCTGGACCGCGCCGTCGGACACCCTGACCGCAAACGTAGCGGGCCAGACCCACCTGTTCGAGGCCTGCCGGGCCCTCGAGCTCGATCCGGTGATCCAGATCGCCTGCTCGAGCGAGCAGTACGGGCTGGTGCTCCCGGACGAAGTGCCGATCCGCGAGACCAACCCGTTGCGGCCCCTGTCGCCGTACGCGGTGTCCAAAGTGGCCCAGGACTACCTCGGCTACCAGTACTTCCAGAGCTACGGTCTCAAGGTGGTGCGCACCCGCGGCTTCAACCACACCGGCCCGCGTCGGGGTGAAGTCTTCGTCACCTCGAACTTCGCCCGCCAGGTGGCAGCGATCGAGTTGGGTCTCGCCGAGCCCGTGATCCGGGTGGGCAACCTCGAAGCCGTGCGCGACTTCACCGACGTGCGCGACATGGTGCGGGCTTACTGGCTGGCAGTCACCCGGGCTCGCCCGGGCGAGGTCTACAACATCGCCCGCGGCGAGGGAATCGTGATCCGCGACATGCTCGAGATGCTGATCGAGATGGCGCGGGTGACGGTGCGGGTGGAAGTGGACCCGGAGCGCCTGCGGCCTTCGGACGTCGAGATCCTGATCGGCGATTCGTCGAAGTTCCGGGCCGATACTGGCTGGGAGCCGAAGATTCCGTTCCGGCAGACGCTGTCGGACCTGCTCGACTATTGGCGGGGCGAGCTCGCGCGCGGCGGCCAGTGAGGACCTTCGTCACCGGTGCCGGCGGCTTTCTGGGCAGCCACCTGGTGGCCCGGCTGCTGGTCCACGGTGACGCCGTGGCGGGCACCTACCCATCCGGCATGGCGGCTCCGGCTGGAGTCGAAGCCTACGAGCTCGACATCCTGGACACGGCCGCTCTCCATCGAGCTTTCCACCATTTCGAGCCCGAGATCGTGGTCCACCTGGCCGGCCTGGCCCACGTGGGCGCCTCCTGGCAGCACCGGGAGGAGTACTTCCGGGTGAACGTGGAAGGCACGGAAAGGTTGGTCGAAGCAGCGGCCGGCCGGCCCGTGGTGCTGGCCTCCAGCGCCGAGGTCTATGGGCCGGTACCGGAAGCCGAGCAGCCGATCGAGGAAAGTCGTCCCTTGGCGCCGGCGAGCCCCTACGCGGAAACCAAGGTGGCGGCCGAGGAACGGGTGCTCGCTGCCGGTGGCAGGGCTCTGCGCACCTTCAACTTGATCGGCCCGGGCCAGAGCCCGAGCTTCGCCCTGCCGAGCTTCGCCCGCCAGCTCGCCGCGATCGCCCGCGGCGAGGCGCCGCCGGTACTGCGGGTGGGCAACCTCTCGGCGCGGCGGGATTTCGTGCACGTGGCAGACGGAGTGGAGGCCTACCGGCTGGTGGCCGAGAGAGGCGAGGCCGGCGGGGTCTACAACCTGGCTTCGGGCGAGGACTGCTCGATCGAAGAAGCTTTGGCCGAGCTGATCGCCCTGGCGGGCGTCCCGGCCGAGATCGAGATCGACCCCGAGCGCTTCCGCCCGGCCGATGTTCCCCTCCTGGTGGGCAACCCCGCGCGCCTCGAGGCCCTCGGCTGGCAGCGCAGCCGCAGCCGTCGCCAGGCTCTCGAGGAGCTGTGGCGCTCGGTGGTCGGTGAAGTGGGGTGATCTCGGAGAGCTTCGGCCGGCTGGCCCTTGCGGCCGGCGTTTCTGCTCTTTTCGCGTTGGCCGCCTGGAGCGTGGGCTTGGTGCGTGTCTCGGGGGCCCTTGCCGGGGCCCTCTTGGCCGCCTTGGTCGGCTGGGCTTTGGGCGCTGGCGGTTTCGGCTTGCTGGCGCTCTTCGTGGTGGCCGGTAGCGCGGCCACTCGCCTGGGCTATCGCCAGAAAGCAGCTCGGGGGCTGGCCGAAGAGCGAGGGGGGCGCAGGGGCGCCGCCCATGCCTTCGCCAATCTGGGCACGGCGGCCGTCTGCGCGGTGATTTCTGCCTGGCGCCCGGAGAGTCCAGCCTGGCGCATCGCCTTCGCCGGTGCTCTCGCCACGGCTCTTGCCGACACCGTGGGCAGCGAGGCCGGCAAGCTCTGGGGGCGCAAGCCGCGCTCTCCCCTCACGGGCCGGTCGGTTGCCGCCGGTACCCGCGGCGCGGTGAGCCTCCCGGGCACCCTGGCGGGGGTCGCCGCCGCCGCCCTTCTGGCGACGGTGGGGGCCCTCGGCGGCCTCTACCCGGCTCGAAGCGTGGCGGCGATCACCTTGGCCGCTTTTCTGGGCAGCCTGGCCGAAAGCCTGCTCTCCGCTGCCACACCCAGCCGGCCCCTGCTGCCCCACCACCCTCTCAACTTCGCTAACACCCTGCTCGGCGCTTCGTTGGCGGCCTGGCTGGGGTAGGAGGCCCGTGGCGGCCGGTTGACTCGAGCCGCAAGTCGTGGTAGCTTCCGCTAAAGCTCTGCCACAACTTGGTCAGGGCGATCGCTCGGGCGGCCCTTCTCGCCCAATTCCAACGCCAGTTTCCACCAAGCTCTTCGAGGGAGTTCTGTTCTCGCTATGGAAATCCGCAAGCCGAACCGCGCCACCCGCACCTACACTCAACGCCTCGTCGCCGAGCCCTCGAAGGTCCTCCCCCTGCTGTGCCCGGTCCGTGAGGCGGACTGGATCGAAGGCTGGGATCCCTGCCTCGTGATCAGCCACTCCGGCGTCGTCGAGCGCGACTGTGTGTTTACCACTCCGGGCCAACCGCAGGAGGCCATCTGGTACGTGACCCGCCACGAACCCGAGGAAGGCCAGGTGGAGATGATCCGCATCACTCCCGGTCTCACCGCCTGCCGGCTCACCATCCAACTGCGCCCCGTTCCGACCGGCTCGGAGGCGACCATCACCTACAGCCACACCAGCCTGGGTCCGGAAGGGGACGCCTTCGTCGCCAGCTTCACCGAAGAGTTCTACCGCCAGTTCATGCGCGACTGGGAAACGCGGCTCAACCACTATCTGTTGACCGGCACGGCCCTCTCCAGCCAGGCGGCTTGAGCTGTTGCGAGTTCGACAGCCTCGCTACCAGGTCGTGGCCACAGCATAGGCGCGAATCTGAGGGTCCGGCGTAACCAAGAGGCAGTCGTGCACCTGGGCCTGGGCAACCAGGAGGCGATCGAACAGGTCGCGGTGGATGGACGGCAGGCGTGAGAGACGAGCCGACGCCGCCTCTTCGAGGGGCAGCGGCGAGAGCCGATGGCGTTCTCGTTGCTCCGGCACCCAAATCTCGGGCGACTCTGCCATCCGAAGATGCCCCAGGCCGGTCTTGAGGGCGATCTCGGCTACTGAGACCGCACTCAGGTAGGCGTCATTCCCTGGGTCTCGCAGAAGGTCGCGCGCTCGTAGAGAGAGTCGGTCGGAAGCAGTGACGTACCAGAGGAAAGTGCAAGTGTCGAGCAGTAACCTCATCGGGACTCAGGCCCGGGGTCATCCTTCGCCTTACCCTCGAAGGTGTCGAGAAGTTCTGGCGGTAGAGGGTCGAAAAACTCCGGCTGAATCACCACCTGCCCCTTCGCCAAGCCGAACGGCCGGAGCTCGGCCTCGCGAGAGCGAAGCGGCCGGATCTCGGCGATGGGCACGTTGCGCTTGCACAGCAGACATCGTCTCGCCTGCTTCGATGCGGGGGAGGTACCTCGAGAGGTGGGTTTTCGCCTCGTGGATGTTGAGCTTCGTCATAGCCTCAGTGTTGCCTAGAAAGTGAACTAGAGTCGCTTCTAGGTGCTCCTACCCCCGTTCCACCTCGTGCGCTTCCTTGGGAATCGCCGCGGTGAGGATCTCGGGCTCGCCGTCGGTGACCAGCACGTTGTCCTCCACGCGCACGCCGCCGATCGGCAGGAAGCGCTCGGCGAGTTCCCAGTTCACCTCGTTCGGGTACTTGGCCCGTAGCTCGGGGTTGTTGACCAGGGCAGGGATGAAGTAGAGGCCCGGCTCGATGGTGGTGACGAAGCCGGGGCCCAAGGGCAAGTCCTGGCGCAGGTAGCGCAGGCTGGGGCGAGTGTCGCGTGCGCGGCCCGGCAGGTAGCCAGAGGCGTCGCGTACGCCCAGGCCCACCAGATGGCCGAGGCCGTGGGGAAAGAAGAGCGCGTAGGTGTCCCGCTCCACCAGCGTGTCCGGATTGCCGCGAAGCACGCCCATGTCGACCAGGCCCGCCGCGAGGTCGCGGGCGCATTCGAGATGGAGCTGCTTGAACTCCTTGCCCGGTCGGCAGGCGGCGCAGGCCTTCTTCTCCGCCTCGAGCACCACGCTGTAGAGGTCCCGCTGCTCGGGCGAGAAGTGGCCCGAAGCCGGGTAGGTGCGGGTGACGTCCGCGCAATAGCCGTCCACCTCGCCACCGGCATCGATCAACACCAGGTCGCCCTCGGCGATCACCCGCTCGGTGGGGGAGAAGTGCAGCACAGCGGAATTCGAGCCGGTGCCGACGATCGAGTCGTAGGCGGTGCGGCCGGCGCCGGCTCTCCAGAAGCCGGTCTCGAGCTCCACCTGTAGCTGTCGCTCGGTCATGCCCGGCCGGAGGGCCGCGAAAGCCGCGGCATAGCCGGCCGCCGAGGCCGCCGCGGCCCGGCGCATGCGGCCGAGCTCTTCGGCATCCTTCGGTCGCCGGCAGGCGAGGAGGGTCTCGGCGAGCCGAGCCGAAAGCGCCTCGTCGATCGACAGCCCGGCCGGCAGGCTCTGCCTTGCACCAAGGGCGGCGACCGACCGTCCCTGGCGCTCCGCGAGCCAGGCCGGCAGCCGCTCGATCGGTAGACCTTCGTTGGGCACGTCGCCGGTCCAGACCCGCTCCTCGTCGGTCACCTGGACCACGAAGTCGAACCAGCCGCCGGCCGGGTCGTAGGCGAGAACCGAGTCCGGTCGCTCGCGATCCGTGAGGTAGTAGTAGTCCGTATGAGCCTTGAAGGGATAGCACTGGTCCTGGTAGCCGGGTTTGCCGACCATGGCGCCCGAGCCCACCAAGACGATCTCGTTGTGGAGGTGGAAAGACGCAGCGGCCCGAGCGCGCCGGGCGTCGACATAGGGCTTGGCATTGGCAGGGCTCATGGCCGGGATTCTACTCCGGTAGGCACTCGCCAAGAGCACCAAAACAGTCCTGTTTTGAAGGGCTTAACTTGCCCTTTCGGCGGCCTTGCAGTAGCCTTACGCGCCACTTGTGACGAATGTCACAAGCTCCCTTGCGGAGGATGACCACGTGGGCTATCCTTCGCCGGTCAACTCCGCCTTCAGGCTGGAAGAATTTGAACGATGGCCCAGCTCTTCTCGCGTACTGCGAACACAATCGCGAAGTTCTCGATCTACGGTGGCGCTGTTCTCGCTGGCGCTCTGGGATGGCTGGTGATCTCGGCCGCGCCCCGGTCTTCTTACGCCAATGGCCAGGGTGTGGTTTACAAGCAGCCGGTGCCGTTCTCCCACGACCACCACACCGCAGGCCTGGGAATTGACTGCCGCTACTGCCACACCTCGGTCGAAGAGGCCGCGTTCGCCGGCATCCCGCCGATTGCGACTTGCATGAACTGCCACAAGAACATCTGGACCAACGCTCAGCTACTCGAGCCGATCCGCGAGGCGTTCCGCACCGAGACTCCGGTGCAGTGGCGGCGGGTGAACGACCTGCCTGATTTCGTCTATTTCAACCACTCGATCCACGTGGCCAAGGGTGTCTCCTGCTTCGTCTGCCATGGCGAGGTGAACAAGATGCCGCTCCTGTATCAACAAGCCTCGTTGCAGATGGAGTGGTGCCTCGATTGCCACCGTAACCCCGAGAAGTACGTTCGCCCCCGCTCGGAGATCTTCAACTGGGATTACCAGCCGGTGGGTTCGCAGCTCGAGGTGGGCAAGAAGCTGGTGGCGGATTACCACATCCAGAGCATGACCAACTGCTCGACCTGTCACCGGTGAAGCAGGGGCCGTCGAGGATTTGAAGACCGCAGCGCTTCCCCGCCCGGCTGCGATCGAAGGGGGAAGCCGCTCGGAGCCCAGTTTGAAGGGAGCGGCTGCAATGGGTTTGAAGCATCAGGACAACGCTTCTCGCGGCACGGAGCGACCGACGGTCTCCTTGCCGGAGATTCGCGAGAAGCTCGCGAGCGCCGACGGCCAGGAATACTGGCGCTCGCTCGAAGAGGTGGCCGATACCGAGGAGTTCCGGCAGATGCTCCACCGGGAGTTTCCCCGGCAGGCCTCGGAATGGCCCGACGGCGTGTCCCGGCGAGGCTTTCTCGAGCTCTCCGCGGCGTCTCTGGCGCTCGCCGGGCTCACCGCCTGCACCCGCCAGCCGGCCGAGCAGATCGTTCCCTATGTGCGCCTGCCGGAGGAGCTGGTTCCCGGTCGGCCCTTCTTCTACGCCACCAGCATGGAAGTGTCCGGCTACGGTGTGGGCTTGCTGGTTGAGTCCCATATGGGCCGCCCCACCAAGGTGGATGGCAACCCGGACCACCCGGCGAGCCTCGGGGCCTCCGATGTGCTGGCGCAGGCGTCGGTTCTCGGCCTCTACGACCCGGATCGCAGCCAGAGCCTGACCCACCTCGAAAAGGCCGCCACCTGGAGCGACTTCGCCCAGGCGATGGCGGCGCGCATCAAGGCGCTCACCGCCCTCGGCGGGGAAGGCCTGCGCGTGCTCACCGGCACGGTCGGCTCGCCCACCCTGGCGGCGCAGCTCGCCGGGCTCCAGGCCAAGTTGCCCAAGGCCCGCTGGCACCAGTACGAGCCTCTCGGCCGTCACGCAGCCCGAGCCGCTGCCCAAGCGGCCTTCGGCACCTACGCGGACACCCGCTTCGAGCTCTCGAAGGCGAATGTGATCGTGGCCCTGGATGCGGACTTCCTGAACGAGGGTCCGGCCCGGGTGCGCTACGCGCGCGAGTTCGCTCGCCGGCGCAAGGCCTGGCAGAAGGACGGCCAGGCGATGAACCGACTGTATTCGGTGGAGAGCTCGCCGACGGTGACAGCCTCGCAGGCGGACCACCGCCTGGCGCTGACGCCCCAGGGCGTGGGCGCTTTCGCCGCTTCTCTCGCGGCGGCGCTCGGTGTGCCAGGCGCGGCGGCGCTGGAGCTCTCGGCCTTCGGCCAGGCAGCCACCTGGGTGAAGTCCGTGGCGGCCGACTTGCAGGCCAACCGTGGCGCTTCGCTGGTGGTCGCCGGCGAGCAGGCTCCGGCGGAGCTCCATGTGCTGGCCCACGCCATGAACCAGGCTCTGGGCAATGTGGGCAGCACGGTGATCCACACCGAGCCCGTGGAGGCCCGCCCCGAGAACCAGCTGGAGTCGATCCGCTCCCTGGTGGACGACATGAAGGCCGGGCGGGTGGATACCCTGCTGATCCTCGGCGGCAACCCGGTCTTCGATGCGCCTTCGGAGCTCGGCTTCGGCGAGGCCCTGCTCAAGGTGGTCAACAGCGTCCACCTCTCCCTGTACAAGGATGAGACCTCCGAGCGCTGCCGCTGGCATATTCCGGCCGTCCACTACCTCGAGAGCTGGGGCGATTCCCGGGCCTTCGATGGCACGATCTCGCCGATCCAGCCGCTGATCGCCCCCTTGTGGGCGGGTACCCGTTCCGCTCACGAGATTCTCGCCCTCTTCGGCGACACCACCGACGCCACGCCCTACGAGCTGGTGCGCGGCGAGTGGCAGAAGAGCCTCCTCGCGAGCGCCGGGGCCGGCTTCGAAGCCGCCTGGCGCCGGGCCCTCCACGACGGCCTCTTGACTGGCTCGGCGCTGCCGGCAAAGGCCGTCACGGTGTCGGCGGAAGCCGTCGGCCAGGCGGTCGAGGCTCTCCGCTCGGCGCCTGCCGGTGGCATGGCTCTGGTGCTCCGCGCCGATCCCAACTTCTACGACGGTCGCTTCGCCAACAACGGCTGGCTGATGGAGCTGCCGCGGCCGCTCACCAAGCTGACCTGGGACAACGCCCTCCTGCTTTCGCCGCGCGACGCCGAGAAGCTCGGTGTAGAAACCGAATCGCGGGTGGCAGTGGCGCTCGGTGAACGCAAGCTCGAGGTGCCCGTTTTCGTTCTGCCAGGCACTCCGGAAGGCGCCGCCACAATTCATCTGGGCTGGGGCAGAAGGAGGCTGGGCAAAGTGGGCGGGGGCGTCGGGGTGGATGCCTATGCTCTGCGCACCTCGGGCCAATTGAGCTGGGCAGCTGGAGCCACTCTCAGCAAGGCCTCCGGCCGCACCCGTCTGGCCACCACCCAGACCCACCACGACATGGAGCTGCAGACCCGTGAGGCCGGCAAGCGCCACCTGCTGCGCCGGGGCACCGTCACCGAGTTCCAGGAGAATCCGACCTTCGCGCAGAAGATGGGGCACGGTGCGCCGCCGGCGGAAGAGTCGATGTACGACGCCGGCGAGCACCCCTACCCCGGCAACGCCTGGGGCCTGGCGGTGGACCTCTCCTCTTGCATCGGCTGCAACGCCTGCGTGATCGCCTGCCAGGCCGAGAACAACATCTCCGTGGTGGGCAAGGAGCAGGTGCTGGTCACCCGCGAGATGCACTGGATCCGCATCGACCGCTACTACCATGGCTCCCTCGACGATCCCTCGGTGCACTTCCAGCCGGTGATGTGCCAGCAGTGCGAGCAGGCACCGTGCGAGGTGGTTTGCCCGGTGGCCGCCACCAGCCACAGTCCCGAAGGCCTGAACGAGATGACCTACAACCGCTGTGTGGGCACTCGTTACTGCTCGAACAACTGCCCCTACAAGGTGCGCCGCTTCAACTTCCTGCTCTTCAGCGACTTCGAGACCGAGGTGCTGAAGATGCAGCGCAACCCGGACGTTTCGATCCGCAGCCGCGGCGTCATGGAGAAGTGCACCTACTGCGTGCAGCGCATCAACCTGGCGCGCATCGAGGCCAAGAAGGAAAACCGCCCGATCGCCGACGGCGAGGTGGTCACGGCCTGCCAGCAGGCCTGTCCGACCGAGGCGATCGCCTTTGGCAACATCAACGACCCGCAGGCGAAGGTGACTCGCTGGAAGGCGAGCGAGCTCAACTACGGCCTGCTCGAGGATCTGGGCACCCGGCCGAGAACCACCTACCTGGCCAAGCTGACGAACCCCAACCCGGTACTTGCGGCCCTGTCGCCCGCCGGCGAGGGTGAAGGAGAGCACTGAAGATGGCGACTCTTGAGGTGAGCGCCGATCGGTACGAGCGGCCCCCGGTGGTGGGGTCGCCCCATACCTCGGCGACGGTCACGGACCAGGTCAACAACATCGTCTTCCAGCGCACGCCCAAGTGGTGGCTCGGCGCCTTCGCCGTCGCCTTCTCCATTTTCGGGGTGATGACGCTGTCGATCTTCTGGCTGCTGATCAAGGGCACCGGCATCTGGGGCATCAACATTCCGATCGGCTGGGGCTTCGCCATCATCAACTTCGTCTGGTGGATCGGCATCGGCCACGCCGGCACGCTGATCTCGGCGATCCTCCTGCTGCTGCGGCAACAATGGCGAACTTCGATCAACCGCTTCGCCGAGGCCATGACGCTCTTCGCCGTGGCCTGCGCCGGTCTCTTCCCCTTGCTCCACACTGGCCGCCCCTGGTTGGGCTACTGGCTCCTGCCGCTGCCCAACACCATGAAGCTCTGGCCGAACTTCCGCAGCCCCTTGATCTGGGACGTGTTCGCGGTTTCCACCTACGCCACGGTCTCGGCCGTGTTCTGGTTCACCGGCCTGATTCCAGACCTCGCCACCCTGCGCGACAGCGCCAGCAGCAAGATCGCTCGCAAGGTCTACGGCCTCTTCGCCATGGGCTGGCGCGGCTCGGCCAAGCACTGGCACAACTACGAGTCGGTCTACCTGCTACTGGCCGGGCTCTCGACGCCGCTGGTGATCTCGGTGCACTCGGTGGTGTCCTTCGACTTCGCCGTGTCCCTGATCCCCGGCTGGCACACCACGATCTTCCCGCCGTACTTCGTGGCCGGTGCGGTCTACGCCGGCTTCGCCATGGTGCTGACGTTGATCCTGCCGCTGCGGCCGCTGTTCAAGATCCACGACCTGGTCACCGACCGCCACCTGCAGAACATGGCCAAGGTGATGCTGGTCACCGGCCTGATCGTCGCCTACGGCTACGCCATGGAGCTCTTCATCGGCTGGTACAGCGGCGAGGGCGCCGAGCGCTTCATGCTCGGCAACCGGATCGGCGGCCCCTACTGGCCCTACTGGTGGAGCCTGATCCTGTTCAACGTGCTGATCCCGCAGCTCTTGTGGGTGAAGAAGAATCGCACCTCGCCCTGGGCCCTGTTCTGGATCTCGATGTCGATCAACATCGGCATGTGGCTGGAGCGGTTCGTGATCGTGGTCACCAGCCTCCATCGCGACTACGTCGTGTCCTCCTGGGACCTCTACCACCCCACCAAATGGGATTGGGGCCTCTACATCGGCACGATCGGCTTCTTCCTCACGCTGATGCTGCTCTTTATCCGCTTCCTGCCCATGATCGCGGTCTTCGAAATGAAAACCCTGCTACCTGAAGCGAAGGTCCGGCATTCGCACGGCCTCTCGGCGGAAGGCCACTGAGGAAGGAGGGAAACCGACGTGACTAGTGAGGCTCCCTCGCTCTACGGTCTGATGGCCGAGTTCCCGAGCGCCCAGGCGCTCACCGACGCGGCTTCCGAAGTGACGGCTTCCGGCTATCGCCAGGTCGACGCCTACTCGCCTTATCCGATCGAAGCGGTCTCGGAGGCGCTGGGGCACCACCGCTCGCCGATGCCGTTGATCGTTCTGCTCGGCGGGCTCGCCGGTCTGCTCGGCGGCTTCGGCCTCGAGTACTGGAGCGCCGTGATCGAGTACCCGCTCAACATCGGTGGCCGGCCTTTCTTCAGCTGGCCCTCCTTCATCGTGCCGGCCTACGAGTGCACCATTCTCGGCGCCTCGCTCGCCGGCTTCGTGGGCATGCTCTTCGTCAACGGCCTGCCCTCTCCCTATCACCCGGTGTTCAACATCCGTCGCTTCGCCGAGAAGGCTTCGCGCGACGGTTACTTCCTGGTGATCAAGAGCAAGGACAAGAAGTTCGATCGTGAGGCCACGGCCAAGCTCCTTCAGGGCCTCCATGCCAGTGAGGTGTCCGAAGTTGAGTACTGATCTCGCCCTGCTTCGCCCTCGCTCGGGCTCGTGGGCTGCGGCCGCCCTCCTGGTGGTGGCGAGCGCTTTCGCCACGGGCTGCCGCCAGGACATGCACGACGCTCCGCGCTACGACCCTTACGAGAAGAGCCCGCTCTTCGCCAACGGCACCTCCGCCCGGGAGCCTGTGCCCGGCACGGTGGCCCGCGGTCATCTGCACGAGGACGCGGCCTTCTACACCGGCAAAGGAGCGGACGGCCAGTGGCTCACCACCGTGCCGGCCAAGCTCAAGGTGGACGAAAAGCTGCTTCGCCGGGGCCAGGATCGCTTCAACATCTTCTGCTCGCCCTGCCACAGCCGGGTGGGCGACGGCAACGGCATGATCGTTCGCCGCGGCTACAAGCAGGCGGGCAACTTCCATTCCGATCGGCTGCGTTCGAGCCAGATCGGCTATTTCTTCGACGTGATGACCAACGGCTTCGGCCAGATGCCGAGCTACGCCGCCCAGGTGCGGGCCGAGGATCGCTGGGCGATCGCGGCCTATATCCGGGTGCTGCAGTTCTCGCAGCACGCCAAGCTGGCCGAACTGCCCTCGGAGCTCCGCCAGGAAGCGGCCAACGCCGCCGCGGCCGAGCCCGAGCCGGGCCCGCACGCGGGCGCGGGTTGGGGTGGCTTCGGCGAGCAGCAGCCAGTGGCGAAGGAGACGCACCATGAGTAGCGCGGGGACGGGCCTGGCAGCGGCGCCCGCAAGGCCCCTGATCGCCTCGAACTGGCAGGCTCCCGAGCGGGTGCGCGGCTGGGGCCCGAAGGCGTTCGTGGCCGGCGGTGTGGGCCTCGCCGCCTCGGTGGTCGGCTTCTTGACCGACCGCGAGCATTTCTTCACCTCCTATCTGCTGGGCTACAGCTTCTGGCTTTCGCTGGCACTCGGTTGCCTGGGCCTCTTGATGCTGCACCACATGTCCCGCGGGACCTGGGGATTGCCGGCACGGCGGATCTGGGAGGCCGGTGCGCGGACCCTGCTGCCGCTCGCGATCCTCTTCTTGCCTGTCCTCTTCGGCATGAGTGAGCTGTACTCGTGGACTCGGCCCGAAGTGGCGGCTGAGGAGATGGTGGCGGCCAAGAAGTTCTACCTGAGCGTGCCATTCTTCCTCGGCCGCTATGTGTTCTTCTTTCTGGTCTGGATCTTCCTCGCCGAGCGGCTGAGCCGGCTCTCGGCGGAGCAGGACGGCGGCGGGCAGGTCGCCCGCAAAATGCAGGTGGTAGCGGCTCCGGGCCTGTTGATCTACGCCCTGACCGTGACCTTCGCTTCCTTCGACTGGCTGATGTCCCTCGAGCCAAAGTGGTTCTCCACCATCTACGGCCTCTGGTTGATCGTGGGCAGCGCCCTGGCGGCGATGGCCTTCACCATCATCATGGCGCGCTCGCTCGCCCAGGAAGCGCCGATGGACGGCGCGTTCGGTGCCCGTCATTTCCACGACTACGGCAAGCTGACGTTCGCCTTCACCATCCTGTGGACCTACATCACCTTCTCGCAGTTCCTGATCATCTGGTCGGCCAACCTGCCGGTGGAGATTCCGTTCTACCTCACCCGCTCGCACAACGGCTGGCAGTACATCTCGGCCTTCTTGATCTTCTGCCAGTTCGTGATCCCCTTCGTTCTGCTGCTGTCGCGAGACCGCAAGCGCCACGCTGGCCGCCTGGTCAAGGTGGCCTGGCTGGCTCTGCTGATGCGCTTCGTCGACCTCGCCTGGCAGATCTGTCCGAACTTCCGTCCGAGCTCGATCGCCCCCAACTGGATGGACTTCGCCGCTCTCGTGGGCGTGGGCGGGATCTGGCTCGGACTCTTCGCGCGCAACCTCGGCAGCCGCCCGCTGCTGCCGGTCAATGCGCCGAACCTCGCGGAGAGCCTGGGCGATGAGTGATTCCTCGCATTCGCACGACCCCTCGCACGCCGAGACGCCGGTCGATCAAGAGATCGACGTTCGAGGCATCCTGCGCACGGGCATCGCCCTCGCGGTGCTGGTCTTCGTGTCGATGCTCTTGATGTGGTGGCTCTTCGTGGGCATCAAGAAGGCCGAGGAGAGCCGCAACCCGCCGCCCTCTCCCCTGCCGGAGCTCAGCGAGCGACAGATGCCCCCGTTCCCCCGCCTCCAGGCCGAGCCGGAAGAGGAGCTCAAGCAGCTCCACACCGAAGAGAATCGGGTGCTCGGCAGCTACGGTTGGGTGGATCGCGGCCAGGGAGTGGTGCGCATTCCGGTCGAGAAGGCGCTGGTGCTCCTGGGAGAGAGGGGCTTGCCAGTGCCGCCGCCACCCGCGACCCTGCTCGACGCGGCTTCTCCCGCCACGTCCACGGGAGCAGCCCGGTGAGAAAGCCGTCCTTCGCCCTGGGGGGAGCCCTCGCGCTGCTGCTCGCGGGTGCGAGCCAGCTCGGTGCGCAGCCGATGAACCCGGCAGCGACCGGCCTCGGCCAGGCGCGGCCGATCAACGCCGCGAGCCTGCCCAACGAGCTCAAGGATGTGGGCTGGGACCAGCGCCTGGGGGAGAGCCTGCCGCTCGACCTGGCGATGAAGGACGAAACCGGCCGAGTCGTGGCTCTAGGGGACTACTTCGGCAAGAAGCCGGTGGTGCTGGTGCCGGTGTACTTCAACTGCCCGATGCTCTGCAAGCTGGTGGTGCGCGGCATGGCCGACGCCTTCGCCGACGTGCCCTTCACACCGGGCAAGGAGTACGAAGTGGTGGCCTACAGCTTCGACCCGGCCGACGGTCCGGCCGGAGCCGCCGAGAAGAAGCAGGAAGCGATCCGCCGCTTCGGCCGCAAGGGCAGCGACGACGGCTGGCATTTCCTGACCGGCGACGAGGCCGCGATCGCCCGCCTCAACCAGGCGCTCGGCTTCCGTACGCGGAAGGATCCCAAGACCGGCGAGTACGCTCACGCCGCGGGCCTGGTGGTGGCGACACCGCAGGGCAAGCTGGCGCGCTACTTCTTCGGCTTCGACTACCCGGCGAAGACCTTGCGCTTGACCTTGGTCGAAGCCTCGGACGAGAAGATCGGCAGCCTGACCGATCACGTCCTGATGTTCTGTTTCAAGTACGACCCGGCCACGGGGAAATACAGTGCCCTCACGATGAACGCGGTGCGCCTGGCGGGGGCGATGACGCTCCTCGCTCTGGTGCTCTATGTCGGAACCATGCTGCGTCGTGAGCGGTGGCGTAATCAGAAATCCTTGGGGACTGCCTAGATGTCCGGAATCCCGTTCTTCCCCCACGCCGCGTCGTCGGTGGCCCGAGAAGTCGACACGATCTACTTCATCTGGCTGTCGGTGAGCGCCTTCTTCACCTGCTTGATCGTCGCCATGATCATCTACTTCATGGTGCGCTTCAAGCGCAAGTCCGAGGATCAGGTGGGCGTCGAGGCTCACGGCTCGGCGATGCTCGAGATCGCCTGGTCGGGCATCCCGCTGTTGATCTGTCTCGCGATGTTCGCCTACGGCACCAAGGTGTTCTTCGACATCTCGAAGCCTCCGGCCAACGCAGTCGAGTACTTCGTGACCGGCAAGCAGTGGATGTGGAAGATCCAGCACCCCACTGGCGTTCGCGAGATCAACGACCTGCACGTACCCGTGGGTGTGCCGATCAAGCTCACCATGACCTCGGAGGATGTGATTCACAGCTTCTTCCTGCCGCCCTTCCGGGTGAAGCAGGACGTGCTTCCGGGCCGCTACACCACGGTGTGGTTCCGGGCGGATCGCGTGGGCCAGTACCACCTCTTCTGTGCCGAATACTGCGGCGCCGAGCACTCCCGGATGATCGGCACCATCTACGTGATGCCGGTCACCGAATACCAGGCCTGGCTCTCCGGCGGCACTCCCGGCAAGCCGCCGATCCAACAGGGCCAGGAGCTCTTCGCCACGATGGCCTGCAACACCTGCCATATGAACGGACCCGCCTCTCGAGGCCCGGACCTCCACGGTGTCTTCGGCAGCGAGGTGCAGCTGGCCTCGGGGCGGGCGATCCATGCCGACGAGGCGTATCTCCGCGAGTCGATCCTCGAGCCTACGGCCAAGGTGGTGTCCGGCTTCGAGCCGCTGATGCCCACCTACCAGGGCCAGCTCACCGAGGAGCAGCTCTCGAGCCTGATCGCCTACATCAAGTCGCTGCCGAAGAAGTCTGAAGCAGGGCAGCAAGCCGTCGTCAAGCCCGCTCCCGTCAAGGGCGGGGAAGGATAAGCGCCATGGAGACCACCTTGCCCACCGCCGAGCTTCCCGAGCGCCACTACCTGAATCAGGGCCAGGGCATCGCCTCCTGGCTGCTGACCAAGGACCACAAGCGCATCGCCATCATGTACTTGCTGGGCGTGACGTTCTTCTTCCTGCTCGGCGGCATCATGGCCATGCTGATCCGCCTCGAACTCTTGACTCCCCAGGGCGATCTGCTCGAGCCGGACACCTACAACCGTGTCTTCACGATGCACGGCGTCTTCATGGTGTTCTTCGTGCTGCTCCCGGTGGTGCCGGCCATCCTCGGCAACTTCCTGATACCGATCATGATCGGGGCGAAGGATCTGGCCTTCCCCAAGATCAACCTGCTCTCCTGGTACCTCTACATGATCGGCGGCGGCCTCACCATGTACGCCATGGTGCGCGGCGGCGTCGACACCGGCTGGACTTTCTACACACCGTTCTCCTCGACCTACTCGAATACCCACGTGATGGCGACGGCCATCGGCGTGTTCATCAACGGCTTCTCCGGCATCCTGACCGGGGTGAACTTCATCGTCACCATCCACCGGATGAGGGCGCCGGGGCTTACCTGGTTCCGCCTGCCGCTTTTCGTGTGGGGGCATTACGCCACCAGCCTGATCCAGGTCCTCGGCACTCCGGTGGTGGCGATCGCCATCGCTCTGGTGGGCCTCGAGCGCTTGTTCCACCTGGGCATCTTCGACGCCTCGCGAGGTGGCGACCCGGTGCTCTTCCAGCACCTCTTCTGGTTCTACTCGCACCCGGCGGTGTACATCATGGTGCTGCCGCCGATGGGCGTCATCTCCGAGCTGGTGGCCGCCTTCAGCCGTAAGCCGGTGTTCGGCTACCGCATCGTGGCGTACTCCTCGATCGGTATCGCGGTCCTCGGCTTCCTGGTCTGGGGCCATCACATGTTCGTCAGCGGCCAGTCGGTCTACGCCTCGGTGGTGTTCTCGGTGCTGACGATGCTGGTGGCGATCCCCTCGGCAATCAAGGTCTTCAACTGGTCTTCGACGCTCTACCGGGGCTCGGTCTCCTACGAGACGCCGATGCTCTACGCCCTCGCCTTCCTCGGCCTCTTCTTGATCGGCGGCTTGACCGGGGTGATGCTTGCCACGCTCGGCTTCGACGTCTACGTGCACGACACCTACTTCGTGGTGGCCCACTTCCACTACGTGATGGTGGGTGGCGCCATCGTCTCGTTCCTGGGCGGCCTGCACTACTGGTGGCCGAAGATGTTCGGTCGTATGTACCCGGTGTTCTGGTCGAAGCTGTCGGCGCTGCTGGTCTTCGTCGGCTTCAACCTCACCTTCTTCCCGCAGTTCATCGTCGGCTACCTGGGAATGCCGCGTCGCTACTGGCAGTACCCGGCGGAATTCCAGGTGTGGAACGTGCTCTCTACGGCGGGGGCTTCGGTCTTGGCCATTGGCTTCCTGCTGCCGGGCTGCTATCTGCTCTGGTCGCTCAAGTACGGCAAGGTCGCCGGGCCCAACCCCTGGGGAGCGCTCGGCCTCGAGTGGACCATTCCTTCGCCGCCACCCACCGAGAACTTCGACGGCGTGCCGGTGGTGAAGGGCGAGCCCTACGATTACCAGACGGGTGAAGAGATCTTCGGCATTCTTGGCAAGGAGGCTCACGTTGTCTGAGGCAGCGCACGCCCATCCTGGGCTTCATCACCAGTTCGACAGCTACGAGCAGCAGCGCCAGTCTGCCTCGCTCGGCATGTGGGCCTTCCTGGTGAACGAGGTCATGTTCTTCGGCGGCATGTTCTTGGCCTACGCCTACTACCGCCATCGCTACGGCCACGAGTTCGCAGCCGGCAGCCATTCGCTCGACATCAGCCTGGGGGCTTTCAACACCGCCGTGCTGATCGGTAGCAGCTTGACCATGGCGCTCGCGGTCCGAGCCGCGCAGATGGGGCGCAACAAGGCGATCGTGGCTTTCCTGATCGCCACCATGGTGCTCGGCAGCGTGTTCCTCGGCGTCAAGGTGATCGAATACAGCGACAAGTTCGAGCACCACCACGTTCCCGGGCCCTCGTTCGTCTGGCACGACGAAGCCGGCTCCGGCAAGTACGCGGGAGCCGATCCGTTCAAGATCCAGATCTACTTCTCGCTCTACTTCGCCATGACCGGCTTCCACGCGCTGCACATGATCGTCGGCATCGGGATCATGCTCTTGATGCTGCGCCCGGCGTGGAAAGGCAAGTGGAACCTCGACAACCACAACTTCGTGGAAGGGTTCGGGCTCTACTGGCACTTCGTCGATATCGTCTGGATCTTCCTGTTCCCGCTGCTCTATCTGATCGGTCGATCCTGAGGAACTCAAGCCATGTCGGTGCACGTCTCTCCCCTTCGCGTCTACGTGGGCGTCTTCCTCGCCCTGATGGTGCTCACGGCGATCACTGTGGGCGTGGCTTTCGTCGACCTGGGGCCGCTCAACAACGTGGTGGCCCTGGGCAT
Source organism: uncultured Acidobacteriota bacterium (assembly GCA_937867335.1). Classification (GTDB taxonomy): domain Bacteria; phylum Acidobacteriota; class Thermoanaerobaculia; order Multivoradales; family SZUA-115; genus JAXLQX01. Next base: position 30,090 of record CALMKX010000193.1, read on the forward strand.
CGCGGTCACCAAGGCCACGCTGGTGGTGCTTTTCTTCATGCACGTGGCGCATTCGTCGCGACTGATCAAGCTGAGCGTGGTGAGCAGCATCTTCTGGTTGTTCCTGCTCTTCGTGTTCATCCTCGCGGACGACCTCACCCGCGGCCTCCTGGGAGTCGCTGGCAAGTAGGGTGAGAGTCAACTCGACGCTGCTCGACCTCCTCCTCGAGGTCCAGACGCTCGACCGGGTTCCTCGGATGGGCTATCCGTTGCGGGGAGTCCCCGAGCCCGAGAGCGTTACCGAACACAGCTGGCACGTGGCCTTCCTGGTCTGGAGCCTGGCGCCGAGCGTGCCGGGGCTCGACCTGTCCCGAGCCCTCACCATGGCCCTGATCCACGATCTCGCGGAGGTTCGGATCGGCGACCTGCCACAGATCTCCTCCCACTACTTTCCTCCCGGCGCCAAGAAGGCAGCCGAAGCGGCTGCGGCGGCGGAGCTCTTGGCTCCCGTCGCGGAGTCCGCGCTCGATCTGATCGCCGACTACCAGCGGGCGGAAAGCCTGGAAGCCCGCCTGGTCAAGGCCTGCGACAAGCTGCAGGTGATGGTGAAGGCGGCGGTCTACGAGCGCTGGGGAGCCGGCGGGCTGGCCGAGTTCTGGGACAACCCCGCCAACTTCACAGACGGCGGCTTCGAGGGCGTTCGCGAGCTCTACGACGAGCTCAGGGCTCGGCGCCGGGCGACCCTCGAGACTTCGAAGGGGTCCGCATGATGGGCACATTCTCCCGATCGAGGCTTCCTTTGGCCATCCGCGCGCTGCTCCTCGTCGGCCTGCTCTCGGCAGTCGTGGCCTGCGGCGGAGGGCCGGCACCCACCGGCAATGCCCAGGTGGCACGCGGGCGCCAGCTCTACCAGCAGGCCTGCAGTGTCTGCCACGGCGCAACCGGAGCCGGGATGCCCGGGCTGGGCAAGGGCCTCCTGGGGAACGTCTTCGTGCGCAATCGCGGCGAAGCCGAGCTGGTGGGCTTCCTGCAGGTCGGGCGGGCAGCGTCCGATCCGCAGAACGTCACCGGCGTGACGATGCCGCCCCGTGGCGGCAATCCCAACCTTACAGACGCTGACCTGGCGGCGATCGCCGCTTACCTGAAGTCCATGGTGGGCAATCGCTGAGCGCCGAGTTCCGCGGCGGGCCCGCCACCGACATCAGGTAGGCCACGAGGTCCCAGGTCTCGTCGGCATCGAGAACCTTCCAGGCCGCCATCGCCGTGCCCGCCTTGCCCTCCTGGATCACCCAGTAGATCTTGCGGGGCGAGGCTCCTCGCAGCCAGTCTGGACTGGTGAAGTCCTGGGGCCGGCTCGAGAGGTTCTGGCGCGGGCCGTGGCCGTCGGCCTTCTCGCCGTGGCAGAGAGAGCAGTACTTGAGGAACAGAATGCGGCCCCGCTGCTGGGCTTCGGTCGAGACGAGGCGAGCCTCTGGCACTTCCAGTCGGCGGTAGGCTCGAGGCAGTTCCTCCGGTCTACAGGCCGAGAATCCGAGCAAGAGGGTGGCCAGCGCGAGAAGGCGCCGCATGATCCCCCCGGGCTACGAAAGTGTGGCCGAGCGCCTCCGCCTCGGCGCGCACGGCCGATACCAGGTCCGGTAGCGCGCGGATGACTTCCGAGGAGAGCCCCGGGCCCCAGGAGAGCCTCGCCGGAACGAGGCCGACCAGGCGGAGCCGTGGGGGCAGGGCCTCGAGCAGGCGCAGCCCGTCGAGCAGATCGGCAACGCCGATCTGGTGCACCGAAAGCCGATCCGCCACGGCGGGGGCCACCTCCTCGCCGGAGAGCCGAACCAGGCTGCCCGGCGCAGCGTCGTCGCGGATGGCGTCCACCAGGATCAAGTCCTCCGCCTCCTGGATGTGGCCGATCAGGGAGAGGCCAAGGGTGCCGCCGTCCAGCACTCGCACCGAGGGACCGGCTTCGTACTCCCGGTCGAGCAGCTCCACGGCGGCGATGCCCAGGCCATCGTCGCCGCACAGCACATTGCCCAGCCCGAGAATCAGCAGCGAGCCCTGGGCCGCCATGGCTCTCAGCCTCCTGCGTCCGTCTTGCGGTCGATGTAGCGATAGCCGGAGTACACCAAGTCCTCCTCGGGGACGAACTTGTAGCCCGAGAAGATGGACTCCATCGTGGCCGTCGGCTCCACCATCGACATCAGAACCGCGCTGTAGACGTGGTGCACGCCGAAGCCCAGGAGCAACCACATCACGATGTGGTGGATCAGCCGGGCCACCTGCAGGCCGCCGAGAAGCGGAACCAGGAACTGGAAGATCTTGAGTGGTGAGCCGAGATGGCAGCTCGCCGAATAGAGCGCCAGGCCAGTCGCGATCTGGAGCAGGAAGAGCGCGAAGATCAGCGTGTAGGCGAGCCCGGCGAGGGGGTTGTGGCCCACGAATCCCGGTGGCTTTCTCTGCCCGAAAAGGTAGAACTTGAGGGTGGGCCACAGCCCTTCTCGGCGAAGCCTCGCGACGGGCAGGAACTTGTCCCAGCGGGAGTACTTGTTGCCGAGGAACATCCAGGCGATGCGCGAGAGAACCGAGAGCGTGAAGACGATGGCGGAATAGAAGTGCACCAGCCGCACCGTGCCCATTACGAAACGCTGGCCGGCGGGGCCCGGGACCACCAGGAAGGGGTGGCCGAGGTAGATGCCGGTCGCGGAGAGCACCAGCAGAGCGAGCACATTCAGCCAATGGGTGAGCCGTACCGGCCACTCCCACACATGCACCCGCACCAGGTTCGAGTGGCCAGGGGCGAAAGGCGGAGCGTGAACCACTTCGAGAGCGGCGGCGGGCTGGCTCATGACACTTTCACCTCCGCCAGGGTACGGCGGCGGGCATCCACCACGTGGACGCCGCACGCGAGGCATGGATCGAAGGAGTGGAGCGTTCGCAGCAACTCGAGAGGCTGAGCCGGATCGGCCACCGGATTACCGACCAGGGCTTCCTCGTAGGGTCCCCGTTGGCCGGAGGCGTCCCGAGGTCCGGCATTCCAGGTGCTCGGTACTACGCACTGGTAGTTGGCGATGACGCCATCCTTGATGTGGACCCAGTGGCCGAGGGCACCCCGTGGCGCCTCGTGGAAGCCGGCTCCGGTGGCATCCTTCGGCCAGGTGGAGGGATCCCACTTCGAGTTGTCGTGGATAGCGAGCTCGCCACGGCCCATGTTGTCGGCGAGCTCATCGAGCCAGCCGTCGAGCTTCTCGGCGAGTACCACCGTCTCGATGCCGCGGGCAGCCACCCGGCCCAGCGTGGAGAACAGCGCCGCCGGGCCCACGCCGAGCTGGTTCAGGGTGCCGTTGACCAGCTCCTGCACGCGCTGGTGGCCGCGAGCGTAGGCCACCAGCATCCGGGAAAGCGGCCCCACTTCCATCGGCTTGCCTTCGTAGCGAGGGGACTTGAGCCAGCTGTACTTGCCGTCGGTGTTGAGGCGCTCGTAGGGCGGCTCGGGGCCGGTGTAGTGAGGCTGGGTCTCGCCGTCGAAGGGATGGCGGCCTTCGCTGTCGCCGCCCGAGTACTGGTACCAGGAATGGGTGATGAACTCGTTGATCTTGGTGGGGTCGAAGCTGGCCACGCGGGAGAGGTCGCGGCCCCAGATCACCCCGGAAGGTAGAAACAGCGAAGCGTTGGGCTCGTCTCCTTCCGGGTACTCGCCGTACACCAGATAGTTGCCCACACCGGCGCCGTAGCCGGCCCAGTCCTTGTAGAACGAGGCCACGGCCATCAGGTCCGGGATGTAGACCTTGTTGACGAAGTCCCGCGCCTGGGCCACCAGCTGGCGCAAGGCCGCCACCGAGCCCAGGTTGATCGAAGCCTGGCGATCAGGGTCGACCGGGGTCGCCATGCCGCCCACCAGGAAGCTCTGCAGATGCGGGTTCTTGCCGCCCAGGACGGCGTGGATCTTGATGAACTCTCGCTGCCAGTCGAGGGCCTCGAGGTAGTGCGCCACCGCCATCAGGTTGGCTTCCGGGGGCAGGCGGTAGGCGGAATGGCCCCAATAGGCGTTGGCGAACGGGCCCAACTGGCCGCGATCGACGAAGCCCTGCAGGCGGTCCTTGACTGCGGCGAAGTAGCGGCTGCTCGAAAGCGGCCAGTCGGAGATCGACTGCGCCAGCTGCGAGGTGGCGGCCGGGTCGGCCTTGAGAGCGGAAACCACGTCCACCCAGTCCAGGGCGTGGAGGTGGTAGAAGTGCACCACGTGGTCGTGGACCATCTGCGAGGCCATGATCAGGTTGCGCAGCAGCCGGGCATTGGTGGGCGGCACGGCGCCGATCGCCTTCTCCACGGCGCGGATCGAAGCGATCGCGTGCACCGTGGTGCAAACGCCACAGATCCGCTGGGTGAAGGCCCAGGCGTCGCGAGGGTCCCGGCCCTTGAGGATCAGCTCGATGCCGCGGAACATCGTGGAGGAGGACCAGGCATTGGCTACGGCCCCTCCTTCCACCTCGGCCTCGACGCGCAGATGTCCCTCGATGCGGGTTACGGGATCGATCACCAGGTGGCTCATCGTTGGCCTCCCTTCGAATCAGCCCGCTCCTCGGAGGGCGGTACGCCGCGAGCGAGCCGCTTGCCGATCTGCACCAGGCCGTGGGTGGCGAAGGCTGCGGCCACGCCGGCGGTAGCCCACAGGCCCACGCGATCCACACTGGTCTGGAGGCCGAAGCCGGGAACGTTGGGTAGATGGCGATAGAACGGCGTCATGCGATCCCAGAACTCCGGCTCGGCGCAGCCCAGGCAGGGGTGGCCGCAGCCGATCGGCCAGTTGGTGCCGCCGTTCCAGCCCACGCTGGGGCAGTTCTGGTAAGTGACCGGCCCCTTGCAGCCCATCTTGTACAGGCAATAGCCGGTGCGGTGCCCCTCGTCGCCCCAGAGCTCCACGTACTGGCCGGCGTCGAAGTGGGCGCGACGCTCGCAGTTATCGTGGATGGCCTTGCCGTAGGCGAAGAGCGGCCGGCGGTAGGAGTCGAGCGCCGGCCAGCGGTGGAAGGTGAGGTAGTAGACCACCAGCGCCGCCAGGTTCTCGGCGTTGGCCGGGCAGGCGGGCAGGTTGATCAGGTTCTTGAGGCCCGGCACCGCGTCGGCCACCGAGAGGGCGCCGGTGGGGTTGGGGGAAGCCGCGGGGATGCCACCGAAGGCCGCGCAAGTGCCGATCGCGATGGTCGCGGCGGCTTGGCCGCAGACCTCCCTGGCGATCGATAGCGCGGAGCGCCCGCCGATGGTGCAGTAGGCGCCGTTCGCCCCGGTGGGGATCGACCCTTCGACCACGGCGAGGAACTGGCCCCCCTTCTCGGCCAGCACCTTGTGCAGGGCCTCCTCCGCCTGTTTGCCGGCGGCCGCCATGATGGTTTCGTGATAGTCGACGGAGAGGACGTCGAGGATGATGTCTGCGGCGGTCGGGCGCCCGGCCCGCAGGAAGGATTCGGTGTTGCCCGCGCAGTCCTGGAACTCGAGCCAGACCAGCGTGGGTTTCTCCGTGGTCGCGATCGCCTTGGCGATCGCCGCTCCCGCGGACTTGGGCAGAGCCAAGACCGAAGCCATCACCCCACAGAAACCGAGGAAATCTCGACGCGAGACCCCCCGCCGCTCGAGCTCCGAGAGCAGCCAGTCCGGCCTTGGGTTCATGGGTGTACCTCCGGAAGGTTCGTACTGCCGATTCTCGGCGTCCGGCAAGCACCCCGGCTTCGCCCCCGGAGAGGGGTTTGAAGCATCTCAGCAGGTAGTCGGAAGGCTGCCCGTAGGGGTAGTGGTGAGCTGCAGGAGGCGCTCGGCTCAGAGTGTCCCTGCGCGCTTCAGAAAGGGCGAGATCGCCTGAGCCACCTGGGTCGGGGCCTCGAGTTGGAGCAGATGGGAGGCGCCCGGGACCTCCAGCGGCACGGCAGAGGGGAGCCAGGGCAGCAGCACTTGTCGATGAGCTTCGACGAAGCGCGGTGCCGACCTGCTCCCCACCACCGACAGCACCGGGCAGCGAATCCACCGAGCGAGCTCCGGGGTGAAAACCCAGTGAGCGGCGGCCTCCGAGTCGCCTCGAAAGTAGGAGTCCGCGTCGCGTACGGCGAGCTCGAAGGCGTCGGGCGGTAGAGCACGTGAGATCGCCTGCCGGTAGCCGGTGCCGAATGCCAGCTCCAGCGATAGATCGACAGCTTGCTCGTGCTGGCCCAGCAGGTAGAGCCGGTAGGCGCGGAAGCGTACGGAGGCCACTTCCTCGTCTCCGGCGGCCACGAGCAGGGAAGGTGGCAAGGCGGTCTCGAGCAGGGTCAGGGAGAGCACTCGTCCGGGCTCCTGCAGGGCGAGCTGCAAGGCGATCAGGCAGCCGTAGGAATGGGCGACCAGATGAGCGCTCGCGTGGCCGAGAGCGGCCAGGAGAGAGCTCGCCTCCTGCGCCTGATCGCTGAGCGAGCAGGCGCCTGCCAGCCGAGAGCTGCCCGCGAAGCCCCGGCGGTGGTAGAGGATGAGGTGGAACTGGCCAGCCAGATAGGGATCTTCGAACAGCGGTCGAAGGGAATCGGCCAGAAACGAGCCGTGAACGAACAGCACCGGCTCTCCATGGCCTTGACTGGAATACTCGAGCGAGACGGAACCGACGTTCGCCACGGCCATGGGCTCGTGCTCCTTCCGACGGTACAGCGAGCCCCTCGCGGAGCCGCCGAAGCCGCGGCCGCCCGATGGTAGCACCCTGTTCGAAACGCCGGCGGCCCGAGGCCGGCCGGGCCGAGCCGCGCTACGCCAGCACACTCGAGTGAGCCCATACTCAAAACTTGACAAGGAACCTTACGCGCTGGCTAAAATAGATCGATCTTGTCCGAGGCAATTCGATTCCAGGCACGCTCGGCAGCGCCCTCTGCGCTGCAAGCAGAGGCGTTGTCCCCCTCCAAGAGCCGAGTTCTGGGAATCTCGGCTGATCTGAAAGCAGTGCCCTGAGCCGCACACTCAGCCCATGCCCTTGTCGGCCTCCATCCGCGTCTTTCTGCTGATCTGGCTCGGTCAGTTCATCTCCCAGTTCGGCTCGGGGCTCACCGCCTTCGCCCTGGGCCCGTGGGTCTACCTGCGGACCGGCTCGGCAACGCTGGTGTCCCTGGTGTGGCTGGCGAGCACCCTGCCGGACCTCCTGCTCTCGCCCCTGGCGGGCGCCCTGGTCGACCGCTGGAATCGCCGGCTCGCGCTCTTGATCAGCGACCTCGGGGCGGCTCTCGGCACTCTGGTCCTCGCCGTGCTGGCGGTGAGCGGAACTCTCCAGGTGTGGCAGGTGCTACTGGCTTGCATCTGGGTCTCTGCGTTCGTCGCGCTCCAGTGGCCGGCCTATAGCGCGGTCATTCCCTTGCTGGTGTCCAGAGAACAGCTGGGGCGCGCCAGCGGGATGGTGCAGACCGCTGGCTCGATCGCTTCGCTGGCGGCACCGGCGGTGGCCGGTCTCTTGATCGCCACGGTCCAGCTCGGTGGCATCCTCTTCGTGGACTTCGCCACCTTCGTGGTCTCGCTGCTGACCCTGATCGTCGTCCGAGTTCCGGACGTCCTCCAAGACCGCAGCGAGACCGGTGCGCAGCCCTCTGTCTGGCAAGACCTCGCGGGCAGCTGGCGCTACATCCGCGAGCGGCGGGGCTTGCTGCTGCTGCTCTTCTACTTCGCTTCGGTCAACGTTTTCGTGGGCTTCGCCCAGGTCTTGCTAGTGCCTCTGGTGCTGAGCTTCACCTCCACCGCGGCTCTTGGCACCATGATGTCCCTCGGCGGCGCAGCGATGGTGCTCGCCAGCCTGTTTCTCAGCACCTCAGGAGGCTTCGAGCACCGAGTCCGCGCCGTGCTGGGGCTGACGGTCGCGCTCGGCTTCGCGGTGGTGCTGTGTGGTTCCAGGCCCAACCCCATCCTGGTTGGGGCCGGTGTGATTCTCGCCCTCTTCGTGACCCCCTTGCTGGAAGGCACCAGCCAGGTGATCTGGCATGCCAAGACAGCGCCGGAGATGATGGGACGAGTCTTCGCTCTGCGCAAGCTCGCGGCGCTCTTCCCCCGACCGATCGCCTATCTCGCCGCGGGCCCTCTGGCCGATCGGATCTTCGAGCCGAAGATGCGAGGGGGCAGCGGTTTGAGCGACTTACTCAGTCCCTGGCTGGGCAGGGGTCCCGGTCGCGGAACCGCCTTGCTCTATGTCTGTGCCGGAGCGCTCATCGTGGTGGTCGCGCTGGTAGGAGCGCTGAGTCCCAGGCTGCGAAACCTCGAGAAGGAAGTGCCGGACGCCGCCCCGACAGCCGCCGAAGAGACTGGCCAAGACTCCGTGAGAAAGACCGACTGAGCCAGCGCATTCGGTCCACCGGGGAGGCGAGCTCCCGTCGCCGCGAAAGAGGTCTAATCCAGCAGCGAACGAGCTCCAGTCGCCCAAGACTCAATATTGACGGCGTAGGCGCACAAACGGTAAGATAGAAGTTCATTACCGAGGAAGATGCCACGTGTTGACTACGGCGACCGATGTGCTTCACGATTTGCAGGAAATCCTCCGTAACGAAGCCCGGCTCACGGTGGACGCCTTGAAACCCGAGGACAACCTCCAGGACCTGGGCCTGGACTCTCTGGCGCGAGTCCGGGTTCTGGTGGCGCTCGAGAGGAAGCACGGGATCGAAGTCACCGAGAAGCAAGCTGCGCAGATCACCACAGTGGGGGATCTGCTTCGCCTCGTCGAGACCCGCTAGGCCGCGGAAACGCGAGGTCCCATGCCGAAGTCAGCGTCCGGCTTCGAAGCGCGCACCCTGCGGCGTCGCAAGCGCCACGTGCTGCTCATCACGGTGGTTCCTCTGGTGGGCTTCGTGGTGGCCGTGGTGATGCTGTGGAGGAAGGCGGTAGGGCCCCTCGAGCTGGGTCTGCTCGCCGGGATGTGGACCCTCAGCGGTCTGGCCGGAACGGTGGGCTTTCATCGCCTCTTCGCCCATCGCTCGTTCCAGGCGAGGACCTCAGTCCGCGTGGCACTGGCCGTTGCCGGCTCCATGGCGGGGCAGGGCCCGCCCATCTACTGGGCCGCCTTGCACCGGCAGCACCACCAGTTCAGCGATCAGGAAGGGGATCCCCACTCTCCCCACCTCTTCGGCGACAGCTTCCTGGCCATGGTGCGTGGCCTCTGGCATGCACATATCGGCTGGATGTTCCGGCACGATCTACCCGATTCCTCCCGTTATACCCCCGACCTTCTGCAGGACCCCGTGCTGGCGAAAGTCAACCGGCTCTACTTCGTCTGGCTCGCAATTGGCCTGGCGATCCCGGCCGGGATCGGGGGTCTGGTGCACGGTTCCTGGCTCGGCGCCTGGTATGGCTTTCTGTGGGGAGGTCTCGCCCGGCTGTTTCTGGGCGAGCACCTGATCTGGAGTGTGAACTCGCTCTGCCACTTCTTCGGCACCCGCCCCTTTCGGCTGGACGATCACAGTGCCAACAACACCTGGATGTCGGTGCTCACCATGGGCGAATCCCTGCACAACAACCACCACGCCTTTCCAGGCTCGGCCCGGTTCGGCCTGCGCTGGTGGCAGCTCGATCCAGGAGACTGGCTGATCTGGTCGCTCGAGAGGCTAGGCCTGGTCTGGGGAGTCAAACGGCCATCCAAGCAGACGATCGTCGCCAGGATGGCCCGGTAGGAAGCCGGGCGATGGGTGTGGGCGGGCTCAGGCCTCGGGCCTGCGCCCGACTCGAACGGGTAACCCGTTCGAAGGCACGAACGTGAAGCCGCGACGGACGATCTTGATTTCACCTCGGTTGCCGGGCTCGAGAGAGAACCGAGATAGCATCTCGGCCAGAACGGTTTTCATTTCGAAGTTCGCGAACGACGGGCCGATGCAGATATGAGAGCCGCCCCCAAACGGGAAATATTGACTGGTATCGGGCCTGCCCGCCAGAAACCTCTCCGGGCGGAAGGCGAGGGGCTCGGCGAAGGACTCGGGCCTGCGATGGGCGAGGTAGGTGCAGGGCGCCACGAACCAGCCGGCGGGAATCTCGTGCCTGGAGAGCTCGAGGGGCTGCGCAACCCATCGCACTACCAGAGGGAAGACCGGATTCAAGCGCAAGGTCTCGTCGATCACGGCCATGGTATAGGGCAGCTCCCGCAGCTTCTCGAGTGTCACGCGTCCACTGCCGAGGACTCGACGGTGCTCGGCGATCACTTGTTGATGCACCTCGGGATGGGCGAGCAGCCGGTGCACGGTCCAGGCGAGAGCGATGGCCGTGGTCTCCTGGCCGGCGACCAGAAGCGTCATCATCTCGTCGCGCAGCTCCAGGTCGGAGAAGGGAGTGCCGCTCGCGTCGCTCGCCCGGATCAATCGCGCCAGCACATCGGCCCGCCCCGCGCTGCCGTCCCGTCGTGTCTCTTCGATCTGCCGGTACAACTGACGATTGATCTCCGCCTCCAGCCGCATGGCTCTGCCCCAGCTGGTGAGCGGGCCGAGATTCAGGCGAAACAACGGGAAACGCATGATGGGCTTGCCCATCAGGCTGAGGAAGCGGGTCAGGCGATCGCCCATCGAGTGAATTTCTGCCGGATCGCTCAAGCCGAAGATCGTGCGCAGGATCACTTCCAAAGTGATGCGCTGCATCTCCGGATGGAGAGCGAAAACCCGCCCCACGGGCCAGCTTGCCAGCACGCGAAGGGTGACTTCGCGGATGGTTTCGAGATATTGCTCGAGATTGGGACCGTGCAAGGTGGGCTGCAGGATTTGCCTGTGCTGCGTGTGCGCGGGGCCGTCGAGCATCAACAAAGAGTTCTCGCCGACCAGCATTTGAACGCTCTGGTTGCCAGACAGCAGCTGGCCCGGAGGGGCACGGAACACGCGCTGGACATCGTTCGGCGAGCTCACCACAACCACCGGCGGGGAGTCGGGAAAGCGCAGCGCGAAGCAATCACCATGAACGCGCGAGCACTCTTCCAGCAGCTCGACCGGGTGCATCAGCCAGCGCCAGAGCTGGGCGTAGGGACCGAGACTCGGGCCCGGAGGAGCCGCGCCGGCTACGGTCGCCGAGCTTGCAGCCTCCGGGGGCGTGCTGGTCTGGCTCATCTCACACCTCCTAAAGTTACTGATACGCTAGCACAGCGGGTTTTGCTGGAACAACTCTGCTGTGGGGTTGAAACATCCATCTTGCACTTCGGTGACGCCTCGAGGAGTGGGTGATCGGCTCGCTTCAGCGGCGCAAGTGAGAGGAGCCCGTCGTGGAAAGTAGAGATATCGTGGTTCTTGGGGCCGGGATCTCGGGAAGCTCCACAGCCATCCGCCTGCAGGAGGCGGGGCTCAACGTTCTGCTGGTGGACCAGGCGGATTTTCCACGCGACACCGCAGGGGAGGGTATCTCTCCGGCGATAACACCGTTTCTCGCCGAGCTGGGCATTCTGGACACCATCAACCAACCTCCATTTGTCAAGAAACGGTCCTTCCAGTTCGTGTCGCCGAGCGGAGACAAGGGCTACACCGCTGTCGATCTCAGCAAGCCGCCCTACAAAGATGGTGTCCACAGCTACCCGTGGGGCTTCAATGTGCAGCGCTACTATTTCGATATGGTGTTCCTCGATCGTGCGAAAGCGGTCGGCGCCGAGGTGCGCTTGAAGACGCGGGCACGCAACCTGGTCCTGGACTCCGAGGGAGTGGTGACGGGCGTGGCCTTGGTGGCTCCGGATGGCCACGACTACGAAGTCAAGTCCCGGCTGGTGATCGACTGCACCGGCCGACAGTCGATGGTGGCGCGCCAGCTGGCGTTGCGCGCTCCCCTGGAGCATGTCTTCGAGGGACAGTGGGCCAATTTCGCGGTTCGTTGCCACTTCCGCAACGTGAACATGCAGCCGCTGATGGCGGACAACCCGCGCTACGACCCTGCCACGGTGAATATCTTTCCCAGCAACGATTGTTGGCTGTGGTTCATCCCGATCAACCTCGAGCAGGGATTGATCAGCATCGGCTTCGTCGCCCGTTCCCGGGTGAGCAATTTTTTCGAAGGGATGCCCAACAAGAAGGAAGGCTACCGCGAGCTGTTCGCCCGCCACCAGGTGGTGCGCAAGGTGATCGAGAAGGCCGAACTCGACGACAACATCGTGAGCACTGGGCGGCTGGGCCACATGAACAGTCGAATGGCGGGAGACGGCTTCCTCTGTGTGGGCGACGCGGCCTTCTTCGCCGACCCGGCCTGGGGCACGGGAGTGACGATCTGCCTGGCGAGCTCGAAGATGGCAGCGGAGACCGCCGTTGAGGCCGCCCGCCAGGAGGACTTTTCGAACGGTTTGCTGCAGCAGTACGAGCGCAGGTATCGGGAGATGATCCGCTGTCCCTTCAACAGCATTCGGGCCTACAACTACTACTACAACGATACCGAGTACATCAACTTCATCACCCGACGTCTGGCCAAGAACCAGAACGATATGGACATGCTCGGCGCTGTGCTGTTCGACTATGCCAGCCACGAGGAGTTCCAGAGCTGGACGTTCCGCGAATTCAAGGCCTATGTCGCGGAGACCGGCCGGATGCCTGCGATGGAGCGGGTTTCGCAGTTGGACTTCGACACCGGCCGCTTCCCGGACGGTGAGGTGGGAGTGGCGAGCGGGCGGCGCGAGGGTAGCGAGCTGCCTGCGGGGGTGGCATGACGGCCAGCGAGCCTCAGGCTCCCCGTGGCTACCTGGTCGCCGGGGGATCTTCGGGCATCGGCCGGGCTCTGGTAGGGGAGCTCGCTGGGCGAGGCTCGAAAGTGGTGAGCCTCGACCGCAGCTTGCCGCCCCAAGAGCCGGCCGGGGCCGTGACCTACCTCGTGGATCTGCTCGACGAGGACGCCGTGCAGGCCGCCGTCGCCGAGATCGCCGGCCACCATCCGGAGCTCGATCGTCTGGCTCTGGTGGCCGGGGTGGCTTTTGCCACACCTTTCCTGGAGCTCTCGGGAGAGGAATTCCGGCGACAGGTGGCGGCCAACCTGGACCTTGCTTTCTACCTCAGCCAGGCCGCGGTGAAGGCCTGGCCCCTGAGATCGATGGTGCTCTTGTCGTCGAGCAGCGTCTACGGTGGGATCGGCGCCAGCGCTTCCTACATCGCCGCCAAGGCGGGAATCCTGGGACTTACCCGCGCGCTGGCGTTGGAGCTAGCACCGCGGGGAATCCGAGTCAACGCAGTCGTGCCCGGCCCGGTGGATACGCCGCTGTTCCGTGGCCTTTCGACCGCTACCGAGCGCCGGATCCTGAGCGAGCTGACGCCCCTCAAGCGGCTGGCGGAGCCGGAGGCGGTGGCCGAGGTGATCCGCTTCCTGCTGGATGAGGGTTCCCGGCACATGACCGGCCAAACCGTACCGGTGGACGGTGGCCTGTCCTTGGCTTTCCGCCCGTCGCTTTGATGGATGGTTCCCCTTCTGGAGGCTTGAGATGAGTACCGCCACTGCGCTCGCCCACTCGGTGATGGGTCAGGAGAACGGCAGTCGAGTCGTACTGCTCAACCCGATGGGCAGCAGCGCTCTGGCCTGGGTGCGAGTGGCCGGCGAGTTGGCCAGGAAGTACCAGGTGGTGCAGATGGACTATCCAGGCTTCGGTGCCACGCCGAACCAGGAGGCCGCGTCGATCGCCGAACTCGCCCAGCGAGCCAGCGCCACCCTGAAGCAGCTTCCGCCCAAGCCCGCCCACCTTGTCGGCTATTCGCTGGGCGGCTGGGTGGCTCAGCAGATGGCGCTCCAGGCCGAGGTCGAGGTCGCCTCCTTGCTGCTGATCGGATCGGCGGATCGAATCTACCCGATGGGCATGCGGATGCTCGAACAATGGCTCCAGCTGATCGACGTCGCAGGGATCGAAGCCACCCTGGCCGAGATCGCCTTCTGGAACTTCAGCGCCGCCAGCTTCGAGAAGGTTCCGGACCTTTTGCAGAGGTTCGTTCGAGGCGGTCTGGCGAGCTTCGGCGACACCGAGATCTTCAAGCACCAGATGCGACTTTGCCACGCCTACTCGACGCGGCCGCCGCTCGAGCGGATCACCGCTCCCACGCTTGTGGCCCGCGGAGAGCTCGATTTCTTCTACCCGCAGTTCTGCTCGCAGGCGCTGGCGGATGCCATTCCGGGCAGCCGGATGGTCGAGATCGCGCAGACCGCCCACGCGGTGCTGTGGGAGAACCCGGAAGCCGTGGCGAGGCTGGCCTGCGAGTTCGTCGGAGAGCTCGAGCGTGAGCCCTGAGCCGACCCTGTTCGATGTCTTGTTGAGCCGACGCGGCGACGATCGGCCGGACTCGGGTCGCCACTTCTACCAGGCCGCGACGGACAGCTTTCGCCACAGCAGCTACTCCCAGCTGATCGGCGTCGCCTTCGGCCTGTCCCACCTCCTGAAGGCCGAAGGGGTGGCGGGTCGAGATCCCTGCGTGGTGTGCTGTCGCAGCCTGCCGGCCGTGCTGGTGGGCTTCTACGGCGCCCTGGCGAGAGGGGCGCTGCCGGTGGTGGTGCCAGCCCCGAAGAGCTTCCAGGGCAGCCAGGCCACCACCGACCGCCTGGCCGCCCTCCGCGCCAAGCTCGGCGACCGGGCGGCGTTGCTGGTGGAAGCCGGATTGATCGACGACGAGGGGGTCGAAGCGACCCGGCAGTGGCGCACGATCGTGCTGCCTGCCGATCCGATCGAAGCGGAGCTCGAGCCCCCGGCGGACAGCTTCCGCCCCGGTGCAGAGGACCTAGCCTATCTGCAGGAAACCAGTGCCTCCACCGGCTCCGGCAAGCTGGTGGCGATCTCCCACCGCAACCTCCGCACGGCCCTGGAAGCGATTCGGCTCGGCTCCAGCGCCTCGGACGACGAGACCGTGGTGTGCTGGCTACCGCTCTACCACGACATGGGCCTGGTGGGCTGCGAGCTCTTCTCGCTCTGGTGGGGCTATCCCCTGTATCTCCTGACACCGTTCGACTTCCTGAAGCGGCCTCTGCGGTGGCTGAACACCTTGAGCCGGTACCGCGGCACCATGTCTCCCGCACCGGACTTCGGCTACCGCTACTGCGCTCAGGCGGGGAGCGCGGCAGACCTGGAAGGGCTGGACTTGAGCCGCTGGCGAGTGGCCTTCTCGGGGGCCGAGCCGCTGCATCTCTCGACGGTGCAGAAATTCCTGGATCGCTTCGAGCCCCACGGCTTCGAGGCTCGGGCCCTGCTGCCCTGCTACGGCCTGGCCGAGGCCACGCTGGCGGCCACCTTCGTGGGCGCCACGGAACTGCCCAAGTACGCCTGCGTGGAGCGAGTGCCCTCGGGGTTCGGCAGCACGGTACCGGTGCGCGGCACCTACGACGTGCGCGACCGTTCGCCGGAAGCGGCTCCCCGGCCGGGAGAAGTCGCCGCCTTCTCGGTGGGACGGCCCGTTCCGAGGATCGAGATCGAGCTGGTCGACGAAGCGGGGCGGGCGCTTCCCGGCGAGGATCTGCTCGGTGAGATTCGCGTCCGAGGAGCGCCGGTGGCCCGCGGCTACGTCGCCGCGAGCGGCGAAGGCGTCGAGCCTTTCGAGGACGGCGTCCTCACCGGCGACCTCGGGTTCCAGCACGGTGGCGAACTCTACGTACTGGAGCGTCTCAAGAACGTAGTGATCCGCCACGGCGAGAACCATCTGGCGAGCAACCTGGAGGAGCGGCTGGCGCAGCGGCTCGGCCTGCCGTTCGACGCCGTGGCGATTTTCGAGGCCGACCTGCTCAGAGGGTCAGGAGAGGTCGTCGGCTTGATTGAGATTCCTGCGCGATCGCAGCTGGCGGGTCTGGTGGAACGGCTGGCCCAGGCCGCCGGCTTGCTGGAGGAACTGGTACTCGACCGCGTGCTTCTCACTCCGCCGCGGGCGATTCCGCGAACCACCAGCGGCAAGAAGCAGCACTATCTTTGCCGGCAGCTCCTCGCCCTCGGCGAGCTTCCAGTCCTGCAAGAGGTCGCCGTCGGGCACAGAGGTGAGATGCCATGAAAGTGAAAGGCGCAGAGCTGGACCTGGGTCAGCCCGACGACAAATATCGTTCGCGTCAGGCCTACGCCAACGAGCTGCGGGCCCATCTGCCCAAGGAAGTCTTCCAGGCGGTTCCTCGGCGCCTGCTCTGGCTGATTTTCTACTATGCGATCATAAGCCTCGGAGTAGTGGCCATTTTTCGCTGGGAGAACCCGGTCGTACGTTTCTTGGCCGCGGTGATGATTGGCCACTGCCAGGGTGTGCTGGGTTTCCTCGGCCACGAGATTCTGCACGGCACCGTGGTGCGCCGGCGCCTGCCCATGCTCTGGCTCGGAGGGCTGTGCATGTGGCATTGGGGCATCCACCCGAAGCACTGGATCGCCTGGCACAATCGCCAGCACCATCAGTTGACCAACCACAGCTTCGACGATCCCGACTGTTTCGGCCATGAGCGGCTCTATCACCACAGCACCTGGCTCAGGGTGCTGGAGAAGTTCCTGCCTGGTTCTGGCACTGCGCGCAGCGCCCTCTTCCTGTTCTTCTGGTTCTCGTTCCACACCGTCTGGGTCGCCTTCAAGCATCCGGGTGTGTTTCAAGGGCATGCCGAGGCCCGTACCGTGCGAGCTTTCATCTTCGGTACGCAGATCGGTTGGATCACACTGGCTGGTTGGGCGCTCGGCTGGCAAGGCTTCTTCTTTCTCTATTTGATCCCTTTGGCCTTCGCCAACCTGATCATGATGAGCTACGTCGCCACCAATCACTTCATCAGCCCACTCACCGAGGACACCAACGATCCCCTGCTCAACAGCCTGACGGTCCGATCCACACCTCTGCTTGAGAGGCTGCATCTCTACAACAACTTCCATGTCGAGCATCATGTTCTGCCGTATGTGAACCCAGTGCATGGCGCCGAGGTGGCGCGCAAGCTCAAGGAGCTCTGGCCCCAGAAGTATCAGGAGATGTCGCATTGGGCAGCGCTGCGACGGGTCTATCGGAGCCCCAAGTTCTATCTTCGAAACACGGTGCTGGTGAACCCGCGCACGCGGTTCACGGCCGAAACGCTCTTGGCCCATTACCTCGAGATGGATTGACACAGCGGCAACCGCGCCGTCTGAGTGAGGAGGGAAGATGACGCTTAGGACCATGGGCGACCTCGTCCTCGAGCTGGCGAGGAGAGAGAAGCCCGAGCAGCTCCTCCACAAGGTGGACGGTGGCTGGCAGGCGACCTCGTCGACGGATCTGGTGGCGAAGGTGGGCCGACTGGCTCGAGGACTCGGGCAGCTCGGCGTGGCCAAGGGCGACCGGGTGGGCTTGATCGCGACCAACGGGCCTCTGTGGGTGGCGATCGACCTCGCCACCCTGCTGTCCGGAGGCGCCATGGTGGCGGTGGACGGGGCCTTCACACCAGGTCAGTCGGCTGCCATTCTGAACGACAGCCGAGTTCGCTTCCTCTTCGTGGAAGGAAGTGAGCAGCTGGCGAAAGTGCTCGCGCTCCGATCCGACGTGCCCACTCTCGAGGCGATCGTGGCGTTCGGTGGAGCTGAGCCCGCAGGCGGCGCGCTGGAACTCGAGTCGCTCCTCGCCGAGCAACCGGACTGCGCCTACGCGGACCTCGAGGGCACGGCGCGGAACCTCGAGCCCGCAGACCTGGCCACCATCGTGTACACCAGTGGCACGACGTCTCGCCCCAAAGGGGTGATGGTGAGCCATCGCAACCTAGCGTTCGTGATCGAGGGCGCGGTACGGGCGATGCCCCTCGAACCTTCGTGGACCGCCCTCTCGATGTTGTCCCTGTGCTACCTGTTCGAGCGGGTGGAGGACTACGCCTACCTCCATGCCGGCTGCACGATTGCCTATGCCGAGTCGGTATTGACAGGGATCGCCAACGCTCAGGAGGTCAAGCCGCACGTCTTCGTCACGGTTCCACGCATCCTCGAGCGCGTGGTCTCGGCCGTCGAGGAGCAGTTCGCCGCCGTGCCCGGCGGTAGCCAGGCGCTGGCTGCGGCCCTCGGCGTGGCCGAGGCGAGTCTGCCCTACCGGTTGCGAGGCGAGCCGCTTCCCGCGGAGCTGGCCGAGCGGCTCGAGTCGCCGGCGTGTGCCGCGCTGGGAAGGGTTCGTGCCGCCTTCGGCGGGCGTCTGGAGTTCTGCATGGCCGGGGGAGCTCCGCTGCCCCCGCGGGTGGCGCGGTTCCTCTGGAGCGCCGGTGTTGCCGTTCACGAGGGCTATGGCCTCACAGAAACGTCGCCCTCCGCGGCCGTGAACCGGCGTGGTGCTGTGAAGTTGGGCACGGTGGGGCAGGCTTTCCCCGGCGTCGAGCTGCGCCTCGGCGAGGAAGGGGAAGTGCTGCTTCGCGGGCCCAACGTGATGATGGGCTATACCGGCGAGCCGGAAGAGATGTCCAAGGTGATCGACGCTGAGGGTTGGCTCCATACCGGCGATTTGGGCACGATCGATGAGGAAGGGTTTCTGACTCTCACCGGGCGCTTGAAGAACGTGATCACCTGCGCCTACGCCGACAAGTTGAGCCCGGAGCCTGTCGAGCACCTGATCAAGGAGAGCCCGTACGTTCAAGAGGCGATGATCGTGGGGGAGGGCAGGCCGTTCTTCGGCGCCCTCCTGATCCCGGACTTCGCAGCTCTGAAGGCCTGGGCCCAGGCGCGAGGCCTGGGTGCGGACTCGACTCCCGCCGAGCTGGTGGCAGACGAGCGGGTCGAGGCTCTCTATCGTCAGGAGCTCGAAGCCACGAACCAGCGCTCGCCGTTCGATCCAATCGATGGCTTCGTCTTGCTGGCCGAGCCTTTCACGGTCCAGGGCGGCGAGCTGACTTTCACCCAGAAGCTGAGGCGGCAGGCCATTCTCGACAAGCACCATGCGCTGATCGAACAGATGTACCAGCGACAGCAGGGTGCGATCGAGACGCGTCAACGCTCTCGCCACTGAACGCCCTGGCGCCGGCGCTGCACAGATTAAGGAGGAACTCGTTGGAGAGCTTGAAGCGGGCCATTCGCTCGCTGCGACAGAGTCCGCTGGTGGCGGTGCCTTCGATCTTGTCGTTGGCTCTCGGCATCGGCGTGACCACGGCGCTTTTCAGTGTGCTCAACACGGCGCTTCTGAAGCCGCTGCCGGTGCGGGATCCGCAATCGGTGGTGGTGGTTTACACCCAGGACGCGAAGAACCCGGGCTTCCTGGGGGTTTCCTACCCCAATCTGCGGGATCTGCGCGAGAAGGGCGACGCCTTCGCCGAGTTGGCGGCCTTTCAGTGGACCACGCTCGGCCTCTCCGGAAACGCCGAGCCGGAGCAGATTTTCGGCCAAGTGGTCTCCGGCAACTATTTCGACCTGCTGGGCATCCGCATGGCCCACGGACGAGGCTTCCTGCCCGAAGAGGATCGCTCGCCGGGAGCCCAGCCGGTGGTGGTGCTCAGCCATTCCCTGTGGGCCCGGCGCTACGGCGCGGACCCCTCGATGGTGGGTCGCCAGGTGGTCCTGAATCGCCAGCCCTATACCGTGGTGGGCGTGGCGCCGCCGGAGTTTCGCGGCACAGACGTCGGGCGTCAGCCGCAGCTCTGGGTGCCCCTGATGATGTACCCGGTGGCGTTTCCCTACCCCTACAACACCTGGGTCGAGAGCCGTCGCGCCGTGATGTTCAACGTCCTGGCCCGACTGCGGCCCGGTACCGATCTCGCGGGCACGGAGGCGCGGGCGAATGGGCTCGCCCATCGCCTCGAAGAGCAGTATCCCGAGGACAACAGAGGGCGAAGCTGGAAGCTCGTTCCGCTCGCCCAGGCCACCATCAACCCGGCCCAGCGCGGAGCTGTGGTGGGTGGAGTCGGCTACCTGCTGGGGGCCGCGACGCTGGTCCTGCTGCTGGCGTGCGCGAACGTGGCGAGCCTCCAGCTGGGGCGGCTGATCGCCCAGCGCAAGGACATCGCGATCCAGGTCGCCTTGGGCGCTTCGCGCTGGCGGGTGGTTCGGAACTTCTTGGTCGAGAGCCTGCTGCCTTCAGCGCTCGCGTGTGTCTTGGGGCTGTTGATCGCCCTTCTTGGCCTGCGCTTGCTGACCACCATCCGCCCACCCACCGAGATCCCGACCAGCCTGGAAGTGGCCATCGACTCCCGGGTCCTGCTGTTCGCGCTGGGACTGACCTTGTTGGTGACCCTTCTCCTGGGTCTTACGCCGATCTTGCAGGTGGTCGGAACCGATCTCGTGAGCGCGCTCAAGGGAGCGGTCAGAGTGCGCCGGGCCACGGGCGCGGGGCTCCAGGGCCTGTTGGTGGCGGTCCAGGCCGGTTTGAGCTGCTTCTGCCTGTTGGCGGCGACGCTGTTCCTGACCAGCCTGGCCCAGGCCGAGCGGGCGGACCCAGGTTTCGAGGCGGGACACCTAGCCGTGGTGTCCTTCAACGCCGGGGCTCAAGGGCAGCCCGAGGAAGACGTCCAGGACTTCTATCGCCGAGTGGTCGAGCGAGTGGAGGCACTGCCGGGCGTGCGCTCTGCCGCGCTCGCCACGGCGGTGCCGCTGTCGGGCGGCGCGGTACCCAGAACCGTGTTCCTGGAGGGCCAGAGTGAAAACCTTTCGGCAGGTGGAGTTCTGGTGCAGGTTGATCCGATCGGCGTGGACTACTTCCAAACGCTCGGCATCGCGCTAGAGGCAGGAAGAACTTTCAGCCGGGACGACCGCAAGGAGACAGAACCGGTGGCGGTGGTCAACCGAGCCATGGCCGAACGCTTCTGGGCGGGCAGGGGCGCGATCGGCAAGCGGTTCCGATTCTTCGGCGAGGAGTCCTACCTGAGGGTCGTGGGGGTTGTGAACGATTCGAAGTACAACACCCTTGGCGAAGAGCCTCAGGCCTACCTTTATTTGCCTCTCGCCCAGAATTACTCCCCGCGGGTGACCCTATTTGCCCGAGTCGAAGGCAACCCGACGGCCTTCCTCTCCACTCTGAGGCGCGAGGTTCAGCAGCTAGACACGGCCCTTCCGTTGACCAACCTCTCGGCGATGAGGGATGTGCTCGCACACTCGCTCTGGGCCCTGGCCGCGAGTGCCCGGCTCGTGGAGGGGTTCGCTCTGCTCGCTCTGGCTCTGGCCGGCATCGGGGTTTTCAGCGTCACGACTTACATGCTCGGCCAGCGGGCACCGGAACTGGGGCTTCGAATGATCCTCGGCGCCGATCGATCCCAGGTGCTCGGGCTACTGCTGCGGCAAGGGCTCTGGCCCGTCGCTTTGGGCATGGGCCTGGGGCTGCTGGCTTTTCTGGGCACTCGCCGGTTGGCGGCGAGCGTGCTCTACGGAACCGGGCAGGTAGGCCTGCTAGCATCACTGGGCGCGGCGGCCGTCCTCGCGGTAGTGGCCCTGCTCGCCGTGGCGCTGCCGGCCCGCCAGGCGGCCCGCCTCAACCCCGCGGGCTCATTGCGATCGGGAGTCTGAGCCTAGATCGTCGCCTGCCCTCTCCGCCTCTTCCTCCTCGCGGTGGACTCTCACGCCGCGCTTCTCGAGCATGCGGTCGAGCCGCTCGCGGGTGCGCGGGCCGAGGAGCCGGCGGGCGGTGGCGGTGACGTCGCGCAGCACTTCGCGGATGTCGTCCGGGCCGCTCCAGTGGCGCCGGGCGTAGGGCTCGAGCTCGCCGCCGAAGGCTTGGGCGAGAACGGCGGTGGCGAGCACCATATCGTCGAGGAAGCCCACGCCGCCGAAGATTCCCTCGGGCAGGAGGTCCACGGGCGAGATGAAGTAGGCGAGCACCGAGCCGATCAGGGCCCGGCTGGCGAAGGGCACGTCCTTGTCGAGGGTGAGGCGGACCAAGAGCAAGAAGATGTCCGGCACCAAGAGCAGCACTTTGACGGCGTCGGCGCTCAGGCGCCCTCCCCGCCTCTCGACCGCCGCCAGCACTTTGGCCCGCACCCGGTCGTAGGCGCCGAGCAGATGCTCCTCGCGCTCGTGCTCCGGCAAGCCCTGCAGGGGGTCGAGCTCCGCCGCACCGCCGCCGCGGCCGGCTGCTTCACTCTTTTCGTCGCTCATCTGCGCACGATTCTAACAGCCGAGGCAACCCACCCGGGGGAGAGCGGGCCTGGGCGTGCGATAGAGTGGCTCGGCCCGAGTTTCGGGCATCGGCTTCGAGAACCGGATGGCTCACCCACAATCCATGCCTGAGCGAGTGCCTTCGCGCGCTGCCGACTTGCTCACCCTCACCAAGTCGCGGATCACCCTGATGGTGGTGGTCACGGCGGCGGCGGGGTTCCTGCTGGCGAGCGAGGCCGGCCGTTTCGACTGGCCCCTGCTCTGGTGGACGCTCGCTGGCACCGCGGCCACCGCGGCCGGTTCGTCGGCGCTCAACCAGGTCTGGGAGCGGGATCCGGATGGCCGCATGCGACGCACCGAGCGGCGGCCCATACCGGCAGGCCGGCTGCATCCGGACGGTGCGCTGGCGGTGGGCGTGGTCCTGGTGCTGCTGGGGCTGGTGGTGCTTCTGGTGAAGGTCAACGCCCTCACGGCTGCGCTCGGGGCGGCAACGGTGCTCGGCTATGTGTTCGCCTACACGCCGCTCAAGAAGCGCACCTCTCTCGCCACCGTGGTGGGGGCGGCGCCGGGGGCGGTGCCTCCGATGATGGGTTGGGCAGCTGTGCGGGACGATCTCGGCCTCGGGGCCTGGGCCTTCTTCGGCATCCTGTTCTGCTGGCAGCTGCCGCATTTTCTGGCGATCGCCTGGATGTACCGGGAGGACTACGCTCGCGGCGGCTTCCCCATGCTGCCGGTGATCGACCCGGAGGGCCACCAGACCTCGCGACAGACGGTGCTCTGGAGCGCCGCGCTGGTGCCGGTTTCGCTCTTGCCCACGGTGCTGGGGCTCACCGGCAAGCTGTATTTCGTGGGCGCGCTGGCTCTGGGAGCAGCTTATTTTGCGTTCTCGTGTCGGTTCGCCTGGCTGCGCAGCCGGCCCTCGGCCCGCCAGCTGCTGCTGGTCTCAGTGCTCTACTTGCCAGCTCTTCTGGTCGCGCAGCTGGTGGACCGTCTGGTTCGAGGAGGGACATCGTGAGCCAGAGCGCCGAGCCGAAAGTGCCGGTCTTGCGCTACGCCCTGTGGGCGCTGCTCGTGGTCGGCCTGGTCGGGGCGATGGTGGCGTCGTTCCTGAGTCACTCGACCGGAACCAAAGCCGAGCGACTGCCGATCTTCGCCGAGCTCCCGGGGTTCATCCTCACCGACCAGGATGGCCGCGAGGTGCGGCTGGACGATCTGCTGGGCGAGCCCTGGGTGGCCACCTTCATCTACACCCGCTGCCCAGGGCCCTGCCCCAAGATCAGCCAGAAGCTGGCCGAGCTCGGCCCGAAGCTGCCGAGCGGGGTGCGCCGAGTGAGCTTCACGGTGGACCCGGAGCACGACGACCCGGCCACGCTCAAGGCGTATGCAGCGAAGTTCGAAGGTCATGGAGGAGGCTCCTGGCAGTGGCTGACCGGTCCGAAGGATGGCCTCTACGAGCTGATCCAGGATGGCTTCAAGCTGTTGGTGGAGCCGACCCAAGCCGCTTCGGCGGCGGAGGGACCGCTCGCGCACTCGCTGCGTTTCGTGCTGGTGGACGCCGAGGGGCGGGTGCGGGGCTACTACCTGGCTCTCGAGCCGGAGGAGGCCGCCAAGCTGCTGCAAGACGCCGCCGCGCTGGCGGACGAGGCCCGGAAGGCGAGGTAAGGAACGTGGACGTCCATCAGCTGCCGGCCGTGAATGCGGCCCTGAACACCACCGCCACCGTGCTCCTTCTGACGGGTTACGCCCTCATCCGCGCAGGCCATCGCCGAGCGCACCGTAACGTGATGCTGGCGGCTCTCGCCTGCTCGGTGTTGTTCCTCAGCTCGTACTTGATCTACCACGCCCAGGTGGGCTCGGTGCGGTTCCAGGGCCAGGGCCCGCTGCGCACGGTCTACCTCACCATCCTCGCCACCCACACCGTGCTCGCGGCCCTGGTGCCCTTCCTCGCCGGAGCCACCGTGGTCCTCGCCTTCCGCGGCCGCCTGGACCGCCACAAGAGACTCGCCCGCTGGACGCTGCCGATCTGGCTCTACGTCTCGGTCACCGGCGTGGTGGTCTACTGGATGCTCTACCGGCTCTAGCAGCCGTCTCAGCGCTTGAGGTAACCCACGTAGGTGCCGGCCACGAAGTCGTGGAGGGCACGCTTGCGCTCGGTGAAGAGGGGCATCAGATAGCCCAGGCCGAGGGCCAGGCTGCTCAGGAAGTAGCCCACGAATCGCAGCAAGGCGCGCCCGAAGGGCAGGCCCACCCGGCCGTCGAGGTCGCAGACGTAGAGGCCCAGCAGGTACTTGCCCGGGGTGGTGCCCCAGCGGCTCCAGCCCAGGACCGGCACCAGCACGCCCGCCAGGAACGAGACCATGCTCGAGATCAGGACGCCGGCACCCTTGTTCGGGCCGCCACCGGCGAACGACGCGAGCACCGAGAAGAGGCCGATCAGCAGACCATCGCAGAGTATGGCGCCCACCCGGCGCCAGAAACCCGCCGGCGGCAGCACGATCCCCGAGCCGGTGGTCGCCTCGGGGCCCGCCGGGGCCTGCGCGGTGGCCAGGCGCCGCTCGATTTCTTCGAGCGAGGGCAGGGCCTCGCCCGCCGGTGGCTGCCAGGGGGCAGCGGGAGCGGCGGCCGGTGGCGCCGGCGGCGGGGGTGGCACTGCGAAGATCGGAGCTGGTGGTGCCTCTGCGGGAGGGAGGAAATCCGGCAGCGGTGGAGGCTCCGGAGGCAGGTTGTTGATCATCGGCGCGGTGCGCTCGCGGCTCGGGCTCGGCTGGGCGAGCGCCTCGCCCACCGGCATCGCCTCGAGCGCTGACAGAGCCTCCGAGGTGCTGGGCGAGCGTGGGCCCTCGAGGGGCGCGGGGGTCGGTGGCGCGGAGTCGGCCACCGCGGCGGCCACATCGCCGAGGTCGACCAGCCGCGTGGAATGCTCGACACCTTCCGCCACCAGCCAGAGTCGGCTTTCGCCCACCATGATCTCGTCGCCCGAGCGCACCACCACTTCGTTTTCCACGCGGTTGCCGTTGACGAAGGTGCCGTTACTGGAGCTCAGGTCCTGGACCGTGATGCGATCGCCGTCGACGGTGATCAGCGCGTGGTTGCGCGAGACGCTGGGGTCCGCCACCATCACTTCGCAGTTGCGGCTGCGCCCGATCGTGCTCGGGCCCGGCAAGAGCACGAAACGGTCCTCTCCAGCTTGAAGCACGAATCTCAGATTGCTCACAGCGATCGAGCCTCCGCCCTCGCCTCCGTTCCGGCTGCCGGTGATTGCTCAAGCCTGTGCGGCCAGGCCGGCCGAGCCCGTCTCAGGAGGTGTAATCGGCTTCTGAGCATACCACTCGCCTGGTAGGGCTCTGAAGGCCGCGGATAGCCCACCCGAGAGGGCCTTCGGTCAGGGCTCTGCGTGGCGCTCGGTGCCCCACTTGAGGAACCGGCGCAGCTCGCGGGCCGTGGGGCCGCTGGCTTTCTCGAGGAAGGAGCCGAGGGAGCCGCAGTGCAGCAGCTCACCGCCGTGCACACCGCCTCCCGGCCCGAGGTCGACCACCCAATCCGCCCGGGCGATCAGGTCCAGGCTGTGCTCCACCACCACCACGCCGTCGCCGCGCTGCACCAGGCGGCGCAGCGTGCGGTAGAGAAGGTCAATATCGGCCAGATGGAGCCCGGTGGTGGGCTCGTCGAACAGGAAGAGCAAGGGTCGTGCGCTGGCCGGGCGATCGAGGAAGCTCGCCAGCTTGAGCCGCTGGGCCTCGCCGCCGGAAAGCGTGGAGGTCGGCTGGCCCAGCCGCAGATAGCCCAGCCCGACGTCCGTGAGCAGCTCGAGGCGGCGCAGCAGTTTCTTCTGGCCGGCGAAGAACTCGCGGGCTTCCTCCACGGTGAGCTCGAGGGCTTCGGCGATGTTCTTCGCGCGGAAGGTCACCCGGAGCACTTCCGGCCGGAAGCGATGGCCCTGGCAGCGGTCGCAGGTCACGGTGACGGGCGCCATGAACTGCATGTCCACCTCCACCACGCCGGTGCCCTCGCATTCCGGGCAACGGCCGTGATCGAGGTTGAAGGAGAAATGCGCCGGCGTGATGCCCCAGCTCTTGGCGGCCCCTTGGGCGGCGAAGAGCTGGCGGATCTCGTCGTAGGCCTTGATGTAGGTGACCGGGTTCGAGCGGGTCGAGCGGCCGAGAGGGCGCTGGTCCACCAGCACCAGGTCCTCGACCTCACCGAAGCCTGCCAGGAGATCCACCTCTCCCGGCTCGACGTCCACCACTCCCCGGGAGCGCTGGTAGGTGCCGTAGAGCACGTTCTCCACCAGCGTCGACTTGCCGGAGCCGGAAACGCCGGTGATCGCCACCAGGGCCCCCAGGGGGAGCTCGAGGCTGACGTTCTTCAGGTTGTGGGCCCGGGCGCCGCGGACGGTGATCTTCGGCCGGTGCGCGAGCTCCTCCTCCAGGCTCTCCTGGCCGCGCTCGCGGCGGAAGCGGCGGAGATGGTCCCAGGCCTGGGTGGGCACCCGCTCGCGCAGGTAGCGGGCGGTGAGCGAAGCCTCGCTGGCGAGCACCTGCTCGAGGGTACCCTCGGCCATCAGGGCACCGCCTCGCTCGCCGGCCTCGGGCCCGAGATCGATCAGCCAATCCGCACCGGTGATCAGGGTGCGATCGTGCTCCACCACCAGCACGGTATTGCCCCGGCCGGCGAGCTCGCGCAGCAGCTCGAGCAGGCGATCGGAGTCCTGGGGATGCAAGCCGATGGTGGGCTCGTCGAGCACGTAGAGCGTGCTGGTCAACCCCGAGCCCAGCGCCGCCGCCAGGTGGATGCGCTGCGTCTCGCCGCCGGAGAGGGTGCGCGCCTGCCGATCGAGGGTGAGGTAGTCCAGGCCCACGCGGTGGAGCACCTCGACCCGCCTTTCGACTTCTTCGATCAGGTGCCCGGCCACTTCCCGCTGGCGTGCCGTCCAGCTTCTTTCCGCGAGCCAGGAGCGCAGGGCCTCGATCGACAGGCCGCACAGCTCCGCCAGGTTGGCGCCGCCGAGCCGCACCGCCAGGGCCTCCGGCTTGAGCCGCGTGCCGCCGCAGGTGGTGCAAGGGTTGTAGGCCCGGTAGCGGGCCAAGAGCACCCGGACGTGGACTTTGTACGTGCGGCTCTCGAGCCAGGCGAAGAACTGGTCGAGGCTCACGAAGGAGCCGGTGCCGCTCCACACCCACTCCCGGGCCTCTTCTGGCAGCTCCTCCCAGGGCACCTCGAGGGGGATGCGCCGGCGGCGCGCTGCGGCGTAGAGCTGGTCGTAGAGCTCCTCGTAGGCCGGAGAGTTCCAGGGGGCGATCGGCCGTTCGCGCAGGCTCTTTCGCGGGTCCGGAACCACGCGGTCGCGGTCGATGCCGATCACCCGACCGAAGCCCTCGCAGCTCGGGCAAGCGCCGAGCGGCGAATTGAAGGAGAACAGAGCCGGCACCGGCCGGCGCGCCTGGGCGCCGCAAACAGAGCAAGCGAGCTCGGCGCTGAACAGCCGGCGAGAGCCATCCTCGCCCCGGGCCTCTACCCGCCCCTCGCCCAGCCGGAACCCCTCCTCGAGGGCCGTCACCAGGGCCACGGGCACCTCGTCGCTCCGCGCGAAGCGCCCGAGGACCAGCGGCAGCGGGTCCCACTCCTTGGGCCAGTTCTCGCCGGGCTCCATCCGCACCACCTCGGAGCCCTCGAGGCGCCGGGCCCAGCCCTGGCGGATGAGCTCGGCGAGGGCCTCTCGCGCGCCCCTCTTGGGCCGCGGCAGGGGCACCAGCAGCGAGAATCTTCGCCCCACGACGCCGGCCGCCAGGGCCGCAGCGGCCTCGGCCGGCGTGTAGCGGGCCACCGGCCCGTGACCGTTCGGGCAGCCCACTTCGCCGAGATGGGTGAACAGCAGCCGCAGGACGTCGAGGGTCTCGGACAAGGTGCCCACCGTGGAGCGGGCGTTCTTCACGGCGTTCTTGGCCTCGAGGGCCACCGCCGGCAGGAGGTTGTCGATCGCCGCCACCGGCGGCCGCTCCATCTGGTTCAAGAACTGCCGGGCGTAGGTGGACATCGACTCCACGAAGCGCCGCTGCCCCTCGGCAAAGATGGTGTCGAAGGCGAGAGAGGATTTGCCTGCGCCGGAAGGGCCGGTCACCACCGTGAGGCGGCCGTGCGGCACATGGCAATCGATGCCCTTGAGGTTGTGGGTGCGGGCCTCGACGACCTCGATGGCGGGCGGCCTGGGCATGGGATGGGAGGCTCTCGCAGGCAGCGAGCCCGGTCGAGAGCAAGCCGCCATCTTAACCGCAAGCGGGCGCGAGAAGGCCGAAGCGGAGCGGCTCGGCAAGTGCGAGACAACGGCACTTGGAGCGTGCTCTGAAAGGCCGAATGATGACAACAAAATTGTCATCTTGACTTTCATCTTGATGTCCGTACAATCGAGCGCAGATTCGTCTCAGGCGAGCCTCGCCGAGCATTCTGCGGTGGCATTGCGACTGCTCCGTGTTTTGTGCGGTCGAGCTGCGGCATTGCTTGGGGGCGGGCTCGTGGCAACTGTCGCCACCTCCGGCGAGAAAGGCTCGAGTCCACACACCATGGCCCACGCGCGCGAACTCGACATCCTTCTGGTGGTCCCCGAGAGCCCCTATCGAGTCGATCTCTTCCTCCAGCAGCCGATCGGCTTCCTGTACGCGGCCGAGATCTTGGCGCGGCAGGGGCATCGCGTTTCGATCCTCGACCTGCGGGTGAGCGAGCGGGAGCTGGGCGAGTACCTGGAGGCGCATCCCGTGCCCGACCTCGCGGTGGTGACCACCAGCACCTACGACCTAACCCAGTGCTACACCTGGCAGCTGGCCACGGCGGCGAGGGCCGTGAGGGAGCTGCGCGGGCACTGCCCCAGGGTGGCGATCGTCGGCGCCCACGGCACGCTCGATCCCCCGCTGACCTTAGCCGAGGTGCCCGCCGACTACCTGCTGGTGGGCGAGTACGAGCTGGCGATTCCCCAGTTCGTGGCCCAGTTGGAGGCGGGCATCGAGCCCAGCAACCCGGTCTTCCGACCTGCTGGCAAGCTCGATCTGGCCGCCCTGCCCGTGCCGGACTTCTCGCGCGTGCCCCAGAGGAGCTATCAGAGCTACCTGCCGGTGGCCGTACAAGAGCTCGAGCGCCAGGCCTGCGGCTTGCTCTTCGCCAACCGTGGCTGCCCCTTCACTTGCTCGTACTGCTACACCGCTTTCTTCGGCGGCACAGAGCTCCGCCTCCGGCCGGTGGAGCGAGTGCTCCAGGAGATGCGCTGCCTGAAGCGAGCGGGCGTGGACGCGGCCTTCTTTCTCGACTACACCTTCACGGCTCCCAAGCGCTGGCTCCACGAGCTGCTCGAGGCCAAGCAGGAGGCGGGCATCGCCCTCGAGTGGGGCTGCCAGACGCGCGCCCATCTGGTGGACCGCGAGATGCTGGCCGAGATGCGCAAGGCGGGCTGCCGGTGGATCTGGTACGGCATCGAGTCGCCGCATATCGCGAGCCTCAACCAGGCCAAGCCGATCTCCCAGCAGACGGCCGACCGCGCGGTCGCCTGGGCCTGCGAGGCCGGCATCGTGCCGATGGCCTTCATGCTGGTGGGCTTCCCGGGCGAGGACATCGAAGCCACGGCCGAATGGGCGGCCCGGCAGCCGTTCTTGTTCAGCCTCGAGCGGGTGCTGCCTCGCTATGGCACCTCGCTCTTCGAGCGCACCGGGGTGAGAATCGGCGGCATGAAGAGCTGGAACGAGCTCGAGCAGGCGGCAGCCGCTCTCAACCCGGATCGCGCTGAGGTCGAGCGCAGCTACGAGCGGCTGATCCAGCTGCCGAACTACTTCGGCAACCATCTGCCCGGCAACACCGACAGCCTCTGGCTGGAGGTAGCCGAGCCCGCGTTGGAGCTCGCCTGAGCCAGGCAGAAGGGGAGCGCGTCGTATCGCCCGCCGGCCGCGACCTCGAGGGGCCGACGCGGCTGATTCTCCGGGTGGCGGGGCCGGTTCTCGCCGAGAGCCTGCTGCTCTACCTCACCCAGATGGTGGACCTCGCCCTGGTAGCGCCCCTGGGCGAGGTGGCCCTCGCTGCCGTGGGCCTCGCCATCCTGCCGCTCTATCTCTTCCTCGGGCCCGTGGTGGGTTTTTCGGTGGGCCTGGCGAGCCGTATCTCCCGCGCCACCGGTGCCGGGCGGGAGGACGAGGTGGAGCGGCTCACCCGCCATGGTCTGCTGATCGGGCTGCCCCTCGCGCTTCTGGTGGCGGGCGCGCTGGGCCTCGGGGCAAGCGCGGTGGTGCGGCTGATGGGCGCCGAGCCCGCGGTGCAGGGCCCAGCAGCGGCCTACCTCCGGCTCTCGAGCCCCGGTCTCGCCGCTCTCTTCCTTTCGATCGTGCTGGGAACCGCCATCACGGCGGCCGGCCTGCCCCGCATCCCCCTGCTCTTCCGGGGCGGTGGCAACCTGCTCGGCATCCTGCTCGAGTGGTTGCTGATCTACGGCCACGGCGGCCTGCCGCGGCTGGGCCTCGCTGGGGCCGCGCTAGCTGGCAGCTTGGCGAGGGTGATCGCTTGCGCGGGTCTCTTGCTCTGGCTGCTGCGTCGCCGCCGCGGCAGCCGCATCGATCCGGCACGGCTCCCGGGTGTCGATCGTCAGACCTGGAAGAGCATCACGGCCGTGGGGCTGCCGGCTGCTCTCGACCGCGTGCTCGACGCCCTCAACTACCTGCTCTACACCCGGTGGATTGCGGCTCTGGGCACAGCTGCCGTGGCCCAGCACTATGTTGTGTACAACCTGCAGGAGCTGCCCTTCATGGTGGCCATGGCGCTGGCCACCGGGGTGGGGGTGGCGGCGGGGCAGCAGCTGGGCGGGGGGTCGGAACAGGGAGCTCGCGAGGCAGCCTACCGAGGCGGGGCGCTGGCCCTGGGAGCGGCGGTTCTGGTGGTGGCTCTCACCCACTTCTTCCCCGAGGCCTGCCTCCATTTCTTCACCCCCGGGGCTCGGCCGGAGCCGGCCCAGGTGGCCGTGCTGCAGGTCTCGGGCTGGGTGCAGTTGCCGATGATGGTGGCCGTGGTGTTCCAGGGCGCCTTGGGCGGCGTGGGCGACACCCGCGCCCTGGTGTGGATCTCGGCCCTCGGCGGCTGGTTGGTGAGGCTGGGCCTGGTCTGGCTGTTGGCTTTCGCGGCCGGCTGGGGCCTGGCCGGTGCCTGGGTGGCCGCCGGTCTCGACTGGGCCCTACGCCTGGTCCTTCTCGGCCAGCGAGTCCGCCGGCGGAGGTGGTTGGGGGCGAGCGAGGAACCAGCATTCGCGCGATAGACTGGGCAACGAGGAGGTTCAGTCCATGCCGCGATGTTCGATTCCGCTTCTGCTGGCACTCACCCTGGCTTCCAGCGCCCGAGCCGAGGATTTCTGCCCGGCCGGAGGCGGCGACACCCGCACGGCGCTGCTGCTGTCAATCAACGACGTCTACCGGATCGAAGGTCTGGAAAGCGGCTCGGTGGGCGGCCTGGCGCGAGTGCGCAGCCTCCGCCGGGAGCTCGAGCGCAGCCATCCGGACCTGCTGATGCTCCATGCCGGGGACCTGCTCTTCCCCTCCCTCGCCAGCCGCATCTTGAAGGGCGAACAGATGATCGCCGTGCTCAATGCCCTGGACGGCGACTCCGGAGCCGTCGATCGCCGGATGTTCGTCACCTTCGGCAACCACGAGTTCGACGAGAACAACCTCGCCGACGCCGGAACCCTGAACCAGCGGCTCAAGGAATCGCAGTTCACCTGGCTCGCCGGAAATCTGGCCTTCGCGCAGGATGACCAGGGTAAGCCCCTGGTGGGCGGCAAGAACGTCGTGCCCAGGGCGCTGATCGAGAGCGGCGGCATCAAGGTGGGGCTCTTCGGGCTCACCATCCCGATGGAAAAGGTGCAGTATGTGAGCGACTTCGCTGGCCCCGAGGCGACCGCTCGTAAGCTCAGCGCCGAGCTTCGAGCGGCGGGGGCCGAGGTGGTGGTGGCCGTGACTCACCTGAACGCGGCGGACGACCGCCGCCTGCTCGAGCGCCTCGGGGCGGCCGGGCCGGACCTCATCGTGGGCGGCCACGACCACGAGCGGATGGCCCAGGAGGTGGGCGGGCGCTGGCTGGTGAAGGCCGACGCCGACGCCCGCAGCGCGGCTCTGGTGTGCCTGGTCAAGCGCAAGGACGGCCGACTCGAAGTCCGCCAGGAGAACCGCGCTCTCGCGGCCGCCAACCCGCCTCCGGACCCGGAAGTGGAGAAGCTGGCCGACGCCTGGCAGGACTTTCACGCGCTCTCTTTCTGCCACCGTGCCGGAGCCCGGCCCGGCTGTCTGAACGAGGAGTACGGCCGCACCCGTACCGTGCTCGAAGCCGAGGAGAGCAAGATCCGCGGTCGCGAGACCTCGCTGGGGGATTGGGTGACGGACCAGATGCTGGCGACTTTCCGCTCCTGCGGGGCCCAGGCGGCGTTCATCAACTCCGGCTCGCTGCGCCTGAACCACGACCTCGCCGCCGGCACGGTGCTCACGCGGCGCCATCTGGAAGAACTGGTGGCCTACAAGACGCCGCTCTATCTGCTGACGGTCGACGGCAGCATCCTCCAGATGGTGGCCGAGCAGGCCGTTCGTGCCTGGCCCGGCAGCGGCAGCTGGTTGCAGATCTCCGGCTTCGGCTTCCGCCACCTGACTCAGCCGCGCCAGGCAGTCGACGTGAGCCTGGGACCGCCGGAGACGTCGCCCCGGGTGCAGCCGGGCCAGATTGTGAAAGTGGTGACCGGCGACTACCTGCTCAACCCGGCCCTCGGCGATCAGGATGGCTACAGCTTCCTCACCAAGGACCTCATCACCCCCTGCGAGGCCAACGGCCGAGATCTCAAGGAGATCCTGGTCCAGGCCCTCAAAGCCGCCGAGCCCCTGGGCATCGCTCCGGTCGCGGAGGGACGGATCGTCCAGCAGGAGCGGTGAGAGAGTTGTCTCGAGTCAGGGTGCGGGCTAACCTATGAAGCGAGCCGCAAAGGAGCAGGACTTGAGCCAGCGACTGGAGATCACTCTGGAAGGCAGAGACGAGGACGGCGGCCACGTGCCTCTCGCCACTTTCATCCAGCAGCTGCAGTTGCTTTCGCAGGCCTTGGCGAAGATCGATCGCAGCCTCTCGCCGACTCGCCAGCTGACTACTCGCTTTCGGGTAGTCGATCTCGGTCACTCGAGTCCAGCCCGGGTACTCCTTGAAGCGGCGCCGCGGAAGGGTGCTCCGGTCCGAGGCCCTGCCATCCTGCTGAACCTGTTCCTGGCTCTCTCCCAGATCGACTCCGCCGATCCGGCCGGGGCGAGTCTCGAGAGCGACTTCCTCGAAGATCTGAAAGGGATGGCTCAGCCCATCGGAGACCAGCTCAAGAGCCTCTCCTTGGCGCTGGACGGCAAGCAGTTCCGCTTCTCCCAGGATTTCAAGGCCAGGGTCGAGCGCCTCCTGCAAGTTGTCCGATTCGGCGTAGGCTTTCTGCGCGGCAGATTGGAGGCGATCAACCTGCACGCTGCAGCGAACTACTTCAGGCTCTATCCAGTGACAGGTCCAGAGCGGGTCACCTGCCGCTTCTCCCCTGAGCTCGCTGGGCAGGCTGTCTCCGCGGTGGGTCACTATGTCGAGGTGCGAGGCATTCTGCACTACCGCGCCGAACAGCCGTATCCGAGCGAGCTCGACGCCAAGGAGATCCACATCCTGGACCTTGGGCCAGAGGTGAGCTGGGCCGACCTCCACGGCGCGGCCCCCGCCATCACCGGGGGGCTGTCCGCGGAAGAATGGATCCGAGCTCGGCGCGAGGCGCTCGAGGAAGAGCTCAGCGTCCTGCTGGAGCCCCGAGCCGTCGCGTGAGCACGAGGAAGCGGCGCTTCCCGAGGCCGGAGTTTCGGCGTGTCTATTGGGATTCCTGTATTTTCATCGCCTGGCTAACAGGAGAGTCCAGGAAGCAAGTCGAACTCGACGGCTTGCGCGAAGCCGTGGAGCAGGCTGCTGCTGGCGAGCTCGTGGTGGTGGTCTCGCGGATGTTCGAGCAGGAAGTCTTCACCGACGATCTACCCGTTGACGTGCGTCGGCTCCTAGAGCGCTTCTTCAGGCAGCCCACGATCGAGGTGGTGGATCTGGAGCCTCCTATCCACTCGCTCGCGCGCCAGATCAGAGGCTATTACCGACAGCAGAAGCAGCAAGGGTTGGGCCGTTTCTGCCGACTGTTCCAGATGCTTTCCACCTGGCCACGGCGATCCACCGCCGAGTGGAGGCCTTCTATACCTTCGACAAGGGCGGGAAGGACAAAGGCAACCTACTCTCTTTGAGCGGTGATGTCGCCGGCCACGATCTGACGATCTGCTTGCCACCGGTGCGTCAGCTGACGCTGGGCCTCGAGCCGCGGAGAGGCCCAGGGTCGATCCTCGATCCGAGGCGTCTCCGAAAGTAGGTTCTGGTCTTGAGCCAGAAGGTCCGGTAGAGACGAGCCGTAGAAGCTCGCCCCGGCGAGCCTGCTACAGTGGTGGCCATGAGAACACCAGCGTGGATCGGCTTCCTAGCGGCCTTGGGTTTTCTGCCCCAGAACGGCTTCGCGGCTCTGCCGAACCCTCCGCACGAGGATGTGCATTTCCTCGCCGAGCACCTGCCGGAGAGCGCCCAGGATGCCCGCTTCCTGGCGCTTCCCTGGCCGGCGGCGCCGCTCGACGCCGGCAGCTGGCAGTTCGCCGTCCAGCTGGGTTACAACCGCACTGAAGCGAGCTTCCTCACGCTCGACGGGCCGATGCTGGCAGCGAGCGGCGTCTATGGCTTCTCGGACCGTTGGGGCCTCGAGCTGCTGGGCTTCTACGATAGCCAGCAGGTGGGGGGCGGCAGCGGGCGGGAGGTGCTCTCCGCCCGTTTCCTCCGCGGCGTACCGCTCGATCTGCCTGAGGAGGCGGAGTTCTCCAACCCTCAAGGGGACTACCTCCACTGGGGCGCCGGGGCGCTCGTGGTGCACGAGCTGTCGCCGGCGACGGCGCGGGGGCGATGGTCCCTCTCGGGGGGCCTGCTCTTGAGTCGGCTCGAGATCACGGACTACCGGTTCGACTACCGCCTCGCCGGGGGGGTCAACGCGGGGGCCCGCGGCACCCTGGACCACAGCAGCCAGGCGAGCTTCGTGGTGCCGCTCGTCGGCCTCCAGCGCATCGCCCCACTCGGCACGGGCTTCACCTGGGCGCCGCGTTTCGTCGCCGGGGTGCCCCTGCCGCCGGGGGATTTCGACGGCCGGCTGAGCGGCCCTGGCTTCGACCTCTCCACCGCCCGAGGCCAGGGCAAGGCCGGGCACATCGGTGACGGCTTCTTCGGCGTCGGCCTCGGCTTGCTCCATCGGGCGAGCGGCCTCGAGCTGGACCTCGGCGCCACGCTCTACTACCCGCTGTTCGAGAAGCTCACTCACCCGGGAGTGGACCAGGCCTACCTCGCTCAGCTGACCTGGCATTTCGGCAGGCGCTGAGGCGCGGCTTCGAAGCCGCGTACAATTCTCGGATGCTCCGAATTCGCGCTGCTGCCCTCGCCCTGCTGGTGGGGGCCGGAATCGCCCTCCCTGCTAGTTCCGCCGAGGAGAGGGCCGCTTCGGCCCTGCCCGAGCGCTACCAGGAATTCCTGGAGGAAGTGGCGCCGCTGCTCTCGGATGCCGAGCGCCAGGCGTTCCTGGCCCTCGACCGCGACTACCGGCGCGACGCCTTCATCACCGCCTTCTGGAAAGTGCGGGATCCCCATCCGGAAACCGGCCGCAACGAGCTCGAGGAGACCTGGAAGGAGCGGGTGAAGCAGGCCAGGGAGCGGTTCGGCTCGCTCGAGGGCGAGCGGGCGCGAGTGTTCCTGCTGGCCGGGCCGCCGCTCTCGAGCGTCGAAGCCGCCTGCGGCGACCTGCTGCGGCCTTTGGAGATCTGGTTCTACTCGCGGGCGGAGCGATTCAAGCAGAGCTTCTCGGTGGTGTTCATCTCGCAGGGGGGGCTGCGCTCGGGGCCGTTCCGGCTGTGGTACCCCAGCCAGGGCTTCGCGCCGCTCCTCGCTTTCGGCGGCGAGCTGCTGGGCAATCCCCAGGAAATGTTCAACCAGATCGAAGACCGCTGCGTGCGCGGCAGCGACGTGGTGGCCGGGCTCTCGGCAGCGGTGGATTGGTCGCTGGTGGAGAAGGGGGGCGGCCTGGTGCCTCGGCCCGGGGGCGAGTGGCTGGCGGCCTTTTCGGCGGCCTCGACCGAAGTGCCGGAGGGGGCGGAGTCCTTCCCGGCGGAGCTCGCGGTGAACTACCCCGGCCGATACCAGAGCCGCACTGTGGTGCAGGGCGTGGTGCTGGTGCCGGCCGCTGAGACGGCTGCGAGCCGCCACTTCCTGCTCGACGGCGAGGTGCTGCGCGGGGCGGAGCTGTTCGAGCACTTCCGCTACCGCTTCGCCGTGAGGCCGGAGGACGCCGTGGCCGGCAAGCTGCCGCTGGTGTTTCAACGCCACCTGCGGGCGGGCGGCTACCGCCTGGTGCTCAAGGTGGAGGACCTCGAGCGCAAGGCCTTCTTCCGCGCCGAGTACGGCCTCGAGGTGCCGGACGCCGAGGCACTGGCGGCTCGCCAGGTCGAGGCGGCACCGGCGAGCCCCCCGTCTGAGCCGACCGCCCTGGCTAAGGCCGCCGCCGATCCCGTGGCCGAGGCCAACCAGGATCTGCGGCCGGACGACGCCTCGATCCTGCTCTTGAAGCTGCCACCGAGGATCCTCTCCGGTCGAGTGCGCTTCGACGCCCAGGCGACCGGCAAGGCGGTCTCCCGAGTGCGCTTCGAGCTCGACGGCAAGCCGGTGCTGACCAAGGCGGGCGAGCCCTACAGCGCCGAGCTCGACCTGGGAGCCTCTCCGCGGCTCCACCGGCTACGAGCGGTGGCCCTCGACGCCGCCGGCAAGGAGCTCGCTACGGACGAACTGATCGTCAACGGCGGCCCCCATCGCTTCGGCGTGCGTTTCCTGGACCCGGTGGCGGGCCGGAGCTATGGCGCGAGCGTACCGGTGCGCGCGGTGGTCGATCTACCGGAAGGCGAGAAGCTCGACCGGCTCGAGATCTACTTGAACGAGGATCTGGTCACCACGCTCTACCAGGCTCCATTCGTGCAGCCGGTGCGGCTCGCCAAGCCGGGAGAGCTCGCCTACGTACGGGCCGTGGCCTACCTCGACAACGGCGCCCAGGCCGAGAACGCGGTGGTGATCAACGCCCCGGCTTCGCAGGAAGAAGTCTCGGTCCAGCTGGTGGAGCTCTATACCACGGTGACCGATCGCCGGGGCCGGCCGGTGGATGGCCTTGAGGCGAGCGCCTTCCGTGTCTTCGAGGACAAGGTAGAGCAGACGGTGCGGCGCTTCGAGAGGGTGAGCGACCAGCCCATCCACGTGGTGGTGCTGCTCGATACCTCGACCTCGATGGTGGAGGAGCTGGCGGACGCCGAAAAGGCGGCGCAGCAGTTCTTCTCCACCGTGCTCACCCCCAGGGATCGGGGCGCAGTGATCACTTTCAACGAACGGCCGTCGCTGGCGGCGCGCTTCACGGCCGATCAGGACCTCTTGGCCGACGGCCTCGCCGGCCTCAAGGCGGACGGCGAGACCGCGCTCTACGACGCCCTGGTCTACGGCCTCTTCTACTGCTCGGGCATCCCCGGCAAGCGGGCCCTGGTGCTGCTCTCGGACGGCGAGGACGTGGCCAGCCGCTACGGCTACGAGGACGTGGTGGAGTACGCCCGCCGGACGGGGGTGGCGATCTACCCGATCGGCCTGGGCCTGAAGAGCAGCCAGGCGGATATCCGTATCAAGCTCTCGCGCCTGGCGAGCGAGACCGGTGGCCTCACCTTCTACATCGACACGGTCGGCGAACTCGAGCGGGTCTACAAGTCGATCGAGGCGGAGCTGAGGTCCCAGTACCTGGTGGCCTACCAGTCCAGCAACTCGGCGGTGGACCGCCGGTTCCGGGAGGTCGAGGTGCGTATGAAGGACGGCTCGCTCACCGCCAAGACACTGCGAGGGTACTACCCCTGAGCCAAGCGACCCCTCGCCTGATCCTGGCCTCCGCTTCACCCCGGCGACGCGAGCTGCTGGCCGGGCTCGGGGTGCGCTTCGAAGTGCGGCCGATCGATCTCGATGAAAGCCCGCGGCCCGGCGAAGTGCCGCCGGCCTACGTCGAGCGCTTGGCCCGCGAGAAGGCGCAGGCGCGGGCTCTGCCCGGGGAGCTGGTGCTCGCTGCGGATACCACCGTGGTGCTCGACGAAGAGATCCTCGGCAAGCCTGCGGGGCCCGAGGAGGCCGAGAGCATGCTCGGCAGGCTTTCCGGCAAAGTGCACACCGTGTTGACCGGCGTCGCCCTGTTCGACCCCGCTGGCAACGCGCTCAGCTCCGCGGTGGAGACGTCGCGAGTGCGAATCGCCGGGCTCTCGGCCGAAGAGGTGCGCTGGTACGTGGCCACCGGCGAGCCGCTCGACAAGGCCGGGTCCTATGCCATCCAAGGCCTGGGTGCCCTGTTCGTCGAGGCGGTGGAGGGCAACTACACCAACGTCGTGGGCTTGCCCTTGCCGCTCACCGGCCGGCTCTTCCGCGAGCTCGGCCATGAGCTTCTGGGCTTCCGCCCGCCCGCCGGAGCTCAGCCCCCGTAGTGGATCGGGTCGCCCAGCTTGTCGAGGGCGAAATTGGCCATGATCTGGTGGCCGTTGAAATCCAGGATGCGGAAGTCCTCGCTCGGTCCGAGATCCTGCGCCACACTTTCGAAGCTCTGGGCGTAGCTCTGTCGCACCGCGTCGAGGTTCACCTCATAGGCGATGAAGCGGTCGATGCCCTTGTAGCGGAGCTTCGAGACCAGGCCGGGGTCGGTCAGCTTGGGATAGGTGGACAGGGCCAGGATCGGCCCGCTGCCCGAGAAGATCAGGTACGAGCGAATGGATGGAGCCATCGAGGTTCCTCCCCGGGCCGGCAAGGTAGTCGCTCGGGGTGCTGCTGTCAACCGCCCGGGGTCGCCCCCGGGCAGGTTGCCTCCCACCGAACTCAGAAAGCCGCGGTGTCGGCCTGGCCGCAGAAATTGCCAGCGGCGTTCGAATACACCTTCTCGGCCCCGGTCTGGGTGTCGCGCACGTGGACGTTGTACACCACGTCCGAGAGCGCGCCGTAGAACACCCAGAACTTGCCGTTGATGGTGCGGCCGTCGATCACCTTCACCACCAACTCGTAGTTCGAAGCGTTGAAGAACCAGAACTCGCCCGAGAAGTCGGAGCCGGGCACCACCTGGCCCGTGCCGGTCTGGCCGTTCGAAGGGATGCGCCAGTCCACCGTCACGGCGAAGCGGCTGCCGAGCAAGCAGAGGGTGGTGGAGCTCGGGGCGCAGACTCCCTGGGGAGCGGGGATGAGTTCGGCGGCGGGAGCCGGCGCAACGGCCTTCGCCAGCTCGGCCGGAGCGCGCACCAGATGGATGCTGGCGCTCGAAACGGCGAAAGCCATGGTGTCCGCTCCGCCGCAGATCAGCCCCTTCGGGTTGTAGTACACCGCTGCGGCTCCGGTGGCGGTGTTGGTGGCCCGCACCCAGTAGTCCACGTCCGAGAGGGCGCCGAAGAAGATCCAGAAGTTGCCGTTGATCGCCTGGGCGTTGATCGCCTTGACGATCAGCTCGGTGTTGGCCGGGTTGAAGAACCAGAAGGCGCCCGTCTGGGCGGTGAGCGGCAGGGCGTGGCCCTGCTCGTTGCTGGAAGGGCCGTTGTTGAAGTTCACCTCGACCTTCACCGCGCCGCCCTCGAGGCAGAGGGTGGTGTCGTTCGGCACGCAGGCGCCCACCAGGCCGTTGGTGTTGGCGGCGAGCCGGTTCGAGGCCGCCGAGGTGCCCACCGCGTTCACCGCCTTCACCTCGAACTCGTAGCGAGTGGCGGGGGAGAGACCGTTCACCACCAGGCTGGTGGTGTTCGGGCCGACCAGGGTGATGTCCTCGACCGGGCTGTAGCCCTTGCGGGAGATGCGGAAGTTGGTTTCGTCGGTCGAGTTGTCGGTCCAGCCCAGGGTGATGCTGGTGGCGGAGCGACTGAGCACCTGCAGACCGCTGGGCGGGTTGGGGCCGGGAGCCCTGGTGGTGGCGGTGGCAGTGTTCGAGTAGGCCGAGTAGTTGTTGCCGGTGGCGTGGGCCCGAACCCGGAACGAGTAGGCCGTGGAGGCGGCCAG
This sequence comes from uncultured Acidobacteriota bacterium, assembly GCA_937867335.1. Lineage (GTDB taxonomy): Bacteria > Acidobacteriota > Thermoanaerobaculia > Multivoradales > SZUA-115 > JAXLQX01. The sequence continues at coordinate 70,138 of CALMKX010000193.1, forward strand.
GCCGGTGGCGCTGAAGGTGGTGGCGCCGGCGGGCGCGGAGCCGATGTCCGCGAAGTTGCCGGTGGTCTTGGCCTCGATGCGGAACTCGGTCTCGTTGTTCGAGTTGTCCTGCCAGCTGAGATTGATCTGGCTCGCGGAGAACACCGTGGCCGTCAAGTTGGTGGGGGCGCCCACCGAGGTGCCGCCGCCACCCCCACCGCCCGGGTAGAGGAAGGCCACCGCCGCCCGGTCGTCGCTGCGCAGGGCGTTGCAGCGCCCGTCGCCATGGAAGAAGGCGTACATGGTGGCCGAGCGGTCGGCCGAGTGCCCCAGTCCCAGGGTGTGCCCGAGCTCGTGGGTGAAGAGCTCCCGGGCCGAGCAGCTGGGATCCCCGGTGGACTCGAAGAAACAGTCCAGGTTGTCGTTGGTGATCACGAAAGCGTCGCCGGCCGGGTGGTAACTGCGGCCGTTGAAGGTCTGGAGGTCGCCGTCCGCGAAGCAGGGTCCGCCCACTGCCAGCACGCCACCGCGCAGGCAGTCGTAGGAGCCGTCGATGTCGCTGCTCGGGTCGTCGAAAACGATCTTGCCTTCCGGGAAGGGCTCGGCGCACTGGGTGGCGCGGCTGCTGGTCTTGCCGCGGTAGGCGTAGTTGATCAGCGAGCCGCCGTCGTTGGTCCAGGCGCTCAGGGCGGCCTGGAACTCCGAGAACGCTCCGCCCGGCACCCCCACCTGGCCGGTGGTGTCGGCCCGCCAGCCGATCGAGCCGCCGGAGGCGAATTCGAACCAGCGGATCGGGATTCCATCGCCCGGCAAGATGAACGTGAACTTCTCGGCGAGCCTCGCCTCCGCCGAGCCGGCCTCGAGGAAGTAGCTCGGCGCCGCCTTCTCGCCGCGAGCCCGGGCGGCGAGCCAACCCTTGAAGGCCGCCGGGTCGCGAGGCAAGTCCACGCTATCGATCACCGGCTCGAAGCCACCGCCAGGCGCGCGCCGGAGCTCGGTCGCCTCGTCGAGATTGCGCAGCAGAGCCGGTCGCCTGCCGAGCTCCACCTGGTAGAAAGCTCCCAGCATCCAGTGCAGGACACCCCAGCTACCGTCGCGCCGGGGGACCAGGAAGAGCACCGCCTGGGTGCCCGTTGCGAAGCTCGGAGCCCCCCAGAAACGTAGGGCCTGGCCCTGTTGAGTCGCGCCGCCCGCCACCCGCACCGTGAGGGTCTCGCCCGGTGCCTCTCCCTTGAGCACTTCGAGTACGCGAGCGTTGTAGAGCGTGGCCGGCAGCCCTGAGGCTGCTGCCGCGCGAGAAGCTTCGATCCGCACCTCGGCGATCAACGTCGCCTCATCGGCCAGATCGGCGTCTGAAACCATCACGAAGCTGGTGGCACCGGCCTCGAGGCTGAGCAGCCCGAGCAGGCTCGCGATCACCAGTGAGTAGAGGAAACGGCCTCGAGCCATCGGGTTCTCCTTCACAGTCGGCAGGCAAGGTCGAATTTTATCACCTGTTCCCGGATCTTCCGGCCTGGGCCGAAAGGCTCAGGCGCCCGGGCTCAGTCGCCGGTCGGAGCCGAGCTCTTGGCGTCGCTCTTCTCGGCCGGCTTGGCAGGCTCCTGGCTGGTTTTCTCACCGCTCGCGCCGGCGCTCGCTGGAGCCTCTTTCTCCGAGGAACCCTTGGCGGAGCCGGAACGAGCATAGTCGGTGACATACCAGCCACTACCCTTGAACTGGAAAGCGGGGGCCGAGATCAGGCGTTTGTAGGGGCCACCGCAGGCGGGGCAGACGGTGAGTGGGGCGTCCGCGAACTTCTGGAGCTCCTCGCTTCTGTGTCCGCAGGCCTGGCACTGGTACTCGTAGAGAGGCATGAACGGTGATCTCCTAGAGCTGCTTCAGCTCGGTCTGGCCGCCGGAACGCAAGCGGATCACCACCTTGCCCGTGTTGGAAGTCGAGGTGCTTGCCGGGGCTTCGGCAGGCTGCAAGCTCGCGGCTTCGGCACGGCGGATGAACTGCAGCACCTGGAAGGCATACATCAGCTTGGCGCTCTCGGCCGGCGGCAGCGGGCCGTTGCTGCAGGTCTCGTAGAGGGAGCGCTGGCCGTCCACCAGCCGCAGGAGGGCATAGTCCGTCGCGTCGAGGCCGGCGTCGATCAGGTCTTCCGGCTGGAAGCTGGGGGAGAAGACGGCATCTTTGTTGCCCAGGCGCGCCACCAGAGCTTTGGCGTTGGGGGCGCGCTTGATCCCGGCGAGGATCACCTGGCGCATCGGCAGCATCAACTGCACCATGCCCTCCTCGTCGAAGTTGCCGATCTGGAATTGCACCTCCCCTTCCTGCCAGTAGAACAGGCTCCAGACGATGGCTTCGATCTGGTCGCGGATGGCCTGATGCACTTCGGCCGGGGAGAGGAAGTTCAGGTCCACCAGCAAGGCGCCCAGCCGGCGCTCGCCGCGGCCGCGCAGCTGCATGGAGAGCTCGTACTGGGGTTGGGTGAGGCGGCCGGTGCGCAGCAAGAAGCTGCCGAGCGAGTCCTGCAGGTCCGAGGAAGTGGCGTGGAGAACCCAGCCACCCTTGAGGTAGATCTTCTTCACCACTCCTTCGCGCTGAGCCTCGATGATGCCCGGCAGCTGGAAGCGGTGGATGGCGTGCAGAATCTCGGGCAGGGTGGTCTCCGCGAGATCGCCCCGGTACTGAAATGTCTTGTTCACGGGTTGGTTCGGCCGCAACCAACGGCTCCCCCGGGTAGCCGGCTCTGGAACCACCAAGTATACCATCGGCTCCGGCGCCGCCCGCCGAGGAGAACATCGATGCTGCCACCCGAAAAAGCCTGGGCTCGGCTCGAGCCGTACCTCAACCCGCTGCCCGTCGAGCTCGCGCCGCGCCGCGAGGCGGCCGGGCGAGTGCTGGCCTCTGCGCTGGCAGCGACGGTGGATGTGCCGGGCTGCGACGTCTCGGCGGTCGATGGCTACGCCGTGGCCGGCGAGGTAGTGGCCCGGGAGAGCTTGCCGGTGGTGGCGGTGATTGCCGCCGGCGACCCTCCCGGCCGGCTGCTCGAGCCGGGAACGGCAGTGAAGATCATGACCGGAGCCCCGGTGCCGGCCAACGCTATCGAGGTGCTGCCGGTCGAGGTTTCGGACGGCGGGCGCGAGCGGGTGAGCTTCCCGGGCCGAGGCGAGGCGGCGGATCATGTTCGGCGCCAGGGCGAGATTCTCCGCGCGGGCGACCCGCTGCTCGCCGCCGGCAGCCCCCTCACTCCAGGGGCCCTGGCCTTGCTCGCCACCCACGGCATCGCGCAGGTGCCGGTGCCAAGGAGGCCCCGCGTGGCGGTGCTCGCCACCGGCGACGAGGTGGTGCCTCCCGAGAACGTTCCGGCCCCGGGCCAGCTGCGGGACTCGCACACCGATTTCCTGCTCGCCGCGGGCGCCGGGCTGGGCCTCGAGTTCCACCCCCTCGGCATCGCCCCGGATCGCCGCGAAGTACTTCTCGCTCTCGCCCGCCGTGGTCTCGAACACGACGTCTTCCTGCTCTGCGGTGGTGTCTCCATGGGTGAGTTCGACCTGGTGGAGGGCGTTCTGGCCGAGCTCGGCTGCGAGCTGCTCTTCGACAGCGTGGCGATCCAGCCCGGCAAGCCGCTGGTGGCGGCCGTCCATTCCGGAGGCTTGGTCTTCGGCCTGCCGGGCAATCCGGCCTCGGTGATGGTCTCCTTCTGGCTGTTCGTGCGCCCGGCCCTCGAGCGCCTGCAAGGGATGCCGGGAGGCTTCTGGCAAGGAGCGCGGCGCGCCGAACTCGCGGCGCCCCTACCCGGAGCAGGCCCGCGGGATCGCTTCCTGCCCGCCGTGGTGGAGGTTCGGGAGGGCCAGCTACGCGCCACCCCCTTCCCGCCCCGCGGTTCCCACGACCTCGCCGCCTACGCCCACGGCAGCGCCCTGCTGCGAGTGCCGGCCAGCACCCCACCGAAAGCCGCCGGCGAGGCCTGCGAGGTGCTGGAGATCGGTTAGCCGAGAGGCTTTGGTGGCTCTTCCGGGCAATAAGCGGCGACGTGCATCCGCCCGAGGAGGCGTGCCAAGGCGCGGTCGGCGGTTACCAGCGTCGCAGCCTTCCGCCGCGCGAGGACTGCGTAAAGCAAGTCGTAAGCCGGGTGCTTCAGGTCTGCGGCAGCCGCCAGCGCTTCCTCAACCAGCCCAGCGTCTGGTACCAGCACTTCGGCCAAGAGCAGTGCCTCGTTCATTCGCTCTTGAGCCTCGGCCAAGGAGAGAGTCCCGGAGGTGGTGTACTTCCAGATGGCGTTGGCCACCTCCGCAGTGAGAATGGTTGGTGCCAGCACTTGGCTGCACTCGTCCAGGAAAGCAGCCAGCTCGTCGCACCCCGGGCCCCCGAGGGCGATCCTCACAGCTGCCGAAGCGTCCAGGACCGCCCGAGTGCTCATCGATTGCGATCCTCGCGGATCAACTCTTCGGGAGTTGGCTTGAGATCACGAGTGCCCTCACGGGCTACTCTCTCTCGGATCTTGGCCAGGGTTGCGCGTCGGCGCGCGGCAGCTGTGAGCTCCGGCAACCGCCGCAGCTCATAGAGAGCCTGCTGGGCCAGGCTCCTCCCTTGCTCTTGAGCGCGCAAGGAAAGGGCCTGGTAGAGGTCTTCGGGAAGCTCTCGGATCTGTAAGGAGGGCAAGGGGCAGCTCCTGGCTCGTGGGGACTCATCGTAGCGCATGCGCGGTGATGCATCAACGGTTCGGCCGGTGGGCAGGAAGCTAGGCCACGCCGCTTGTCAACACCAGGCCCCGCGGCTATACTCCTGCGTCGCTGTTGGTTCTGGGCCGCTAGCTCAACTGGCAGAGCAGCAGACTCTTAATCTGCGGGTTGAAGGTTCGATTCCTTCGCGGCTCACCACCCCCCGAACCGCCGTTCGGCGCATTCCAAAAGAGAACACTCCGGTTCGCTCCGGGACAGAATGCGAAAGTGGCGGAACTGGTATACGCGCTAGACTTAGGATCTAGTCCCGAGCGATCGGGTTGGGGGTTCGAGTCCCCCCTTTCGCACCAGGCAGCTCGCATCAGGTAGCACCAGGTAGCTCGCACCAAGCGCTGCGGTCGTCCGTAAGAACCCCCTGAAGAGCAACCAGATACGGATCGGAAGCCACATCCATGAGTGTCGTCCTCGCCGTCGAAGACATCGGGCCCTGCAAGAAGCGTCTGAAGATCGAAGTTCCGGCCGCCGCCGTGGAGGCGGAGACCGAACGCGTCACCGGCGAATACCTGCGGCAGGCCCGCATTCCGGGCTTCCGCAAGGGCAAGGTGCCGGTGCCGCTGGTGAAGAAGCGCTTCGCGCAGGACATCGAGCACGAAGTGGTCGAGCGTCTGCTGCCGCGCTACTGGAAGCTCGCCGAGGCCGAGAGCCGCGTCGACCCCCTGTTGCCGCCGCAGGTCGAGGACGTGCACTCGCACGCCGGCGAGGCGCTGCACTTCACGGCCACGGTCGAGGTGCGCCCCGAGATCGTGCTGCGCAACATCAAGGACTTCGAGCTCCCCGAGATGGCGCTCGAGCCGACGGCCGACGAGCTCGAGCACGCCCTCGACGATCTGCGCCGCGGCGCCGCCGACTGGGTCGAGATCGAGCGGCCGATCGCGCAGGGCGACGGTGTGACTGCCATGCTCACCGAGACCAGCGCCGAGAATCCGCAGGCGGGCCC
>CALMKX010000194.1 GCA_937867335.1 uncultured Acidobacteriota bacterium
TGGTCGCTGTCCTTGAGGCCCGACAACACCTCGACGCGCTCCAGCGTGGCGATTCCCGCCTCGACCGGCACCACCGCCGACGTGGGCACTCCCGCGAACGGCTCACCCTTCACGTCCGTGACGTTGCTCGAGACCAGCCGGAACTTGGACTCGGCGAGGCGCGCGCGAAACGCGGCTTCGGACACGTCGAACTCGTGATTGCCGAAGGTCGCCCAGTCGAGCTCCTCCCGGTCCTCGGCATCGGTCGCATCGGCGGCTCGGCGGTGGAGTCCATCGCGCGCCAGCCGGAGGCCCAGGGCCAGATCTCCGGAGCCATGATCCTCACCGCCGCCTTCGTGGAAGGCGCGATGCTGTTCGCCATCGTGGTCGGCATGATGGCCGTGCTCAAGTAAGTGTCGTCGCCTTCGTTGCCGGCAAGGCCGCCCCTGGAAGTCGCTCTGGGGGCGAACGGGCAACGAGCCGAACGCAGACGAACGAAGGATGAGAATCCGACCATGAGAACCGTGAGCGGCCTGTTCGCTCTCTTGCTCGCCGCGCCGGCTTTGGCAGCCGAGCATGCCGAGGCGGCGGCCAGCCCTTTCGCCGGGGACCTCGGCAACGCGCTATGGACCCTGATCGTCTTCGCGTTGGTCCTGATCGTGCTCGGCAAGTTCGCCTGGGGCCCGATCTTGAAGGGACTCCAGCAGCGCGAGGACTTCATCAAGAAGTCCCTCGAGGATGCCCGGCGGGACCGCGATGAGGCCGAGAAGCGCCTGGCCGAGTACGTGGAAAAGCTGAACCAGGCTCGGGCCGAGGCGAGCGCGATCGTCGAAGAAGGCAAACGGGACGCCGAGGCGATCAAGTCCCGAGCCGTCGCCGAGCTGCAGAAGGAATCCGGCAAGCTGATGGAACGTGCGCGGCGGGAGATCGGCCTGGCCCGCGACGCCGCCATCAAGGACGTCTACTCCCAGGCGGCCCGCCTGGCGACGGATGCGGCCTCGCGCATCATCGGCGCCGAGCTCAAGCCCGAGGACCACGCCCGGCTGATCGCCGAGGCGATCGACCAGCTGGAGCGCGAAAGCCGCTCTGCCACCGCCTGAGGAGCCCAGGGTGAGCGCCACCGACAAGAGTATGGGCATCGCTCGGGTCTACGCCCGGGCGCTTCTGGCTCTGGCAGACGAGCAAGGCAAGACCGCCGAAGTGCTCGGCGAGCTCGGCGAGCTTGCCGGCCTCCTCGAGCGGGAGAGCCACCTCGCCGGCTTCCTCGAAAGCCCGCTGGTGGGGCTCGCCGAGCGTCAAGCGCTGATCGAGAAGCTGCTGCGGGGCCGGCTTTCCGACCTCGTGGTGGACGCCCTTCAGGTGATGAGCCAGAAGGGCCGGCTGGCGATTCTGCCGACCTTGATCGAGGCCTATCGCCAAGAGGTGCTCGAAGCGAGCGGGCAGATGGAAGTGCAGGTCACCACGGCCGTGGCGCTTTCGCCCGAGCTGCGGCAGCGGCTGCAGGCGGCAGCGGATCGCTTCACCGGCAAGAAGACCGAGCTGATCGAGACGGTGGACCCCGGCGTGCTCGCCGGACTGGTGCTCCGCGTGGGCAACCAGAAGGTCGATGGCACAGTGGCCCACCAGCTCGCCCGGCTCTCCGAGGCGCTCAACGAGCGGGCCTCGCGGGAGATCCTTAAGGGCCGCGAGCAAGGCCCGGCGGCCGAGGGCTCCCTGCGCGAGCTCGACACAGCCTATGCGGTGATCCTCGACCGCGCGGCGAACGAGATTCTGACCGGCAACCCGGCGGGCAGCACCAAGGCCAGCTGAAGGTGGCGGATCGAAACGAACGAGAGGCTCGATACCTATGAAGTTCAAAGTCGATGAGATCTCCTCGATCCTGACCGAGGAGATTCGGCAATACCGCAGCAAGGTCGACCTCTCGGAGGTCGGACAAGTCCTCGAGGTGGGTGACGGCATCGCCCGCATCTACGGCCTCAGAAACGCCATGGCCGGCGAGCGCCTGGAGCTCGCGAATGGCGCCCAGGGGCAGGTCTTCAACCTGGAAGAGAGCTCGGTGGGCGCGGTGATCCTGGGCGACTACCTGGGCATCAAGGAGGGCGACGAGGTTCGCCGCACCGGCGAGCTGCTTTCCGTCCCCTGCGGCGATGCGATGGTGGGTCGGGTGGTGGATCCCCTCGGCCGGCCGCTCGACGGTAAAGGGCCGATCGAAACCCCCCACCGCCGGCCTCTCGAGTGGAAGGCCCCGGGCATCGCCCAGCGCCAGCCGGTGAACGAGCCCCTGCAGACCGGCCTCAAGGCGATCGACTCGATGATTCCCATCGGCCGTGGCCAGCGCGAGCTGATCATCGGCGACCGCAAGACCGGCAAGACCGCCATCGCCATCGACACCATCCTGAACCAGAAGGGTGGCGATGTGGTCTGTGTCTACGTCGCGGTGGGGCAGAAGGAATCGACGGTGGTGGGCCTGGTGGAGAAGCTGCGCGAGTACGGTGCCATGGACTACACCATCGTGGTCTCCGCCTCGGCTTCGGACCCGGCGCCGTTGCAGTACATCGCCCCCTACGCCGGCGCCGCCATGGCCGAGTACTTCATGTACCGCGAGGGTCGCGCCACGCTGTGCATCTACGACGACCTCTCCAAGCAAGCGGCCGCCTACCGCCAGCTCTCTCTGCTGCTGCGCCGTCCGCCCGGCCGCGAAGCCTACCCGGGCGACGTCTTCTACCTGCACTCCCGCCTGCTCGAGCGCTCGGTGAAGCTGCGCGAGGAGTACGCGGTGGTACCCAAGGGCACCGCGGCCGACAGCCGGGACCGCGGCGCGGCCGTGAAGCACCCCCAGGGCCTGGCGGCGCCCGAGGAAGTGCGGCCGGACGACGAGATCGGCCTCTACCACCGGCCCCACGGCCGGCACAAGGCCGAGGCCTTCCTCGCCACCCTGCCGGACAAAGACAGCTACCGCGTCCACCGCTACCCGGACTCGGGCGGTTCGATGACCGCGCTGCCGATCATCGAGACCCTGGAAGGCGAGGTTTCGGCCTACATCCCCACCAACGTGATCTCGATCACCGACGGCCAGATCTACCTCGAGCCGGATCTCTTCTTCGCCGGTGTGCGCCCGGCGGTCAACGTGGGTATCTCGGTCTCCCGCGTGGGCGGCAACGCCCAGCGCAAGGCGATGAAGAAGGTGGCCGGCTCGTTGCGACTCGACCTCGCGTCGTTCCGCTCCCTCGAGGCCTTCGCCCAGCTCGGCACCGAGCTCGACCCCGCCACCCAGCGCCAGCTCGATCGCGGCTACCGCATGGTGGAGCTGCTCAAGCAGCCGCTCTACCGGCCCTATCCGGTGGAAGAGCAGGTGGCCGCGATCTTCTCCGCTTCGGAAGGGTTCTTGGACGACCTGGCGCCGGCCCGCGTGCTCGAGTTCGAGGGAGCGCTGTTGCGCCATCTGCGCGACGAGCACCCCGAGCTCCTGAAAGAGATCCGCGAGACCGGCGATCTCGGCGGCGACCTCGCCGGCCGTTTGAAGACCGCGGTCGCCAATTTCAAGCCGAGGTTCAAGGCGGCCTAGCCTGAAGGGATGGCACGATGGCCAACCGAAGAGTCCTCGTCAAGCGCCGCAAGGCCGCGCGCAACATCCGCAAGATCACGCGGACGATGCAGCTGGTGGCCACGGCGCGCTTCCAGGCGGCATTCAACCGCGTGGTGGCAGCTCGGCCCTATACCGAGAAGCTGGCCCAGGTGGTCTCGGACCTCTCCCGCGCCCTGGGCTCGGATACCGACGCTCAGCACTCCCTGCTGAAGGCCCAGCACGATACCGGCCGGGTGGCCCTGGTGGTGATCACCTCGAACCGCGGCCTGTGTGGGGCGTACAACGCGAACGTGCTGCGCAAGGCGAGCGCCTTCCTCGAGCAGCAGAGCGCGGAAGGCAGAAGCGTCGACGTCCACATGATGGGCAAGAAGGGCGTCTCCTACTTCCGCTTCCTCAAGCGGCCGATGGTCGAAGAGAACGTCGACATCGGCGATATCCCGCGCTTCGAGAGCGTGGAGCCGGTGGCCGACGCGCTGATGGCCAAGTTCTTGGCCGGTCAGGTGAGCGCAGTCCACCTCGCCTTCATGAAGTTCCTATCCGCCGGCCAGCAGCGGGCCGAGATCGTCCAGCTGCTGCCGCTGGCCGAGCCAGCCGAAAGCGGCGCCACGGGCGGCAGCAACCTCGACTACGAGTTGCTGCCCGATGCCGAGAGCCTGCTCTCCGACCTGCTTCCGGCCACGGTTCGGGCGCGCCTGTTCCAGGCCTTCCAGGAGGCAGCCGTCTCCGAGCAAGTCGCTCGCATGGTGGCCATGAAGGCCGCTACCGACGCCGCCGAGGACATGATCCGGCGGCTTACCCAGGAATACAACCGCGCCCGCCAGACGGCGATCACGATGGAGCTGCTCGACATCGTGGGTGGCGCTAACGCTTTGGCTTAGGTGCTGTATGGAAAACATCGGTAAGGTCACGCAGGTCATCGGCTCGGTGCTCGATGCGCAGTTCTCGGAGGCGCAGCTGCCGTCGCTCTACAACGCCCTGCGGGTGGAGGTCGAGCGGACGGTGCTCGGCGAAACCAGCAAGGAGACCCTGTGGTGCGAGGTGGCTCAGCACCTCGGCGGCGGCCAGGTGCGCGCCGTGGCCCTGGGCTCCACCGACGGCCTGCGCCGCGGCTCGGACATTCTGGACACCGGCTCGCCGGTGAAGGTGCCGGTGGGCGAGGCCACCCTCGGCCGGGTGTTCAACCTGGTCGGTGAGCCGATCGACGACCGCGGTCCGGTGGCAGCCACCGAGCGACGGGCGATCCACCAGATGCCCCCCGAACTCGAGAACCTCTCTTCCACCACCGAGATGTTCGAAACCGGCATCAAGGTGATCGATCTGCTCTGCCCGCTCGTCCGCGGCGGCAAGGCCGGCCTCTTCGGCGGCGCCGGCGTGGGCAAGACGGTGATCATCCAGGAGCTAATCGCCCGCCTGGCCCGCTTCCACTCGGGCTACTCCTGCTTCGCGGGCGTGGGCGAGCGTACCCGTGAGGGCAACGACCTCTGGCTCGAGATGCAGGAGGCCAAGATCGGCGGCACCGGCAAGAGCGTGATCGACCAGACGGTGATGGTCTTTGGCCAGATGAACGAGCCCCCGGGAGCCCGTTTGCGAGTGGCCCTGTCGGCTCTCACCATGGCCGAGCACTTCCGGGACCAGACCGGTGCCGACACCCTGCTCTTCATCGACAACATCTTCCGGTTCACCCAGGCGGGTTCCGAAGTGTCGGCACTGCTGGGCCGCATGCCCTCCGCCGTGGGTTATCAGCCCACACTCTCCACGGAGATGGGCGAGCTCCAGGAGCGCATCACCTCCACCAACCGCGGTGCGGTGACGTCGATTCAGGCCATCTATGTGCCGGCCGACGACTACACCGACCCGGCCCCGGCCAACGCCTTCACCCACCTGGACTCGACCGTGAACCTCGAGCGCTCGATTTCGGAAAAGGGCATCTACCCGGCAGTCGATCCGCTCGCCTCGTCGAGCCGCATCGTGGCTCCCGAGATCGTCGGCGAGGACCACTACCGTGTGGCCCGTCGGGTGCAGCAGATCCTCCAGCGCTACAAGGACCTCCAGGACATCATCGCGATCCTGGGCGTCGACGAGCTCTCGGAAGACGACAAGATCATCGTGCGCCGTGCGCGCAAGATCGAGCGCTTCCTCTCGCAGCCGTTCTTCGTGGCCGAGCAGTTCACCGGTTTCCCCGGCATCTACACCAAGCGGGAGGACACCATCCGCTCCTTCGACGAGCTCTGCGAAGGCAAGTGGGACCACCTGCCGGACCAGGCCTTCATGTACGTGGGCGCGATCGAAGAAGCGGCCGAGAAGGCCAAGAAGATGGCTGCCTGAGCCATGGCGAACACTTTCGAGCTCTCCGTGATCACGCCCGAGAAGGGGGTTCTCGAGACGGTCGCCGTGTCGGTCACCATCCCGGCCTACGACGGCGAGCTCGGTGTTCTGGCCCATCGAGCCCCACTCTTGGTCAAGCTCGGCGCGGGCTGGATGCGGATCGAAACCGCCGAAGGCCAGAAGCTGCGCCTGCTCGTTTCCGGCGGCTTCGCCCAGATGGGCGACAACAAGCTCGCCGTCCTGACCGAGCAAGCCAAGGCGCCCGAGGAGCTGGACACCGCCAGGGCCCGGGCGGCGATGGAAGCGGCCGAGGCCATGGTGGTCACCGACGACGCGAGCTTCGAGGCTCGCGCTCGGGCCCTCCGATTCGCCAAAGAGATGGCCAAGGCTGCCGGTGAGTAGGTAGTCCTCCTCACCGGGCCGCGGCCTATCGAGGCCACTTCCGCCCGCCCCAGCCCCACCCTATCTGAAGGCCAGGCCGCGCCCGATCCGGCGTGGCGTCGCGTTGCCCAGAGGGAGCCTCCCTGCGGCTCGAGCGATGGCGAGGTTCGCCCGGCCCCGCTCAGGGCCCTGGCCCGCACTCCGTAGGGGTAGCGCTCGATGGGGCGTGCTGCCACGCCAGCAAAGCAGACCGAGTCGCTGTATATTTCATCGGAGTTGCTGCATTCAGTAGAAGGCATTTCCCGCTTCCGAGAATCGCCTGCAGGCCTGTTCTTTTGCTTGGCGTGCTGACTCAAAAGAGTAGCGCCAGATTTATTGTTTCTCGCGATTACTTGCGGAGTAAGGTCACCGTTCTTGAGAGGACCTTTCATTGACGGACATCGGCCGTCCAAGGGCCGGTGTCCGAAGAAAACTGTGAGGAGGATGCTATGCGACGTGGCTTGGTGATGGTGCTTTCGGTGCTGCTTCTATCGACGGTCGTGGCCGCTCCGCTGGCGGCGGCGCCGGTCCGCACGGAGGAGACCGTCGGCCATACGGCCGGATTCTCCGCGTTCTGGCTTTGGTTCGACGAGATCGTCGGCAATCCGTGGCGGATCCTCGAGAAGTGGGGCTCGCAAGCCGATCCGAACGGCAGGCGCGCAGCAGCGCCGGTGGATCCCACCTCGTCGAGCACGGGCTTGAGTAGCGGAACGGAGGTGACCCAGCTGCTGGATTGAGGCGACGGGGCCTCGATCGCCGAGGTTCTCGGGCAGCCCGGAGATTCGCGGCGCATTTGTTCCTGGTGTGCTCCCAAAATGTCGGGCCGTGCACTAGACTAGTGGTGCAAAACCCCAAAAGGCGGAGGGGAAATGGCGCGCCACTTGACCCGCGACCAGATGGAAAAGTTGCTGACCGGAACCTGCGAAGGTCATCCGGAAGCGACTTTGCTGCTCGAGCACCTGAAAGAGGCCTGCGCCACCTGCCGAGCGCTGGCGGAGGAGATCGAGCAGGAAAAGGCTCAGCCGCGGAGTCTGGACCAGGTCATGGAGGAGGCGGCGAGTGTGGCGCGGCGCCATCTGAGCCTGATGACGCGGCTCAAGGGCGTGGCCGCCAGCGAGCTCAAGGAGCTCTTGAAACTCGAGCCGGAGAAGCGTCGGCTGCGCATCGGCCGGTCGAATACCCGATTCAAGAACCCGATTCTGGTGGAGCTTCTGATCGAGGAAAGCCGGCGCCGCCTCCGCGAGGACCCCTTCGCCGCCTACGAGTTGGGCGAATGCGCCTGCGAGGTCGCTCTCCGAGTGCCCCACAACGACGTGGGGCGCGGCCTCGCCATGACCTGCCTCGCCCGCGCCAACGCCCACCGCGGCAACTCGCTCCGGGTGATCGGCGAGCTGCGAAGGGCCGAGTCCCTGCTCACCTTCGCTCTCGAGATGTTTCTCGCCGAGGGCAACGGCGACCCCTTGGTGGAAGCCGAGCTGATGACGCTCTGGGCTTCGCTGCGACGGGACCAGCGGCGCTTCGGCGACGCGCGAGAGAACCTCAGCCACGCCCGCCAGCTCTACGAGGCCTGCGATGAAGGCTCGATGGTGGGCAGCGTGCTGATCCAAGAAGCCGTGCTGCTGTTCGAAGAGGGTCAGCCGGAGAGCGCGATCAGCGCCGTCCAGCAGGCCTTCTCCTGGCTCGACCCGGAGCGGGACGCCCGCTTGTACCTCATCGCCCGCCACAACCTGGTGGATTACCTCCAGGAGGCCGGCCGGCATGCCGAAGTGCGCCAGGAGCTCGAACGGCTCGAGCCGCTCTACCAGGCCGAAGGAGACCCTCTTCTTCTTCTGCGACGCACCTGGATCTCCGGGCGAATCGCTCGCGGCCTGGGCCAATGGCGTGAAGCCGAGGAGATCTTCCACCAGGTGCGGTCGGAGTTCGTTTCCCGAGGGATGGGGCTGGACGCCGCCGCGGTCGGGCTGGATCTCGCTCTGCTCTTCGTGGACCAGGGAAGAGCGACCGAGGTGAAGCGGTTGGCCGAGGAGACGGTACCGATTTTCCTGGCCCAGGACGTCCAGAGAGAAGCCGCGGCAGCTTTGCTGTTGTTCCAGGAGGCCGCCCGCCGAGAGGTGGTGACCCGCGCGATGCTCGCCGAACTGATCACCTACCTGCGTCGCGTTCGCCCCCGCCGAGCCGAGCAAGGGGAGTAGCTCGAAAGCCGCGCCTAGCCGGCGGCGGTCGAGCCGAGCCGTGGCGTCCGAGTACGATTCCCTCTTCGGCCGTCGTAGCCCGAGCCCGGAGGCCCAGGAAGAGTTCGCGGAGGTGCAGGCGAAGTTCCGCAGCGCCGCGGCTCCCTACCTCGCTTCCCCCTGGCCGTGGCTCGGCTGGGGCCTGGTTCTGCCCACTCTCGCCCTGCTGACACCGAGTCTGCTCCGAGCCGGAGGCTACGGCGCGGTACTTCTGGGCTGGTCGCTGGGAATCCTCGTGGCGGGCGCGGTGGAAGCCCTTTCCATGTGGCGGCGCGGCGCCGGCGCTTCGCTCCTCGCGGCCTGGGCGTTGCGAGCGCAGGGCAACCTCTCCCTGGTGGGGCTGCTCCTCTCCGGCTATCTGGTCTGGCGGGACGTCCTCTCCGCCCTGCCTGCCCTGTGGCTCCTGCTGCTGGGGCATTCGTTCTACATCCTCGGCGGGCTCTCCTTCCCGGCACTGCGGCGCTACGGTCTCGGCTACCAGCTGGGCGGAGCCCTGGCCCTGGTGGCGGGCAGCCGCACCCTGATGGTCTTTGCGGCCACCACCTTCGTCGCCAATCTGGGGCTCGCCCTCGGCCTCGCCTTCGAGCGACGCAGGCGTTCCGACTGAAGAGCCCGAGGCTCAGTTCTGGCGAGTTCGGGAGCCGCTCAAGCGGTCGGCCAGGGAGCGCCCACCCACCAGGCAGAGCAGGGTGGGAAGCCCGGCGAGGGCCAAGGTGAAGAGCCAGCCCAGCCAGCGCCTGAGAATCTGCCCGAAAGAGAGCAGCTCCCCCTGGCTTGTTCGCGCTTCGAGCCTGGCCCAGGCCATGCCGGCGGTGCGTCCCCAGAACGCGAGCGGGATCGCGGTGTAGAGGAAGGAGAAGGCGAGCAGGAAAGCACCGAGAGCAGGCAGATGCCGAAGCTGTGCCTCGATACCGAGAGCCTGCGCGCCGAAGAGAGCGATCAAACCTGCGAAAGCGTGAGCCGCCAGGTCCGCGAGACCCGCCAGGAAACGTGGACCCACACCCGCGTCAGCCCCGCTGGAGCTCGCGCCGGCGGCTTGCCCCTTGGTTTCCCGAGCCGGGGCGTCGTCGCCACCGACGAAGTCGACGGGATCCTCCTCGAAACGCTCGAGCTCCCTCGCTCCAACGCTCTCGCCGTCGATGGGCAGGTCGAAAAGCGGCGACTCGGACCGAGGCGTCGGCCTGGCCATGATCAGCGGTACGGCAGATACTTGGTGTAGATCTGGTAAGCAAGATCGACCGGCTGATCCGCGTAGGCTTGAGCGAAGGCCCGGTGCCGGCGGGCGGCGGTCGACTCCGGGGCCAGGGCCAGCGAAGCGTCGAGCCGCCTCAGCGCCGAGGTGGCGTTGCCGTCTTTGAGGTCCTTCACCGCCAGGTTGAAGTGCGTGTCGGCGAGAAGGCGCTTGAGGTCTCGGTTGTCGCTCTGCTCGGCGGCCAGGCGCTCGAGATCCGGCAGCAGCTGTTCCCACTTGCCTTCGCGGAAGAGGCCGATCTGGGGCTCGAGCGGCGCCAGGCGCTTGAGCGCGTCCTTCGCCAGGTCGGCGGCGGGTCCGGCGAGCGGAGCGATCTCCGCGGCGCGCCGGAAGTAGGCGTCGGCACGCAAGTACTCCTGGGCGCCGAAGGCGTCCTGCCCGCGATCCACTTCGCGCTGCCAGCGCTCGAGTACCACCGGGTCGGAGGGAGGTGCGGCGGCCGTGGGGATCGGCTGCAGATGGAAGCTCGAAGCGATCTGGCTCGCTCCAGAGGGAGTCTTCTTCTCCTGCTGCCACGCCGCGATCAGGCGCTGGGCCTCCGCGTAGCCAGGGCTGCTCTTGGGCACGCGGCGGAGGGCGTTGAGGGCCGCCGCTCCCTTGCCGCTGTCGTGGAGCGCCTTGGCCTGAGCGACCAGATCTCCTTCCGCCACGGTCGACTCGGCATTGGGGAAGAGGCGGCCGCGTTGCTGCCAGGCGAGGAAGCCGCCCACCAAGAGGAGGGCCAGGACGCCGCCGCCGATGACAGCGAAGCGTCCGCCGCGGGCTTTCGAAGGCGCTGGTTGAGCCGCCGGGCGCGGCGGCGGAGGAACCAGGGTCTCGGCCGCCCGGCTGCCGGTGCGGTGCGCCGTCGGCGGCGGAATCGAGAGCTCCTCCGAGAGATCTGGAGCCTCGAAGATGTCGCCGCGTAGAAACTGGTCCTCCTCGGTCAGGTCCGGAGCCGAGCCGAAATAAGGCGATGCCGTGTGACTCGCCTCCGGCTCGCCCGAGCTCGCGTTGAGCTGCGCCAGGTACTCGCGGGCGGCGAAGTAGCTGGGGGCCACCGCGAGAACCCTCTCGAAGCCCTGGCGGGCGACCTCTCGCTCGCCGCGATCGAAGGCCGCGACCGCTTCGTGGAAGAGCTCCTCTACCTTGCGCTCGCTCTCGGCCTTGAGTCGGCGGGCCTCCTCGATCCGCCGAGCCGCCTCGGGGTGATCGATGTCGATGAGGAAGATCCGCGACCAGGCGTCGATCGCGGCCTGCAGGTCGCCGCGGCTGAACGCTTGCTGGCCTTCCACGAGCAGCTGGCGAATGCGCTCGTCGCTCTCCCCGGCGCCGGCGGGCTCGCCGCCGAAGGGCGGAATGAAGTCCGCGTTCGCCGCCAGGCCCGGGTCGAAGGAAACGCCGTCACTGCCGGGCTCCGGGAAGGCCGCCCAACCCCCCGGGGCCGGCGGCTGGGCGGTAGCTGGCTTCCTCGTTGAGCCGCTGATCTGGGCTTCGAGCTCGAGCAGCTCGGGGTGGCTGGCATCGAGCGAGCGGGCCTTGGCGAGCAATTTCTCAGCCTCGGCCTGCTGGCCCTCCGCCAGGGCGCGGCGGGCCTTCTCGGCGAAGCTCTTGACGTAGGGCTCGGCCTCCAGGCGGTGGTAGGCCTGCTCCACGGTGCGGCGGGCATCGGCATCCGCCGCCACCTCGTGGCGGTTCTCCTCGGCCACCTGGATCAGCCGCTTGAGATCGCCCTTGGCGAAGAGGTCCTGGAGCCCAGCGGCGAGTGCGCTGAGCTTCGGGCCGCCGTGAAGGCTCGGCAGGTCCGGCAGCTCGGCGTCGAGGTCGAAGGGATCGAAGTCGAGGCCTTGCTCTTCCTTCGCGGCCGGTTTCGCGGGGGCGGTACCGGCGGGTGGACCGTCGGTGAGCCAGCGCTCGAGATCTTCCGTCGGGATCGAGCCGGAGACGGTGCCGCCGAGTCGGCCCATCAGAACCCTTGCGGGCTCGAAGGCCGGGTCCATCCGCAGGATGAAGTCGCAGCCTAGAATGGCTTCCTGGCGACTGCCCTCGGCGGAGAGCTCCAGCGTCTGACGGAAGGTGCGGATAATCCGCTCCTGAGCGTCAGGAGCGAGGTTGGCGTTTCCAGGATAGGGCATGGATGGCGATCGAGAAGAGAGCCCCGGGGGCCAGTTGGGCGCAATGCTAGCACTCGTCAAAGTGGAGGCCAAACCCGGATATCGCCGGGCTGTGGCGATCCGCCACAGCGTGCTTTCGGAGCGCGGCTCGCAGCGGCGCAACCGCCGGCACCGGCGCGCAGACCGGGACGCCTGTCCGAGGGAGGAAGCCCGGTGAAGGCCGAGCTCGAATGCGTGCCGAATGTCAGCGAGGGGCGGCGTCCCGAGGTCATCGCGCGCCTAGCGGCGGCGGTGAGTGTGGAGGGTGTCGAGCTGCTGGACGTGGCTCCGGACCCGGACCACAACCGTACCGTGCTGACCCTGGCGGGCTCCGAAGCGGGCCTCCACCAGGCGCTGCTGGGCCTCTACCAGGCCGCGCTCGAGGCGATCGACCTCACGGTCCAGGCCGGCGCCCATCCGCGGGTGGGGGCGGTGGACGTGGTGCCGTTCGTGCCTCTGGGAGCAACACCCATGGCAAGGGCCGTAGCGGCGGCCGAGCGGCTGGCGGGCGAAGTGGCCCGCCGCTTCGATCTGCCGGTCTTCCTCTACGAGGAGGCGGCTCGCCGGCCGGAGCGACGCAGCCTGCCGGAGATCCGGCGTGGCGGCCCGATTCGCCTAGCCGAGCGCATGAAGAACGAATCCTGGCAGCCGGACTTCGGCCCGGCGCGGCTCCACCCGACCGCCGGAGCCACGGTCGTCGGCGCCCGCTTCTTCCTGATCGCCTTCAACGTCCTGCTCGAGACCGCAGAGGTCGAGGTGGCGAAGCGCATTGCGAAAGCCGTGCGAGCCTCCTCAGGCGGCCTGGCGGCGGTGAGGGCGATCGGCGTCTACTTGCCGAGTCGGAGGAGGGCCCAGGTGAGCCTGAACCTCCTCGACTATCGTCAGACGTCGCTGCTCCGGATGGTCGAAGCGGTTCGCGAGCAGGCCGAGAGGGAGGGGACGCGCATCTTCGCGAGCGAACTCATCGGGCTCGCGCCGGCGGCGGCGCTGCTCGGTCCGTTGGCAGATCTGCTCGAGCTACCGGAACTCCCTGCGAGCCGTCTACTCGAGCACCGCCTGCTTCTCGCGGAGGGCGGCGAGGACCCGGCGGGGCATGCCGTCGAACGAACCGGAGGACATGGTGACAATCACGTCTCCCGGCGCTGAGTCAGCCACCGCCCTTGCCAGCACCTCGTCGTTCGAGGCGCAGCACCGAGAGCCGTGGCCCAGCTCTGCGGCCAGGGCGGGCAAGTCGAGCACCTCCTCGGCCTCGAGGCGGCCCCGGTGGAAGACCGGAGCGAAGAGCACTCGGTCGGCCAGGCGGAAGGCCTCGAGGTAGGCCTCTTGGAACATCCGGCGGCCGGCGGTCAAGCTCCGTGGCTCGTAGAGAGCGATCCGCCGCCGGCCGGGATAGCGTCGGGCGAGGGCCGCGAGGGTCTTCTCTACGGCGGTCGGATGGTGGGCGAAGTCATCCACCACTACCACACCGCAAGCCTCGCCCAGGGCATCGAGTCGCCGGGCCACGCCGTGGAAGCCTGCCAGCGCTCGGGCGATCGTGCCGGGCTCGAGGCCGTCCGCGCGGGCAGCGCTCCAGGCGCCCAGGGCGTTGGCCACGTTGTGGTCGCCCGCGATCGGCAGATGGATCTCCACCTCGCCCGCCTCGGCATCCGCCACCACGAAATGCGAGCCATCCGGCCTGCTGTCGATACCTCGGAGCGGGCGAACGTCATTCTCCGGCTCCAGCCCGTAGAAGAGCTTTCGGCAGCGAGCTCTCCCGGCGAGCTCGCGCACCACCGGCCAGTCGCCGCAGGCCACCAGCAGCCCGTCCTTGGGCAGCAGGCCCACCAGCCGGCCGTAGGCCTCGTAGAGGGCCTCCGGAGTGGGATAGAGGTCGGCGTGGTCGTACTCGGCGCTGGTGAGGATCAACGTCTGGGGCTGGTAGTGGAGAAACTTGGCGCCGCGGTCGAAGTAGGCAGCGTTGTACTCGTCCCCTTCCACGATGAAGCGATCGCCGCCGCCCAGGGCGAAGCTCGTCCCGAGGTCCTTGGGCAGGCCGCCCACCAGGAAGCCGGGATCCCGTCCTGCCGAGCGCCACACCCAGGCGGCCATGGCGGTGGTCGTGGTCTTGCCGTGAGTGCCGGCCACCACCAAGGGCCTTCGCCCTGCCAGGCAGAAGCGGGCGAGAGCCTGGGGCATCGAGAGGGTCGGCAGGCCGAGTCTCTCGGCCTCCTGGGCCTCTGGATTGGTGCGGGGAACGGCGTTGCCCACCACCACCAGGTCCGGCGCCGGCGAGAGGTGGGCCGGATCGAAGCCAACAAGGGGCACGATTCCGGCTTGTTCGAGCAGCGTGCTCATCGGCGGGTAGAGCGGGCCGTCGCTGCCCCGCACCCGATGACCCTGCGCTTTGAGCAGCGCCGCGAGAGGCGCCATGCCGGTGCCGCCGATCGCGATCAGGTGGATGTCGAGGCCGATTTGACCCTGGGAATTTCTCACTTTCTCTCCCTGTTAAGCACAAGGTGTTCTCGGCGGCCGGCGGCCGTCGCAACCCCCCAACTTTCGTCAAGGTAGGTGGCCATGCCCCGAACTGTGAGAGCGCTCCTCGCGAGCCTTTCGCTCTTCCTGCTCTTCCCAGTCACGAGCCTCTTCGCGGAGGAAACCGCTCCCTCGAGCGGACCCAAGCCGAAGGCGGTGGTGGACGAAACCGTCGCCGACCTCGGGGAGATCACCCGTGGCGACCGACCCACGCACGATTTCATCATTCGCAACGAGGGCGACGCAACGCTCGAAATCAAGGAGGTTCGGCCGGCCTGCGGCTGCACGGTGGTGAATTTCGACAAGACCATCCCGCCCAAGGGCAAGGGCGTGATCCACGCCGCGCTCGACACCAAGGGCATCCAGGGCGGCACCTCCAAGATGATCTCGGTGTTCACCAACGACCCCGACACGCCGCACATCCAGCTCTCCCTGCTGGTCAAGTCCCTGGACTTCCTGGTAGCGAATCCTGGCTTCGCCCGATTCATCAAGGGGCAGGGCTATCCGGCGGGCGAGGTCAAACAGGTGATCTACTCGGTGGACTTCGAGGATCTCAAGGTCGAGCAGGTGGTTTCGCCCTTCCCCTACCTCAAGGCCACCTTCCACGAGGCCAAGCCCGAAGAACAGTGGAAGAACGGCAAAGGAAGGCAGTTCATCGTCGATCTGGTGTTCGACTACGACCAGGCGCCGGTGGGCCCGCTCAACACCAACGTCGAGATCTACTCCAACCACCCCAAGCAGAAGAAGCTCCTGCTGCCGGTTTCCGGCTTCGTGCGGCCGCGGATGGCCGTGACGCCGCCGGTGCTCGATTTCGGCGAGCTCACCTTCGCCGGCGGCGCCGAGGCGAACTTGCTGGTGGCCAACTTCACGGCGGAGATGGTGAAGGTTACCGGCGCCGAGAGCACCTTCACCGGCGCCACGCTCGAGGTGAAGCCGCTCGAAGAAGGCAAGAAGTACGAGGTGCACTTCGTGCTGCCGGAGAGCATGCCCAAAGGGCCGTTCACGGGCAGCCTGCGCATCAAGACCGACAGTGCCAAGGACAGCGTGCTGGTGGTCGAGGTGAAGGGAAAGGTGCTCTAGGAGCGCCGCTTCACCTCGAGCTGCCAGAGCGTCAGATCCTTCACCGACCGCACCAGGATGCGGTTGCCGATTACCACCGGGTGGGCCCACGTCGCGGCCTGCCCGGCTTTGTAGCGGGCCAATTCCTGGTAGGCCGCGCCACCCGCTCGCGCCACGATCAAGCTGGCATCGTCCGTCAGGGCCAGGAGCAGGTCGCCGGCCACCTCCAGCGCGGCATTCTCGCCGTCCCGCCCGGGGGTTGACCAGGCGAGCCTGCCGTCTTTCGGATCCACGCAGAAGAGCTGTCCCTTGCGCTTGTGCGAGAGCCCGCAGAGCTGGCCCGCCGCCAGCACAGGCGAGCTCATGTAGAGCGGCACGCTCTCGTTGGCCCACAGCGGCGCCAGGGACCAGTGGGAGCGGCCGTTCTCGTTCTCCACGCGGGTGATGCGCGCTGCCATCAAGCCCTTGTCGAGCCCGGAGTAGTAGACGACATCGCCCACCACCAGCGGAGTGACGATGTTCTGCACGTACTCGGTGGTGAAGGGCAGCTGCCAGAGAAGAGCGCCGTCCGCGAGTGCCACCCCTACCAGGAAGCGCTGGCTCTGGGTGACCAGCTGCTTCACCCCGGCGACCTCGGCGATCACCGGTGAGGCGTAGCCCGGGCCGTCGAAGGGCTGGCTCCAGAGCTCCTTGCCGGTCTCGGGATCGAAGGCCAGCAGAGCCCCCTGATCCTGCCCGCCGAGATGAACCACCAGCTTGTGATCCGCCAGGATGGGCGACATCGCCGTGCCGTAGAGCGGCGAACTCTGGACGAATCGAGAGTGCAGATCCTGGCGCCAGAGCAGCGCGCCTTTCTCCGCGTCGAACGCCGAGAGGATGCCGGAGATGCCCAGCGTGAAGAGCTTGCCCTCTGCCACGAGCGGCGTCGATTTCGGCCCAGGACCATGGCCGAAGGCGGCCGGGTTCATGGTGTAGGGTGCCGGGTAGCTCATGCGCCACAGCACCTTGCCGTCGGCGAGGGAGAGCGCCGTCACGACTTCCTCCTGCTCCACGCGGCCGTGCACGAAGACGCGCTCCCCGACCACCACCGGGGAGGCATGACCCAAGCCCACATCGGTGCTCCACAGGGAGCGGAGTTGGCCGGGCCAGGCCTTGGGCGGCACAAAGCCGGCGACCTGCCCGTCCCGCGCGGGCCCTCGCCAGCCCGGCCAGTCGGCGGCGCGGGCGGAGCTCGGGAGCCCCCCGAGGACGAGCCAGGCCGCGAACGCTGCCATGCCGCTGAGTCTCATCACCACCTCCTGCCGCCGAAGGCGAAAAATGTCGGGTGATATTCTCGCCGAGCTTCCGGTCACGCGGCCCTTTTCTCGAGGATCTCAGCCATGATGGTCCGGCTCCCCCGTTTCGTGGTCTTGCGAGTCCGCCCCCTGCACTTCTTTCTCCTGGCCGCGCTCGCTTGCCCGGGCGGAGCGAGCTTCTCGGCGGCGGAACCGGCCGGAGAGCCGAGCGGCATCACGCTCGAGCGCATCATGGCGGACCCCGACTGGATCGGCAACAGTCCCGAAGCGCCCTACTGGGCCGACGACGGCCGCTCCCTCTATTTCTCCCAGAAGCGCCCCGGAGAGGAAGCTCGGGACCTGGTGGAAGTGGATCTCGAAGGCCAGATTCGCCGCACCGTGGCGCTGGCGGACCTCGGCACGGCGGATGCCCCCGGCGGCGTCTACTCACCGGACCGCAGCCTGAAGGCCTACGTCCGGGCCGGGGACCTCTTCGTCAAGGATCTCGCCACCGGTCGTCTACGCCAGCTCACACGCACCGCAGCGGAAGAGAGCTCGCCGGCTTTCCTCACCGACGGCCGCCGAGTGAGCTTCCAACGCGACCAGGCGATCTTCGTGCGAGACCTCGAAAGCGGCCTCGAAGCCCAGGTGGCCGAGCTCCGCCTCGAGAAAGACCCAGCCGTCGAAGAGCCGCCCAAGGGCTACCTCGCGGAGTCGGCTCCGCGGCTGAGCGAATTCCTGCGCAAGGAGAAGGAGAAGAAACAGGCGGCCCGGGGCCGGGAGATGAGCGAGCGCCGGGAGGACTCCACCCGCCTGCCCCCGGCCTTCTATCTCGGAGAAGGGGTCGAGATTCGCCAGCTGGCGCTCTCTCCCACCGGCGACTGGCTTGTGGTGGTGTTGGGCAAGAAGGAGGAGAACCGCGGTAAGAAGAGCATGATGGCGGCCTTCGTGACCGCCTCCGGCTACGTCGAGCCCAAAGAAGTGCGGCCCAAAGTAGGAACCGGCGAGCCAGCCACGGAGCGCGTGATGCTCCTCGACCTCGCCTCTCACCAGCAGCACGAGCTGGCTCTCTCGGCCCTGCCGGGCATCAGCGAGGACCCGTTGGCCGAGCTGCGGCGGCTGGCGAAAGAGCGAGAGAAGCGCCTGAAGGAAGCGGGCCCCGGAGCGCTCGAGCAGGAGGATCTGCCGCTTGGCAAGCAGCCAGGCGGGGGCGGCGTACCGGACGGCCCGGAGGAGCCGCCACCCGTGGTGGAGGAAGCCCCTCCGGCCAACCCGGAGGCCGAGTCTCAGCCGACGGCCGAGGCGAAGAAGCCGGAGCCCCGACCCGTGCGCTTCGATCCACCGAAGTGGAGCGACGACGGCCGCTACCTGGTGGTGATGGCCTACTCCGCGGACAACAAGGACCGCTGGATCGCCCGCGTAGACCTCGAAGGCAAAGCCCTGGTGCCACTCCATCGCCTCCACGACGAGGCCTGGATCAACTGGGATTTCAACGAGATGGGCTTCCTCCACGGTCACGACGAGCTGTACTTCCTCTCCGAGGAGAGCGGCTACTCGCAGCTCTGTCTGATTTCGCTGGCCGAAACCGGCGCCAGCCCGCGCCGGCTCACCGAGGGCGAGTTCACGGTCTCCGCAGTTCAGCCGAGCCGGGACGGCGGCACGCTCTACTACCTGGCGAGTGCCACCAATCCGGGCATCGTCGAGGTGTACCGCGTTCCGGTCGCCTCCGGAGCCAGCGAACAGGTCACGAGCCTGGGCGGGCAGAACAGCTTCGAACTCTCACCGAACGAGAGCAAGCTGCTCCTGCTCCATTCCGAGGCTCTGGCTCCGCCCGAGCTCTACGTCCAGGCCAACCAGCCGGGAGCCGAGGCGGTACGGCTCACCCGCACCGCGAGTGCCGCCTTCACCAGCCTGCCCTGGCGGCCACCGCATTACCTGGCGGTGCCGTCCAGCCACGGCGTGCCGCCGATCTACGTGCGGCTCTACCTGCCTCCCGAGAAGGATGGCTGGTCGCTCGAGCCCGGCAGCGCCTTGCCAGCCGAAGAGGCCCGGCGGTATCCGACCATCTTCTTCATCCATGGCGCGGGCTACCTGCAGAACGCCCATCAGGGCTGGTCCAGCTACTTCCACGAGTTCTTCTTCCACAGCTTCCTGGTGGAGCACGGCTACGTGGTGGTGGACCTCGACTATCGCGGTTCGGCGGGGTACGGCCGGGCCTGGCGAACGGCGATCTACCGGCAGATGGGCACCCCCGAACTCGAGGACCTCGAGGACGTGGCCGCCTACCTCGAGGAGCGGGGGCTCGCGGATCGCACGCGGCTCGGCGTCTACGGCGGTTCCTACGGCGGCTTCATGACGCTGATGGCCCTGTTCAAGCGCCCCGAGCTGTTCGCCGCCGGTGCGGCGCTGCGGCCGGTGACCGACTGGGCCCACTACAACCACGACTACACCTCGAACATCCTCAACACGCCTGATCTCGACCCCGAGGCCTATCAGAAGAGCTCGCCGATCGAATTCGCCGACGGTCTCGCCCGGCCGCTCCTGATCTGCGCGCCCATGCAGGACGACAACGTGTTCTTCCAGGACACCGTTCGCCTGGCCCAGAGGCTGATCGAGCTCGGCAAGCAGGACTGGGAAGTGGCGATCTTCCCCGTCGAGCCCCACGGCTTCCGCCAGCCCTCGAGCTGGCTCGACGAATACCGCCGCATCTTCAAGCTCTTCGAGCGCTACGTGAAACGGTAGGGGCCTACCGCCGGAACGTTCCCCGAGATCAGGTTCCCAGGCGGGTTTCGGCGATCACGTGGTCTACCACGGCCTTGAGGTCGCCGGTCTTGCGATAGACGGCGAGCTGGCGGTCGGCGCTGGTGCCCTCCTTGAGGATGGTGTTCACGTGCTCCACCTCGCCGCGCACGCCGAGGTCATCCACCACATCGTCCACCAGCTCGAGGAGCTCGCGGGCGAGCTGCGGGAAGTCCACCTCCTCCTGGCGACCGAAGTCGAGCAGCTTGCCGTCGATGCCGTAGCGCACGGCGCGCCACTTGTTCTCGGTGATCAGGTGGTGGCGGTAGCGCCGCCAGGACATGTTCGAGCGCCGCAGCTTGATCAGCTTGGTGACGATGGCGAGGATCAACGCCGCGAGGCAGATGGCGTCGTCGAGGCGGCTGCAGATGTCGGTGACCCGGAACTCGAGGGTGGGGAACTTCCAATGCGGGCGGATATCCCACCAGATGCGCGTGCCGTCCTCGATGCAATGGGTGTTGATCAGCGTGTCGATGAACTGCTGGTACTCGGCCCAGGAAGCGAAGGCCGGTGGCGGGCCGCTGCGAGGCACTCCCTCGAAGACCACCGAACGGTAGGATTTCAGGCCCGTCTCGCGGCCGTGCCAGAGCGGCGAGCTGGTGGACAAGGCGAGCAGGTGAGGGATGAAGTACCGGGCCTGGTCCATCACGTCGACCATCAGGTCTTTGTCTTCGATGCCGATGTGCACGTGCATGCCGAAGATCAACAGCCGCCGCGCTACGTCGGCCATCTCCCGTTCGTGCTTGGTGTAGCGCTCGCCGGCGGTGATGCGCTGCTCGGTCCACTTCGAGAAGGGGTGAGTGCTCGCCGCGGCCACCTTGAGCCCAGCGCTTTCGGCCACCTCGATCACCGTACGGCGCAGGCGCACCAGTTCGCTTCGCGCTTCCTCGATCGAGTGACAGATCTTGCTGCCCACTTCCACCTGCGATTGGAGGAATTCCGGCTTGATCTGGTCCTTGAGCACCACGCTGCCGCGCTCGAGGAACTCCTGGATGTAGGAGGTCAGCTCCCGGGTTTCGGGATGGATGATCTGGTATTCCTCTTCGATGCCGAGAGTAAACGGGCGTGCAGGCATGGCTGGTGGCTCCGCCGTATTTTGGCTGCGACCCGCTGAGGATCGCGGTCAAGGTCGCTAGGACGCGTGGAGTCTAGCAGGAGAGATGGCGGGGAGAGCCGGGTGCGAGTCCCTCTCGGGGCCCCTGCTGGCACAGGAGCGTTCAAGGAGGGGGTTAAGATACCCCGATCCGAGGTTCCGGAGGGGCCATGAAACGCAAGATACGCCGAATCGCCGTCAACACCGGGGGAGGGGACGCGCCCGGTCTCAATGCCGTGGTGAGGGCGGTGGTGCTCTCGGCCTGCCGGCGCGGCTGGGAAGTGCTGGGCATCCGCAAGGGCTATCTCGGTCTGCTCGACACCAGCCAGATCCTGCAGCTGACAGCGGAATCCGTGCGCGGGATCACCCACACCGGGGGCTCGATCCTGGGTACCGTGAACAAGGGCAACCCCTTCGACTTCCCGTTCAAGCTTCCGGATGGCACCGTGACCGGGGTGGACCGCTCGACCGAGATCGTCGCCAACTACGCCAACCTCGGCATCGACGCCCTGATCGCCATCGGCGGCGACGGCTCGATGCGCATCGCCAATCGGCTGGCCGAGATGGGGATGTCGATCGTTGGTGTTCCGAAGACCATCGACAACGATCTCGAAGGCACGGTGGTCACCTTCGGCTTCGACACCGCAGTTTCCGTGGCGACGGACGCCCTCGACCGCCTGCACTCCACGGCCGAGTCCCACGAGCGGGTCTTCGTGGTTGAGGTGATGGGGCGCTACGCCGGCTGGATCGCCCTCCACGCCGGAGTGGCCGGCGGCGCGGACGTGATTCTCTTGCCCGAGATCCCCTACGACATCGAGCCGGTTTGCCGAAAGATCATGGATCGCGAGGCGCAGGGGCGCCATTTCTCGATCGTGGTGGTGGCCGAGGGGGCCAAGCCCAAGGGCGGCGAGATGGTGTTCAAGGCCTCGGGGGAAGTGGGCAAGGAGGCCCGTCTGGGTGGTATCGCCGAGGTGGTGGCTCGGCAGATCACCGAGCACACCGGCAAGGAGACCCGCACCGTGGTGCTCGGGCACCTGCAACGGGGAGGTCGGCCCACTCCTCGCGACCGCATGCTGGCACTACAATTCGGCTCGGCTGCAGTGCGGATGGTGGCCCAGGGCAAGTTCTCCACCATGGTGGCCCTCGACCCGCCGGATGTGCGAGCCGTGCCCTTGTCGTCCACCAGCCGGCGGATGAAGACCGTGCCGATGGACGATCACTGCCTGTTGGCGGCGCGCGACATGGGGCTTTCGCTGGGCGACGAAGAGGAATAGGGCGGCAAGCCGGGAAAGGGAGGGCAGCAGAATGGCCAACAACTACAAGGCGGTGAAGGACTTCCTCTGCCACCACTACCGCCACTTCAACGCGGCCACGGTGATCGAGGCCGCCGAGGCATGGCGCCAGCAGCTGGCCCAGGGCAACCGGATGCTGGTGACCCTGGCGGGCGCGATGAGCACCGCCGAGCTCGGCATTCTGCTGGCGGAGATGATCCGACAGGAGAAGGTGCACGCCATCTGCTGCACCGGCGCCAACCTCGAAGAAGACCTCTTCAACCTCGTGGCCCACGACCACTACCGCCGCATCCCCAACTGGCGCGCTCTCTCGGCCGAGGAAGAGTGGAAGCTCGCCGAGCAGGGGCTGAACCGCGTCACCGACACCTGCATCCCGGAAGAGGAAGCCATGCGCCGCATCGAGGCGACCATGCTGCGCCGCTGGACGAGCGCCGGCAGCGAGGGCCGCCGCTTCCTGCCCCATGAGTTCTTCTATGAGGTGTTGCGCTCCGGCGAACTCGCCGGCAGCTACCAGATCGACCCGCGCAACTCCTGGCTCAACGAAGCCGCAGCCCGCGACCTGCCGATCTTCGTGCCCGGCTGGGAGGACTCCACTCTGGGCAATATGTTCGTGGCCGCCACGGTGCGGGGCGAAGTGGGGCTCGACGTGGTGAAGGGCGGCCTCCACTACATGCACCGGCTGATCCACTGGTACCAGGAGACCACCCGCGACCGTGGGCTCGGCTTCTTCCAGATCGGTGGCGGCATCGCCGGCGACTTCCCGATCTGCGTGGTGCCGCTCATCGCCCAGGACCTGGAGCAGGAAGTGCGGTTGTGGTCCTACTTCTGCCAGATCAGCGACTCCACCACGTCCTACGGCTCCTACAGCGGCGCCGTACCCAACGAGAAGATCACCTGGGGCAAGCTCGACATCCCCTCGCCCAAGTTCATCATCGAGTCCGACGCCACCATCGTGGCACCGCTCATCTTCTCCTACCTCCTGGCCGAGTAGGGCTCAGCGGCGCCGAGGGAGGCGTCTGGTTGGAAGTGCGAGGGCTTGGCCTCAGCGCTGTGAAGAAGCGCCACCTCCAGCCAGAGGCTGCCGCCGCATGGGACTTCGCAGGGGCCTAGGTGGAGGCTTAGGAGCCGAGGCGACTGCACGTTCGGCAAGACGTCCGAGCAGAGGGTCCCGAAAGTCGTAGCCTCGCAGCCACCGTGTGAGCTCCTGGTGATCCATGCCTGCAATCTCAGCGGCAAGTCGGTCCCTTGCCTGGCGCATGCTGTCGACGGAGTCAAACTTCTTCTTCCCGGTCTCGCTCATATCCGACAAGCTCCCTGGGAGTGCGGATTTCCAGTAGCGGGTAGCCATTCTTTAGGTTGACGGCGTTGTACCTGTGAATCCGCTGCAAATTCACGATGTGCTTGAAGTTCCAGCTGACCAGCACGTCCACGCGAGCCACGGTCGCGACCGCGAGGTGCAGTGCGTCCACCAGCATTCTGGGCCCTAGCGCACCTTCCCGGATATAGGCTTGCGCGAGTTCCTCGGCTTCAGCCGACAGCAAGAGCGTTTCTAGGTGCGCGTCCGGGACGCCTCTGAGTACCTGCCGCACAGGGTCAGGGGCTGTCTCGAGTTCTCGCAACGTGAGCTCTGACAGCACCAGCTTCAGCTGACCGCTAACGAAGGCCGAGATGAGCCGCTGGGAGGGCTCGCGGAACTCTTCGTCCTCACAACCCCCGATCACCGAAGTGTCAGTGTACACCCGCGACTTCATAGAAGAATTCTAGTTCTTCAACCCAGAACCGCGAGAGCCTTCGCGGCCACTTCTTCCGGGCTCAGGGAGAGGAGGCAGGCGCGGGGGCCGTCGAGGCGTTTGTAGCAGCCGCTGCAGGGCAGGGTGAGGGCGAGGGCGAGGTCCGGCCGGCCGTAGGGGCCGTGGCGCGCGGGGTCGGTGGGGCCCATCACGGCGACCACCGGCGTGCCGAGGGCGTGGGCCAGGTGGAGCGGACCGGTGTCCCCGGCTAGGAGCAGCCGGGTGGCCCTCAGGGTGGCCGCGAGGGCGGGCAGCGAGCCGGCTTCGACGCGACGGGCGGCGCCTCCGCTCGTGGTCTCGATTTCTTGGGCCAGAGCTTCCTCGCCGCGGGCGAGCGCCACTCCCACCGAGAATCCGTTCGCGGCCAGCTGCCGGGCCACGGCGCCCCAGGATGCGGGCGGATAGACCTTGTTGGCCCAGCCGGCCCCGGGGTGGATCACCACGTCGATGGGCAACGGCACCGATTCCGGCGTGCCAGCCGCCAGGATCTTCTCTGGCCCGAAGTCCGCCCGCTGAGGCTCGAGGCCCAGCCCGGCGAGCAGCGACAGCGCTCGATCCACCGCGTGCTGGCCGGCGACCGCCACGGGCCGGTTGATCCACGCGCTGCTCGAGGCCTCGCGCCGGGCTTTGCGCTGCGCCCCGATCCGCGCGGGTGCTCCCGAGAGCCAGGCGAGCACTCCGGCCTTGTGGTTGCCCATCAGGTCGAGGGCTACGTCGGCGCGAAAGGCCCGCAGCTGCCGGATCAGGGCCCAGACCTCCCGCCTTGTCGCGGCGGCGAAGGGCTGCTTGCGCCAGGGGCGCAGGCGCACGGGGATCAACTCGTCGAGATCCGGATGGCCGGCCAGCAGCGGCGCCATTGCCTCTTCCACCACCCAGGCGATCTTCGCCTCGGGCCGCTCCCGCCGGAGGGCGGTGAGCACCGGCAAGCAGTGGACGATGTCGCCCAGGGCGCTGGTGCGAATCAGCAGAATGCGCACGGCGGCGCGATTATGGCAGGGCCTTGACGCGCTGGATCAAGTCGCTGGTGGCGTGGTCCTTGGGATCGCCCACCAGGCGGGTGGCGCCGCCGTAGGCCGCCACCACGCCGAATTCGGGGACCCGCTCGGGAGTGCCGTAGTCGGTGCCCTTGCAGTGGATATCGGGTTTCAGGCGGGCGAGCAGCGGCGCCGGGCTATCGCCCTCGAAGATCACCACGAAATCCACCGGGGCCAGAGCGGCGAGGAGCTCCGCTCGCTCTTCGGCAGGCACCACCGGCCGGCCGGCTCCCTTGAGGCTCGCCACCGAAGCGTCGTTGTTGATCGCCACCACCAGCGCATCCCCTTCGGCCCGGGCGGCCGCGAGGTAGCGCAGATGGCCCACGTGCAGCAAGTCGAAGTGGCCGTTGGCGAACACCACCTTCTGGCCTGCGGCCTGGAGCCGGGCGATCTCGGCTGCCAGTTCCTCGACCCTCAGCACGCGACCCATTGCATCTCCTCGAGCGGTAGCGGGTCCTTCTCGATCGCCTCGGCGAGCTCGGCGCGGGAGAGGGTGGCGGTGCCCATTTTCATGACTACCACACCCCCGGCATAGTTGGCGAGAAGAGCTGCTTCGAGCGGTGAAGCCCCGGCGGCGAGCGCCAGGGCGAAGGAGCCGATCACCGTGTCGCCGGCGCCGGTGACGTCCGCCACCTGGTCTGTGCCGTGGACGGGGATGAGGGCGGTGCCCTCTTCGACGGCGAGCATCATGCCGCGGCTGCCGCGGGTGATCAGCAGGAAGCGCATACCCAAGCGTTCGCGTAGGGCCTGGCCCGAGGCGCTCGCCTCGGCTGCTCGATCGCTCAAGCGATGGCCGAGCAGGGCCTCGGCCTCTTCCTCGTTGGGAGTGGCGCCATCCAGGCCGGCGAACTCGGCCAGGCGGTAGCGGCTGTCGGCCAGGAGCGTCGCGCCGGAGGCGAGCTCCGCGCGCAGCAGCGGTACCAGGGCGGGCGTGGCCGAGCCATAGCCGTAGTCGCTGATCAGCCCCACGGCAGGCCGCTCCTCGGCCCGGCAGAGGAAGTCGCGGAAGCGGGCGAGGTCCCCGCCGGTGAGCTCGAGGTTCTCCTCGATGTCGTAGCGCACGATCTGCTGCTTGACGCCGCTTCGCCCGCCGCCCAGGATGCGCGTCTTGGTGGGGGTGTGCCAGCCGGCGCGGGTGAGAATGCCGCTGGTCGCCACCCCGAGCTCTTCGAGGCCGGCCACCAGCTGCCGGCCGCTCGGGTCCTCGCCGATCGCGCCCAGAGCCAGAGGCCGGCCGCCGAGCGCCGCGACGTTGGCGACCGCGTTGGCGCCGCCGCCCGGCACCACCCGCTCGGACTCGAAGGAGAGGATCAGAACCGGCGCCTCGCGGCTGATGCGCTTGGGGCTGCCGGTGATGAAGCGATCCGCCACCAGATCCGCAGCCACCGCGATCGGCCGGCCGGCCATCGCCCGCACCAGCTGCAGCAATCGCTCGGGAGTGGGGGTTGCAGCCATCTCAGGTCGAGGCTGCCGGCTCGGCGAGCTGGGCCCGGCGGCGCGGCAGGCTGCCGCCGAGGAGCTCCAGGGTGGCTGCCACCACCGCTGCCAAGGGCCGTTCGTCCGCCACTCCCAGCCCGGCCAGGGAGAAAGCCGTGCCGTGGTCCACCGAGGTACGCAGGAATGGCAGGCCGAGGGTCCAGTTGGTAGCCGTACCGAAGCAGGCCGTCTTGACGGCGATCAAGCCCTGGTCGTGGTAGAGGGCGAGTACCCAGTCGAACTGGCCGGAGCGGGCCCGGGCGAAGAGCGAATCGGCGCTTTCCGGGCCGTGTACGTCCAGCCCATGGCGGCGTGCCTGGGCCACGGCGGGTGCCACCAGCTCGGCGTCCTCCCAGCCGAGCAGGCCACCCTCTCCAGCATGAGGATTGAAGCCCGCCACGGCGATTCGCCCGCCGCCATGGCGAGACAAGCATTCGAGCGCCTCGAGCAGCAGGCCCGGTTCCACCCGGGAGAGGGCTTCGCGCAGCGGCAGGTGGGTGGAAAGCAGGGCCACCTGGAGCTCGGGCGCCAGGAAGGCCATCAGGTAGTCCCGGCCATAGCGGCTGAGGCCGCAGGCTTCAGCCAGGTACTCGGTGTGGCCGACGAAGCCCGGGAGGCGATGGCGGGCGATCACTTCCTTGGCCACCGGAGCGGTCACCAGCGCTGCCACGGAGCCCTCTTTCGCGAGCGCGATGCCGGCGTCGAGCGCGGCCAGAGCACCGTGGGCCTCCTGCGGCCCCGGCTTGCCGGGCTCCACGGTGCGCCGCTCGGCCACTGGATCGAGAACCGGAACGAGGGCTGGGTCCAGGGCTTCCAACTCCGCCGGCGAGGGTGCAGTCCCCAGAAAGTGGAGGCGGTCCCAGGGGAGCGCCGGCAGCCGGCGGTGGAGTGGCTCGAAGGCGGCCCGCTCGGCGATCAGGAGCGGGCGGTAGGGGCGCTCCGCGGAGTCCTCCTGGAGCACGAGCTTCGCCAGGGTCTCCGGACCGATGCCAGCCGGATCGCCCTGAGTGATGGCCAATAACGGCCGGAGTGCGGTTCCGGGCAAAGGTACCTTTCTGTTCGAGAGGAAGGCCGTCTAGTCTTCGTCGCCCGGGCGATCGTCGTTGGCCTTGCGAACCCGCCGGCGAGTCTTGAGTTCCTCTTCCTTGAACATGTAGCGGATGCTGTGCTTGCTGATCAGCAGGTTGGGGCCGGAGGTACGGTTGAGCTTGATCGAGCCCTTGTCGTACCACTCGATCCAGCCGCGCAACTCTTCGTCGTTGGTGAGAATCACCACCATCGGCGTTTTCGCCGCCATCTGCTTGAGGTAGTAGAACTCCTCGGCGTTGGTCTGCTCGGGCGGAGTCTGCTTGCGGCGGACGGCACGAGAAGAACCGTCCTTTTTGAGGTCACCCACTTCGGGGCGAATCAGCTTGCGATTACTCATAGTCGGCAATCACCGGGCTTCGAGGACGTTTCTTCGGGTCGTCGTACTGATCGTTCTCGTACGCCAGGCAGCACAGCAGGCGGCCGCACTGGCCAGAGATCTTGGACGGGTTGAGCGACAGCGACTGGCGCTTGGCCATGCCGATCGAGATCGGCCGGAAATCCTTGAGCCAGGTGGAGCAGCACAGCGTGCGGCCGCAGACACCGATGCCGCCTACCAACGCTGCTTCGTCTCGGGCGCCTACTTGCACCATCTTGACTCTTACGGAGAAGCGCTGCGCGAGGTCACGGACCAGCTGGCGGAAATCCACCCGCCCTTCGGAAGTGAAATAGAAAATTCCGTGGTGAGCGTCGAGGCTGAAGTCGACGCGAGAGATTTTGATGTCGAGGTTGAGGTTCTTGGCCCGCTCCTGACAATAGCGACGGGCGGCCAGCTCGTTGGCGATCTGGCGCTCGAAAGCGGTGCGGTCCTGGTCATCGGCCAGGCGGAGAATGGGCCGGGCGCCGGACTTCTGGCAGGGTTTGAACACCGGCATCGGCGAGCGCTCGACGCGGCCGAAGGTGGGCCCGTGGCCATCGACATCCACGATCACGGAGTCGCCCTGAGCGTAGATCGTGCCCTGGGAAGCGCACAGCGTGAGATTCGTTTCTTCACGAAAGCGAACGCCCACGAAGCCGTCCTCGACGGCAGTGGACATTCCGCGATAGGAGCAACCTGAACAGCCAGACATGATCGGATCACCCTTGATGCATGAAAGGTACCAGCCAGTGACTTGTGGGCGCGGAGACTTCACCGCCGAGCGAGCCGGCAACCGGCCCGGAGAGTGCTCGAAGAGGCTGTGAGAAGCCGAGTGCCATTATGGCCGTCGCTTCGTTGCGGAGTCAATGGCCTGATTCCGCGCCGCGGCGGCCCAGGAGCGTCAGGATTCGGACAGCGAGCCGCGGCGCAAAGCGCTGGCTTCGAGTACCCTGCGGCCGATGTCGGTGCGCTGGATCTTGCCCGGCCAGTGCAGGACGCCGGCTGCCTGGTAGGCCCGGCGCAGCGCATCGACCAGGCGAGGCCCGAGGGCGCAGACGTTGAGCACCCGGCCACCCGCGGTCAGCACCTGGCCATCCTTCTCGGAGGTGGCGGCGTGGAAGATCTCCACCCCTGGAAAGGCGGAAGCCGCCTCCAGCCCCTCGATCACCTCGCCTCGGCTCGCCTTGGTGGGGTAGCCGGCGCTCGCCAGCACCACGCAGGCCGCAGCTTCTTTGCGGAAGCGGAGGCGGTGAGCGCCGAAGTTACCCGCCGCGCCGTCGACCAGCACCGGGAGCAAGTCGTTCTCCAGGCGCAGCATCAGGACCTGGGCCTCCGGGTCGCCGAAGCGCACGTTGTACTCGAGGACCTGCGGGCCCTCCTCGGTCAGCATCAGGCCGGCGTAGAGCACTCCCACGAAGCGGCGATTCTCTTCGGCCATGCCGGCGATGGTGGGCTGGAGGATCTTCTCGAGCACCGTCGTACCGTCGCGCGGCGAGAGCACTCCCGACGGGCTGTGGGCACCCATCCCCCCGGTGTTCGGGCCGGTGTCGCCGTCGCCCAGGCGCTTGTAGTCCTTGCTGGTGGCGAAGGGCAGGATCTGCTCGCCGTCCGAGAGGGCGATGAAGGAGACCTCCTCACCGGAGAGGCAGCGCTCCACCACCACCCGCTCGGCGGCCGCCCCGAAGCGCCGCTCGTCGAAGAGCGAGCTGAGCGCCGCTTCGAGCTCCTCGGCGTCCTGGGGAATCATCACCCCCTTGCCGGAAGCCAGCCCGTCCGCCTTGAGCACCACCGGGAAGCCGAAATAGGCGGCGGCCTTCTCGGCCTCCTGGCGATCGTGGGCGACCAGGAACTCCGGGGTAGGAATCGAATGCCGTTGCATGAACAGCTTGGCGAAGACCTTGCTCGCCTCGAGCTCGGCCGCCACGCGACTGGGGCCGAAGACGGCCAGGCCGCGGTTACGCAGCTCATCGGCCAGGCCCAGGGAGAGCGGCAGCTCGGGCCCGATCACGGTCAGGTCCATCTTCAGGGCGGCGGCGAAGTCGGCGAGGCGGTGCACCTCCTCGGAGGCCATCGGGACCAGGTCGGCGATCTCGCCGATCCCCGGGTTGCCGGGGGCGCAGTAGAGCTCCTTGAGCTCCGGGCTCTGCCGCAGCTTCCAGCAGAGCGCGTGCTCGCGGCCGCCCGACCCGACGACTAGCACTTTCATCCGCTATCTCCCCTCCATGGCTTCGAGGCCGGCCACGGCCATCACGCCGAGGATATCGTCTGCCGAGCAGCCACGCGAGAGGTCGTGAACCGGGCGGGCGAGCCCCTGAAGCAGCGGGCCGATCGCCTGGGCGCCAGAGAGCCGCTCGGTCAGTTTGTAGGCGATGTTGCCGGAGTCCAGGTCCGGGAAAACCAGCACATTGGCTCGCCCCGCGACAGGGCTCGCCGGCGCCTTGCGGGCGGCCACCGAGGGCACCAGGGCGGCGTCAGCCTGGAGCTCGCCGTCGACCTCGAAGCCGGCGCCGCGCTCGCGCAAGATCTCGAGCGCCCGACGCACCTTGTCGGCACGGGGATGAACCGCGCTGCCGAGAGTGGAAAAGGAGAGCAGGGCCACCCGCGGCTCTTCCTCGAGCAGGAAGCGGCAAGAAGCCGCCGCGGCCTCGGCGATGTCGGCGAGGGCTTCGGGGCCGGGCTCGGGAATCACCGCACAATCGCTGTAGATCAAGGGCGGCCGATCGGGGAAGTCCATCAGGAAGCAGGAAGATACCCAGCGCAGCCCAGGCCTCGGGCCCACCACCCGGAGCGCCGCACGCAGGGTCTCGGAGGTGGTGGCCACGGCTCCGGCCACCATGCCGTCGGCCCGGCCGGCAGCCAGCCAGAGGGCGGCGTAGTGCAGAGGGTCGCGAGCCAGCGCGGCGAGATCGTGGCGATCAGCGATCCGCAGCTCGCTCAGGCGCTCGTGGAGCCTCGTTTCGAGAGCGGGAAGCTCGGGGTCGCTCGCGGGGTGGACCCACAGCACGCCGTCCCCGCCGGCACCGGCCTCCTGCGGCTCGGGCGCCACCACGACGGGCCGACAAAGCCCCATGGCCGCCGCACGCCGGGCCGCCTCTCGAACCCGGGGGTCGCCGCCTTCGGCGAGGATGATGGTCGTGCTCTTACGCCGTGCCCGCTCGGCAAGACGCTCAAAGACCGAGCCGGCACTCCTGTCCGGGGAGCTGCCCACCCTTGCCCTTTCTCAGTACTGGAACTCGATCGCCCGGCCTTCCCCCCAGCCGCCCGAGAGTTCGAGCGTCCCCAGCTCGCAGGGCACCGGCGCAGCGGCATTCTATGGGAAAGAGGGCTCAGAGCCGAAGTGCCCGCGCACGGCGTCTCAGGCGCGGTCAGGCCCGGGAAGCTCGAAGGTCAGCGAAGCCCAGAAGCTTTCCCAGTCGGCGTCCGAGCCGGGTGCGGCTGGAACCATCACCACCGCGGTGACCAGCCAGGGGCCCGGCGAGGCAAGCTTCGCCACCACGCGCCCGCGGGCGTCCGTGCGGGCACGGACGCGCTCTCCGGAGCCATCGAGCCGAACCCACTCCACGTGGGCATCTCCCAGCGGCTTGCCGTGGAAAAGCAGCTCGAGAGGAATCTCTCGGCCAGGGCGAGACGAGGCCAGAGGGCCCCTGGCAACGAGCTCGAGAGGCAGACCATGGGGGCGGTCTTCCGCCGGGGCGTGGCCGGCCACGGCCAGCAGAGCCTTGAGGCACCGGGAATAGAGCTCGCGGCCTGGCCGGTCCGACTGACCAGCGGCCTGGCGCGCGGCAACGATGGAGTCGAGGCCCTTCTCGGCGAGGTAGCGCTCGAAGCGATCCGCCGGGAGCTCGCTGCGAGCCTGGTTGCTCTGGTAGAGCAGAGTCTCGAGTCCCGCCGCCTCGGTCCGCAAGAGGCCTGCGGGGCTCACGCCGTCCTGGCCGAGCACCGGCCGCCGGCTGCTACCGCTTTCCGCACTGAACTCCACCAGTCTCTCGGGGTTCCTGGCC
Source organism: uncultured Acidobacteriota bacterium (assembly GCA_937867335.1). Lineage (GTDB taxonomy): Bacteria > Acidobacteriota > Thermoanaerobaculia > Multivoradales > SZUA-115 > JAXLQX01. The sequence continues at coordinate 31,699 of CALMKX010000194.1, forward strand.
ACCGGCTCGGCGCCTTCCTGGGGGTGGCCCACCAGAAGCGTCACTTTCACCAGCTCGCCCAGGGCAGGCGAGAAGCTCGAGGGAGACAGCCACATGTCGTGAGCGAAAGCCGAGCTGGGCATCGCCACGGTGCAGAGGAGGGCGAGGAGGGCTGCGTTGGGACGCTTCACACCGGGCTCCTTGGCGGGGATCTCGAGAGGGGAAATCCGCCGGGTGAGGGCTGAAGCCCCCGCCCGGCGGAGTGAGAACTACTTCAGCTGACCGCGAATCTCCCCGCCCGGGAAGCTTCCCGAGTGGACGTTCACGTAGAGGCCGCCCTGGCGCAGCGCAGAGAGGAGCTCCGGAGTGAGCGGGCAGGTGAACTGGATCGGGCTGGCCGGGCCGCCGAAGTCGCAGACCACCGGGCCGTTGCTGCCTTCGGCGCCCTGGTGGATGTGGGCGGCCGTCGGGCCGGAGACGGTGTGCGTGCAGCTCAGGGAGAAGGAGCTGCCGTCGGCGTCAAGCACGCCGGTGCAGGCGCCGCCGGCGGTGGAAGCATTGGCCGGCACCTGCTGGCGCCCCTCGAGAGTGGCGGTGAACACCCGCGGCGAGTTCGGCGAGCCGGCGAGCGGCGTCTTCAGGTAGGGGAAAGTCGCGTCGAACTGGCTCGGATGCTGCCAGGTACCATCGGTGAAGGGCAGGGTGCCAGAAGGAGCGTCGGCCGGGTTGCAACCGAAGGCTCCAGGAAAGGCGTGGCAGAGCAGGCCCATGGCCACGCGCAGCTCGATGTCCACCACGTCGTCGCCCGGGCGACGACCGTTGGGGAAGCCGGCGTTGTCGCCGCCGATCACGCCCAGACGGTTCTGCGAGGCGGCCGGGGTGGGCGGGATGGTGACGTTGAGCCGCTCCATCTCGCCGAATCCGAACTTGTTCAGGCCCTGGATGCCGGTGACGAAGGCAGCGAGCAGGTCCTGCCGGGGGAAGTTGTTGGGCGCCCGAACGCCGGCTCCGCCGAAGAGGATCTCGAGCAGCTCGGGCAGCGTTGGGTTGGTGACGTAGGTGGCGAACTGGGCGTCGTCCTTGGGCTGACTGGCGTTGAAGCGGTCTTTGTCCTTGAGGCCGATCACCACCTCGTTGACCAGCGGCATGCCGAGACGGGAGACCTGCACGAAATCACCGTTGCGCTCGAAGCTGGGCTGATCGAAGGTGGGATCGGTGCGCAGGGTGCGGTTGCGGCGGAGGGCCGCCGTCGTCCAACCGCCGATGATCTCGGTACGGCCGCCCGTCAAGCAGGCGATCGGCACTTCCAGGATGAAGGAGGTGATGTTCTTGTCGTCGGTCTTGGAGGGCTGAGAGTCCTCGGGCCCCAAAGGGTTCGAGAGGTTGACCAGGTCGAAGATCTCGCCCAGGTTGACGGCGAAGCTCTCCTTGCGCTGGCCCACGAACACGCGGCCGTTGCCGCAGCCCGGGATGGCGATGTTGGAAATGAAGCTGCGGGCGTAGGAATCGTAGTCCGGCAGGCTCTTTTCGCCGATGTTGTCGATCGGCTTGCCGAAGAGAGGCGAGCCGCTGGTGGCCTCACGGACCGCCTGGACGCTCCGGCTCGGGCTGTCCACGGCGCCGCGGATCAGCTGCAGGCTGTAGAACTCGCGCTGGTTCTGCGCGGCGCTGCCCTGGGCGAGGCCGATCTGCCCGGCGTTGACCAACGGGATCGACACCGTCTGGCCGCCTACCGGAATGGCGATGTCGGAGAGCAGGGTGCTGACCCGGAACTGGAACGTGAGGTCTTCCACGCCGTCGCCGGAGTTGTCGATGTGGATGCGGTAGAGGGCGTCCTTGTCGAGCGTGAAGTAGTTCGGGCCGCCGTAGGCGTCCTGCAGCGGAACGTAGTTGGCCACCAAGGTGACGAAGCCCTCGCGCCCGGTCTCGTAGCTCCTGAACATGTAGAAGTCGGTGCCGTCCACTTTCGGCTGTTCGGTGATGAAGGGCGCCTCGCGGTGGCTCGAGGCGAAGGCGCTCGCGGCGAGCACCAGGCCAGCGATGCAGGTGCCGGCGGCCCTCCAGGTCCCCTGAATAGAACGGTTCATGTCGAAGTCCTCCGTGTGTCGGATGGCGCGTATGCGCGTCGAGTTCGCCCGGCACTACGCCGCCGCTCGGCCCGGCGGATGAACGCCGGAGCGGACCGCGAGAGGAAGTAGGGTAGAGAGGATCCCGGAAAAACCGGGCGTTCAGGGAGCCGGGAGCTCGGTCGGGGCGAGCTCGCGAACCCTCAGCCGCTGGGGCTGGGACGCGGAGTCGACCCACGCCAGGTAGATCTTGTCCGCCAGCAGCGCCATACGAGGAACGCCGCCGGCCCGGCCGGTGCCGGTCCTTGCCACGGCGAGCGCGGCTCCCGAGCGGCCGTCCGGGCGAACCCGCCGGAGCTGGACCGCCGCACCGCCTTCGACCGCCGCCAACCAGCTCACCACGGCCTCTCCGGAGTCGAGCAGCAGCAGGCCGAGGCGGCCGAGCGGCCTCCCGCCATCCACCTCGATGGGCGCACCGAAAGTGGTGCCGGCGTCCGTCGAGAAGGCCAAGGAAACGCGCGGTTTCTCCTGGCTCGCGGTGTACCAGGCCACCGCCACTTGCTTGCCCCGGGCCGCCAGAGCCGGGCCGTTGACCGGGCAGGCGGTGATCTTCCAGCGATCGGCCGGCGGTCCGGCTAGGGAGAGGAAGGAGGCCCCGGTCCAGCGTCCGAGCGCGAGGTCCCGGATCTCTTGCGCGGAGCGATCTCGATAGGCCACCAACGTCCCGGCATCCGTGAGGGTGGCGCTGGTCTGGCAACAGTCGCAGACCCGCTCGTCGAGCCACTGGCTGGGCTCGACCCGGCTGCCCACTCGAGCGGTTCGTAGCGTGGTGGCGCCGCCTCGCGGCTGTTCCCGGCCATCCAACCAGAAAGCCCGAAGCCCCGAGCCTTCTTGGACCCAGGAGACGAAGCCATGCTCGGCGCTCACGGCATCGTCGTTCAGCCGGCCGAGCGGCTGCCAGCTCTTGCCGCCGTCGGTGGAGCGCGCGAGGGAGATTCCGTAGTCGAAGCCGGCCGAGCCGATGCGCTCCAGCCAATGGGCCACGAGCGAGCCGTCACCCGCTTCGGCGATGGCCGGGAAGTCGGCCCAGTTGGCGATCAGCTGAGGGCCCGAGACGATCGTGGAGGCGGGAAGCCACCGCCGGCCCTCGAGGCGGCTCGCCCGAAGAGCATGACCACCCTGTGGTAGGGGCTCCAGGTAGGAGAGGAAGAGGCCCTGACGAGTGGCGGTGAGGCTCGCACCCAGCGAGCCCGGCGCCGCTTCGGGCACCAGCTCGAAGCCTGACTCGCTCGGGGAGAGCGGTGCCGCGCCTGAAGCCCCGGCGAGGAGAAGGCTCGTCAGCCCGAGAGCGAGGGGGAGGTGGAGCAAGGCGACTACTGCGGGCCCCGGCCCGGGTCCTCTTCGTTGCCTGGCCCCTTGCCGCTGGCATCTTCGTCGTCCTGACCGCGGTCCTCGTCGTCGCCGAGGGGCTTGGCTTCCTGGCTCTTGGCTGCTTCGGCCGGCTTCGCCTGCTCGGCGGCGGGTGCGTTGGCAGGGGCGGGGGGAGGGGCTGCGGGAGCTGCGGGAGGCTCACTCTTGCCGCCGCAGGCGAAAGAGGAGAGGAGCAGGGCTCCCAAGCAGATCAGACGCAACCAGGAAACGGCTAGCTTCATCGGAATACCTCCGTCGGTCGGTCGACGAGGAGCTTCGCCCCGGTGGCGGAGCGGCGGCTCAAGGATAGACGAGCCGTGGGAGAGCGCGCCAGGGGCCTACGGCACCAGCTCGAGCTGCACCCCGGCCCCACGGCGGGAGATGGTGATCTGTACGGGAGTGGCTCGATCGTCGAGAGCGAGCCAGAGGTCGAGACTCCCCTTCCAGAAGCGTTCCGAGCCGCGATGGATGCCCTCGATCGCCAGGTGGCGGGTGGCCTGCGAGGCTCCAGCGTGGTGCTGGAACTCGAAGCCGCGAGGCACGACCCGGACCGGATAGATCTTGCCGTCGGACCAGATCTCCATTTCCACCGGTTCTTTCGGCGGATTGCGGCGCAAGAGGTAGATCCCGGAAGCGATGTCGACCACCTGCTCTCGGGCCACCTCGCCGCTCTTGTTCTTGGTCTCGCCGCGCCACTGGTAGGAGCTCCAGGCCCGGAGCGTCCGGCCGGTGCGAGTATCCACCTCGGAGCCGTAGCGGAAGTAGTCGTTGGCACGGCTCTGTTCAGAGGTGATCAGCAGCTCGCTCGCCAGAACGCCCTCGCGGGTCGGCTCGACGGTGAGGACGCCATCTCCTTCGTCGGGGAAGAAGAGGCCAGCGAGGAAGCCGCCGAGCCTCGTGAGGTGCCAGCGGTAGTGGAAACGCTCGCCGACTGCCGGGCTCGAGGCGGCATCGGCCGCGTGCAGAGGGCCGGCCCAGCAGCACAGGGCTGCCAGCAGCAGGAGGAAGAGCCTCGGTCTGCGAACCATCATCCCGTCTCTCCTCCGGTCGTTCCGCTGCGGCTCGGCCGACGCGCGTCCATCCATGGGCTGTTTACGAACGGAGCCAGTGCTTCGTCCTTGGCTGGGGAGCCTCAGGCCAGGACTTTGACGATCTCGTCGATCAAAAACTCGGTTTCGAGCAGATGTCCTAGCCTGGCCGCGACATCTCCGAGGCCGTCGAGGTCGCCCAGCACCGACTCGGATTCGCCGTTGTCCAGGTAGATCAGGCCGAGGGGCCCGATGGCTCCGACGATTGGCAACAGCGCCGCTTCCGGCGAGGTGGGCTTGCCCACCAGTCGAGCCAGCGACTGCGGTACCGCGACCTTCTCCCAACTGAACAGGCGCGGGCGGCCGAGCTCCACAGTGGCCAGCCACTCGGCTTGCTCCTTCGAGGTCAGGGACAGAGAACGCACCCTCTGGGCGAGTGGTGTGCCGTCCTGATCGTTGCCGAAAGCCCCCGCGGCCAGGAGGCGGTCCTTGCGCAGCAGGAAGAGCACGGCACGCTCGGCGTGCTGTGAGACCGAAGCCATCAGATCGAGCATCAGAGACGCCAGTCCAGCTCCCGGCTCCCGGCGTTTTTCGGACTTCCTGGCCGGCGCCGGAGCGAGTCGCGGCTCAGGGCGGGCGAGAGCCAGGGCATGGGCGAGAGTGGAAAGGGCCGTCGAGGCCACCGCGGCGTTCTTCGGTACCACGGCGACAGCACCGAGCTCGTAGCCCTCGGTGAAGTCTCGCGAGAGCCGGGCCACCGCCACGACCAGCCGAGTCCTCGGCTCGATCAGCTTCGGATTGGCTCGAAGCTGCGGCGTCTCGACCAAGAGCACCGGGGTGGGCGGTGGGTCGGTCTCGAGCTCGCCGTTCGGGTCGGCGAACCACTCGACGGGCAGGCGTTCCTGAAGCTCGGCCGGCCACTGGGGGTCGGCGCTCTGGATCTCGAGCCTCAAGCGAGCCGGACGGCCCTGGGGCGCAGGTGCGGCGGGTGGAGGTGAGCCGGGTCGTCTGGGCGCTCGGGTTCGAGTGGTGCCACGAATGCCCTCCTCGGCCGGGTGGGTGGCTTCGCTCGGGCTCGACGGGGGCTCCGGAGGGGGCAGCTGAGATTCGGCGTCGAACTCGAACTGCCCCGACTTCCAGGACCCGAGCTCGCTCAAGGCTGCCGCGAGCTGGATCTGCACCGCTTCCTCGAGCTTGGCCCGGGTCAGCACACCGTTGGCGATCAGGATCTCGCCGAGCAGTCGATTGTTGCGCTCCTCGGCCTGGATCCGAGCGGCTTCCCGGACGGTGATCGGGTCCGCGAGCCCGCGTGAGACCAGCAGGTCGCCCAGGCGAGGTACGCCAGGCGCCCGGGCCTGCGTCGGCTGGCCGGCCTTGAAGTCGATGCGGCCCCGCTGGATGCCGCGGGTGAGCCGGAGCGTGCCGCTGGCGCGCTCTCTGGCGAGGTCCTCCAGGAGCTCGCTGAGCGAGGTCGAACCGAGATTTCCAGACCAGCCCATTTCGTCTTGCAGTCTACTGGTAGAGCGGCTCGAGCGGCGAAGAAAAAAGGGCGCAGCCGATGTCGGCGGCGCCCTAGGTTTCTAGCGCGGTCGGAGCGATGCCTAGGAGGCGTTCTGAGCCGGCCGGAACTGCATCTCCGGATGGTTCCGCGCCTCGCGCAGGTAGGAGGCCACGTCGTTGACCAGCTGCAGCGTCGCGCGCTCGGCGATGGCCGCGCTCTCGAACACCATGAGGGCTGCGGTCGCCTCGCGATGGACGTCGCGGGAGCGGAAGATCGGGTACATCTCCTCGGCCAGCTGCTTGAGCTCGCGAATCCGGCCTTGTTGGGCGTAGACCCCGGCCAGGTCCAGCGAGACCTGGGCCGCGTCGTAGGCGATACCGCGATCGGCGAAGTTCTCCCGCAACCGCTGGAAGATCTTCTCCGCGGTGTCGAGCTGGTTCATTTCCTGGGCGATCTGACCTTCGATCCAGCTGGTCCGCCACTGATCGAGCTCGGTGCCGCTCTCGGCAGCCTGCTTGCGCAGCTCGGGAAGGAGCTTGAACGCGTCTGCCCGCCGGCCAGCGAGCCGCAGGCACTCCGCCAGGATGCTGAGCGTGCAGTAGACCAGGCGAGGCTCCTTGCTGGCGTCGATCAGCCCCTTGGCCTCCTCGAGCATCCGGATGCCCTCTTCGGGAGCGCCGCTTTCCTGGGCGATCTTCGCCCGTACCAGAAGCGTGCGACCCACCCAGTGGTCCTCGCCCGCGTCGCGGTAGATTCCGAGCGCCTGATCCAGCAACTGAGCTGCTTCGTCGTAGCGCCGCTGCTCGCTGCGCAGGGAGCCCTTCAAGGTGAGCAGGCGGGCGCGCAGAAGAATGTCGTCCGTGCCCTCGGCGAGGAAAGCCTCGGCGTGCTGGAAGGCTTCCTCGGCGCTACGCAGGTCGGTGCCTACCCGGCGCGCATTGCCGATGAACGCCCAGGCTCGGGCGCGCAAGTCGTTGACCAGCGCCGGGCCGTAATGGCTGCCCTCGAGCTGCTCGGCCACGATCAAGCCGAGCTGGGCGAGGTCTTCCGCGCGAGCCGGGTCGGCCCCGGCCGCGGTCTGGCTCTGCTCGAGCAGGTACTCGCCGAAAACGTAGTTCTTGAACCGCCAGGTCCGCTCGATCAGAGAGCGCTGGCGGCTCACCGGGTGGCGCATCAGCTCCGCGAATAGCCGCGGAGCGCGGGCCCGGTCGCGGTCGCGCGCTTCACCGCGGACCTCGAGCGCGCTCTGGCCAAAAGAGAAAGCGCGGTCGTAGCTCGGGCTCTCGACGAGCTCCTGGGGTTGGAGTCCACCGAAGAGGTTGGTGACCAGGTCGCTGCCGGGAGGTGCGAGCCGTTCGACTTCCTTGCGGCAGGTGGCGCAGTTGTAAAGGTGCCAGGAGACCTTGATGTTCTCGCGGCGATTCAGTTTGCCGCGGGCGAACTTCTCCAGCAGCTTGTCATCGGGGTGAGTCTTGGGCATCAGTCAGTTCCTCCCTCCAGCTTCGCCGGTCTCCGGCTGGAAAGTGCGGCTCACCGCCTCCGCAACGGCACGCCGGCGGGCGACCCAATACAGGCGGCATTTCCTTCGGGCCTTGGATATTAGAAGAGATTCGGCTCTTTGGTCGCTGGGAGCCTGATAAAGCCATTCGACGATGCTTGCCTCGAGAAGGACATCAGCTTGACTGGGAGGAATCCTATAACGCCTAAGGATTTCCTCCAACAGCACTCGTGACTCTTTAAAAGAGTTTAGAGTCTGCGAAAAGTCTTGCTGTGTGGTGGCCTGCATCAAGCGGTATTATGCACACTTGAGGCCTAAGACGCTAGTGCGTCTATCAAGGAGTGAAGAATCAAGGGGGTGCTCCCCGAACAAGCACCCCCTTGATATTTGCTAGCTAGGGCCTACCGTCAGGGTTGGAGCTGGTACCGGTTCCGCCACCGGAACTGGTGCTGCCCGTTCCGCCGGTGTTCGTGGTTCCATCCTGCAATACAACTGCATCGTGCGGAAGGCGTGATGAACTCGTGTCGCCAGTGACGAATCTGCTTAGGGCATTTTGCCAGAAGCCCTCAACTCCCGCAAGGATATCTACGAGAAGATCATCAAATGCTGCCACTACCTGAGTTCCGTGTGTCGACGGCGTGGGCCGCTCCGCCCAGGCGGTGCCGGGGAGGATAGAAGCGAGTGCAAGCAAGAGCAGAGTGGTTCGAGCTGAGCTTCTTCGGCTACGGCGCATAGGTTGGCTCCTTTCTCTGTGGTTAGCCGTGGCACGGCTCGCCGCGCGCTAGCGAGCCGACGCTAGCCTCTAGTTGCAGCAACAAGGAGAAATCGGGACAACTTTATCGGCAGGGCCAGGAAACTAAGCCAGAACTACAGAGGGGGATTAGGAAGGGTGTTTGGTGGAGCCGAAGGGAGTCGAACCCTCGACCTCTTGAATGCCATTCAAGCGCTCTCCCAACTGAGCTACGGCCCCCAAGACACCTACGAGGGCGTAGATTGTCTGTTGAGGAGCGCGAGAGTGTCAAGGGGCGGCCCGTTCGCAGGCGCAGTCCGGCTCGCCAACCTGCTATCGTCCGCCGAGCGGCTTCAGAGTGAGGGGAGTTCAGAGATGGGATCAGATCCGGTGGGCGCAGAAGGCGAGCAGATTCCGACTCGGGCCTTCCGCTGGCAGGCCTGGGGGATGTTCTGGTTGGCGGTCGCTTGCGCGGCTCTCGCCGTAGGTTGGCCTCAGCATCAGGCCACAGGCACGGCCCCCGGGGGGTTCCTTTTCGATGCCTCCGGCCAACCGGCTTCCCTCGGTGAGCGCCTGGCACCGGTGACCCTGGTGCACTTCTGGGCCACCTGGTGCCCGCCCTGCCTCACCGAGATCCCATCCCTCTCTCGTCTGGGCAAGGACGTACAGACCGACGGGTTCGCGATTCTCTTCGTGGCGGTCGACGACCAGGTGGGCAGGGTGCAGGAGTTTCTCGGCAGCAGCGATGAAGGCGTGCTGTTCGATCCCGACTGGCAGGTGGCACACCGCTACGACGTCTTCAAGCTGCCGGAGACCGTGCTTCTGGTGGGCAACCGCTTCGTGGACAAATTCGTGGGAGCGCAGGACTGGGACAGCCCCGACGTGCGCCGACGCCTGGCCGACAAGGTCGCCGAGGAGCGCAAGGAAGGGCTGCGTTTCGCCAGCGGCGGCTGAGGTAGGCCGGCTCAGTCGTGGAAGGTCAACCCGACGTGACCGAGGGCGAAGATCTGCTCTTCATCGAGGTTCGCCCAGTGGCCGGAGAGCTCGATCAGGATCGAAAGGTGCCGGGTCACTTCGAACTCGCCGGTCAGGCCGAGAGTGAGGCCGAAGGCGCTCTCGGAATCGCTCTTGCCGCTCAGCAGAGAATCGCCCTTGAGCTGGTAGCCACCGAGGCCCAGGTAGACGCCGGACTCGTAGAACGACTGGCTATAGCGGTATTCGCCAGCGATGGTGGCGTAGTTCAGCTTGGCGTTCGACAAGGTGCCCAGCGGGTCGGCCTGGCGAAAATCGACCTGCCCTACCCGGAGGCCGAGGAGCGTGCGCGGCTCGGTGACCAGTGCGCCGTTGAATTGGTACGTCAGGTTGCTCAGGTCGTCGCCGGGTTTGGCGTCCACCGAGCCGCCCACTCCGGCGAGCAGACCCAGAGAGTAGGTGTAGCGCTCTTGGGCGCTAGCGGGGGAGGCGAGTACGGCAACGAGGCAGGTCAGGAGGATCAGGACTGGTACCGCAGAGGTTCGCTGGGACAAGGTCAGGCTCCTCGGGAGTCTTTTCGGCATCAGAGCACGGGCGGCTCGGCAAGGGTCGGGCCGCGTCGAGTGGAGTGCGAGCGAGAGTATAGCGTCTTGAAATGCCTCTCCTTGAGGGAGATTGGCGAAGGTCCGCTCGCCCGGCCGCTCGCTTATACGGAGCCGGGCGGCACGGCGTAACACGCCATACGAGACGCGACGTTCCAAGATGGTCGATCGAGAGCTCCTGGAACTGCTGGCGCCCGGCTCCTGCCTGGGCTGCGGTAGGTCGCCGGCAACGAGCCGGCGTCGGCTCGGGCTCTGCGCGGCCTGCTTCGGCCGGTTGTCGAGACTCCCTGCCGGCTGCAGCCGATGCGGCCGACCGCTGAGGATCGAGCCCCTGCCGGCAGGCTATTGCTGCGGCCGCTGCCGCCTGAGTCCGCCGGCCGTCGATCAGCTCTGGGCCCTCTACCAGTACGCGTCGCCCTTGGCCGAAGTGATCCGAGCGGTGAAATTCCACCGTCGAGTCGATCTCGTCGAGCCCCTGGGGAGGCTGGTCGCGGAGCCCTTGCGGAGCGAGCTCGCGGGCTACGACGCCCTGGTGCCGGTGCCCCTGCATTGGCTGCGGAGGCTCAGACGAGGCTACGACCAGGCAGAAGGGCTGGCCCGGGCGATGAGCGCCCCTCTGGGCTTGCCGGTGGTCAAGGGTCTCGTGCGGCGCCGGGCCACGCGAGCCCAGAGTTCCCTCGCCCGCGACGAGCGGCTGCGCAACCTGGAAGGCTCGTTCCGGGCTCGCCCGGCCGGTTTCTCGACGGGCGCCGCGTTGCTTCTGGTTGACGACGTGGTCACCTCCGGCGCGACCCTCGAAGCCGCGGCGCGAACACTGCTCGGCGCCGGGGCGGGCAAGGTGGCGGCCGTCGTGGTGGCTCGCACGCCCGAGCCCGAAGAGGTAGGGGAGGGCCTGCAGGCCTCATGGGCCGTGCCCCCGATGGGAGGCGAGAGCGTCTCTCGAGGGGGACACTCCCTCGAGATCCGACCTTAGTCGACCGCGGGCGCGAGCGGCCTGGAGCTGCGCCGAAGCTGGCATGGGGCTTGAAACCGTCTTTGCGGTGACAGGTCATTTGACAGCCCGGTGGGCCGGGCCTAAACTTGCAAGAGGCGCTAAAGGACTTCCTACCGTGAAAGCGACATCCTACGCGCGCAGCTGCTTGTGGGCAGCAGCGATGCTCGGAGCCTCCCTTTCCGCCGCGGCCCAGGGCCCGACGGCCGGAGTGGAGGGCACCGTGCGCGCGAGCGAAAAGGCGCCGATCGCGGATGCCCACGTCTTCGCCTACGCCCTCTCCGACTTCCACCTCACCAAAGTAGTGACGGACGTTCTCGGGAGTTTCCGGCTCGGCATGCTGCCAGCGGGCCTCTACCAGATCGTCGCCTACAAGGCCGGCTTCATCCCCGCGGTCGTCGCCCTGACGCGCCCGACCGCCGATCGCCAACAGATCCTCGAGCTCAGCCTGGTGCGTGAGCCGGAACGCGAAGCCGCCGGCGAGGACTATTGGGAGGTCCGCAACCAGATCCCGCCCGACGTCTTGCGCGAGATCGAGACTCTCGAAGTGCTGCGATCTGCCCTCATCGGCGCCGACTTCCCGGTCCCCGACCGCTTTGCGGCCAACCTCGAGGCCCAGACCGGAGTCGACGACATCGCAGCGCTCGGCGGGGCCGCCCAGAGGACCCGGACCGGCTTCGGGGTCAGCAGTCAGTTTGACCGCGTAGCCATGAACATCAGCGGCGAGCTCAACCGCCTGGAAACCGACGGTTCCGCGCAAGGCGACGCCGAGCTGAAGGGCACGGCCAATAGCCTCTCGCTGGGGCTTTCGGGCTCCGGCAGCTCTCGATTCAACCTTTCCACTTCGCGGAATCACCTGGTCCTGACCCAGGACGGGCAGGAAACCCCGGTGGACTTCGAGCATCTGAGGCTCTCGTATTCGACGCCGATCGGCAGTCGAGGCCACTCTGCCTTCAGCGCCCAGGTGACCGACGAGACCAATTTCTACCGCAGCGGCGAGGCGGCTCCGATCGACGTGCCGGGAGCCTCGAAGACTCTCGAGCTCGGCGGAACCTACAGCCTGACTTTCTCCGAACGCTCGATGATCGAGGGTGGGCTCTCCTATCGGGCTCGCGAGAGCAATCAGGTGGGGGGGCGAACCGCCGGCGATCTGAGCCGTGACCGAGTCGATCTCTTCGGTCGTGGCGGCTACCGGCTACGGCCCGCCATGCTGATCGAATTCGGTGTCTACTCGGTGCTTCGGGACGGCCAACTGGCCCTGACGCCCCAGGGCGGCCTGGTCCTGCAGCTCAACCCTCACTGGCAGCTCTCGGCGAAAGCCTCCGGCCGAGTGAACTCCTTCAACGAAGACCTTCCCGGCGGCCAGCAGGATTTCCTGCCGGTCTACTTCGGCGAGACTCCACCCGCCTGCCAGGAAGCCGAGAAGCAGTGCTACCAGGTGGCCCTGGCGCGGTCGGATGGCGACAACCTGATCTCTCTCGGCGCGGTCCATCGGGAGTTCGGCGAGACGCTACGGCTGTACTTCAGCCAGGACTTCTTCGACCGTAGCGAGAGTGTCTACGTGGTCCCGGGGGACCGGCTGGACGAGCTCCAGGTCTCGCTCACGCGCAGGCTCTCGCCCAATATCCTCACCCGGCTCCGGTCGAACGTCGCGGCCGGTGGGGGTGGTACCTTCCTGGCCACTCTCGAAGATGGCTACCAGAACGAGGTGCGCTACGTGATCACCTCGCTCGACACCCACTTCCAGAGCACCTCGACCGGCGTTTTCCTGGCCTTCCACCAGCTCCATCAGAGCCTGGAGCCGCTGGGAAGCCATCTCCTACCGCTCGACGCCATCGACTCCGAGCGGCTCGAGCTGCGCGTTCAGCAAGACCTGAACGTTCTGCTCGACTTGCCGGCCGACTGGGCTCTCCAGCTCAACATGGAGCTGGCCAGGAACGGCGAGGAAGGCTCGCGGGAAGTTCGTCGTAGAGTCCTGGGCGGCATCGCGGTCAAGTTCTGAGTCCCGATCCACTTCCGATCCACCCTCCTGCCGTCGCCGATCGAGCCACCTCCAGCCCGGGGGCGAGGTAGTTCCAAAGTCAGGCGTTTGGATTCAAGGTCTTGAAGCTCATCCGAGGGCTTGAATTCAACCTCCCCGAACGCCCGTTTTCCGGGCTCCAAGCCACGGTTCAAGCGTTTGTAGCGATGGCACGGCCTGTGCTTTTCGGGAGCTTGATTGTGCCGTCGGAGTAGCGATGCCTGGGCGAACTAGCCAGCGACTTGCCTTCCTCTTACTGCCCCTGGTGCTGGCCCTGGCCGTGGTGTTCCTGGGTTCGGTCTCAGTGGTCAGGAAGATCGAGAGCTTCCAGCCTCTGGGCTTCGAGCCCGCTCGAGCGGCGGGAGGCTGGCAGGTGGCCCGAGTCGACGGTCCGTCGAGCGGGCTCGTCAAGGGCGATCAGCTGATGCTGGTCAACGGCATCCCGGCGAGGTCTCTGGACGAGCTCCGCCGCGAGCTGGAGCGCGAGCCGGTCAGCCAGATCTCGGTGCTCCGGCAGGGCGAGCTGCTCGAGCTACGGTACCTGCGTCCCGAACTCGACATCGACTACCGCTACTTGCTGCTCGCGGCCGCAGGCCTGATCTACCTCTTGATCGGCCTCTACACCGTAACCCGGCGCTCCGACCGGCTGGGCCTCCTGTTCTTCCTGTGGTGTCTGGCCACCGCAGCGGTCTACGTCTTCACCCTCCGAGAGCGGGTCTTCGACGGCCTGGACAAGGCCCTCCACATCGGCGAGCAGCTGGCCCGGGTGGCCCTGCCGCCGCTCACGCTCCACCTGTTCCTGCTCTTCCCGCGGCCGCTGCCGTGGCCGTGGCTGCGCCGGGTGGTTCCCTTCTTGTACCTGCCGGCGGCGGCGTTGGGCCTCCTCTGGGTCGACGTCATGTTCCTACACGGCCGGTTGGCCTTCGGTGCCGTCACGGCTCCGGCCGTGGAGCGCCTCGACCGGGTCAGCGTCTACCTGCTGGGCTTGTTCGTCGCCGCCGCTCTGGTAGCCTTGATCCACCGCCTGCGCAGCACCGCCGAAGTCGAGCACCGGCAGCAACTCGTGTGGATGGTGCTCGGGATGACGGCCGGCTATCTGCCGTTCGGGGTGTTCTACCTGCTGCCGCTCGCCCTCTCCCTGCCGATTCCCGAGCTGGCCAAGACCCTGGCGGTGGCGCCGCTCGCGATCGTGCCCCTCACCTTCGCCTACGCCATCCTGCGCTACAAGCTGTGGGATATCGGGTTGATCGTCCGCAACTCGGTGGCTTCGACGCTGACCCTGGCACTTGCGGTGATGGGCTTCGCCCTGGCCAATCTGTTCGTGAGCCGGGGCCTGCCGGAGCGCTTTGCCGCCACCCGCACCATGACCACCTTCCTCGCCGGCGTGGCGATCGCCGCGCTGGCGGTGCCCACGCGCCGGGGTGTCGGAGCGGCCCTCGAGCGCATCCACTACCGCGGCTCGTTCGGGCGGCGGAGGGTCCTCGCCGAACTGGGGCGGGAGCTGCTCCACGAGCGAGACCTGGACGCCCTTTGTGCCACGCTCTTGGATCACCTCGAGATGGCTCTCGAGCTACCCCAGGTGAATCTCTACCTGGCGCAGAAGGGCGGCAGCCTGGTGGCGGTTCGACCGGCGGCTCGTCTGCCCCGAGAGTTGCCAGCCTCGCTCCTCGGCGAGGATCAATGGGCGGCGGAGATCCACGCGATTTCCGGTTTCGCCGCTCCCGGCGAGGACGACAACCCTGGGCTCGAGCTTTTCCGGGCCGGCTTCCGCTACGCCTTCCCGCTCACCGTTCGCGGCCATCAAGTGGGCGTCCTGGTGACCGGCTACAAGCTGGACGAGACGCCGCTCAACAGCGAAGACATCGAGCTCGCCCGACAGACCCTCAACCAGGCGGCGGTTGCGATCGAGAACGCTCAGCTGCTGGATCGCCTGCATCATCAGCTCGAGGAGGTCTTGAGGCTGGAGCGCTATACCGAGGGCATCATCCAGTCCTCGCCGGCCGGTCTCGCGGTTCTCGACACGGACGGCTGCATCCTCTCGGCGAACCTCGCCTTTGCTGCGATCGCAGGCCGGGAGCGTCGCCATCTGCTCGGGCGGCCGCTTGCCGAAGCCCTGCCCATCCACTTGCCGCAGCCCGGCAGTGGCCTCGAGGCGCAGGTGATCGAAGATGCTGCCGGCAGCGAGCACCACTTGCAGCTTAGCCTCGCCCAGCTCGAGGGCGAAGCGAGCGGGCAGCGGATTCTGGTGGTGCAGGACGTCAGCGACCGCGTGCGGCTGGAGAACGAGCTCCGAGAGAAGGACCGTCTCGCTTCCCTCGGCATGCTGGCGGCTGGCGTGGCCC
Organism: uncultured Acidobacteriota bacterium; assembly: GCA_937867335.1. GTDB lineage: Bacteria > Acidobacteriota > Thermoanaerobaculia > Multivoradales > SZUA-115 > JAXLQX01. Next base: position 46,838 of record CALMKX010000194.1, read on the forward strand.
ACGAGGTCAACACACCGATCACCGGCATTTCGAGCTACGCCCAGCTGTTGTTGGACGAAACCCCCGAGGACGACCCGCGCCACGGCCTGCTCAAGAAGGTGGAGCGACAGACCTTCCGGGCTTCCCAGATCGTGCGCAGCCTGCTCGACTTTGCTCGCCAACGCCGTGGCGAGCAGCGCCTGGTGTCGATCGGCGGGGTGCTGAGCGCCGCGGTGGACGAGCTGCGGGATCGCGCCACCGAGCGCGGCGTCGAGGTCCACTGGCAGCCGGCCGGCGAGCGCTTCCTGGTCTTCGGCAGCGAGACCGAGCTCACCCAGGTGCTGGTGAACCTGATGACCAATGCGCTCGATGCCATGAAGACCGGCGGCACGCTGACCCTTGCCGTCGAGGGCGACGAACAGCGGGTCCGAGCCTCGGTGACCGACACGGGCAGCGGCATTCCCCGCGAGCAGATCGAGCGCATCTTCCAGCCCTTCTTCTCGACCAAGCTCTCGGAAGGAGGCACGGGTCTCGGCCTTTCCATCAGCTACGAGATCGTCCGCAGGCATGGCGGCTTGATGACGGTCGCGAGCGAGCCCGGCCAGGGAAGCCGCTTCTGTGTCGAGCTGCCCCGCCGCCACGAGGCGCAGACGCCGCCTGCCACTTCCTAGCGCCCGGACTGGCGTCCGGCGTGCCCTGCTAAGCTTGCCGCAATGAACATCCTGGTCATCGACGACGAAGAGGTGCTGCAGGATGTCCTGGCGCGCCTGATCGTCAAAGAGGGCCACACTCCTCTGCTGGCCCGTACCGGCGAAGAAGGGCTGTTGACGCTCGAGCGCGAAGAAGTGGATCTGGTTCTGCTCGACCTGATGCTGCCAGGCATGACTGGAGAGGAAGTTCTCCGCCAGATCAAGCGCCAAGACCCGGACCAGGTGGTGGTGATCATCACCGCTTTCTCGTCGATCGAGGGCGCCATCGCCGCCATGCGGGAGGGCGCTTTCCACTACATCCCCAAGCCGTTCAAGAACGAAGAGGTCCTGATCACGCTGCGCAAGGGCCTCGAGCAGCGCCGGCTCACCACCGAGAATCGCCGCCTGCGCGAGCAACTCCAGCAGCGCTTCGGGCTCGACAACATCATCGGCAAGAGCAAGCCGATGCAGCAGATTTTCGAACTGATCCAGCTCGCCGCACCTTCAAAGAGCAACATCCTGATCACCGGCGAGAGCGGCACGGGCAAGGAGCTGGTGGCCAAGGCCATCCATCACTATTCCAGGCGAGCGACCGGGCCCTTCGTCACGGTCAATTCAGGCTCGATGCCGGCGGATCTCCTCGAAAGCAACCTTTTCGGCCACGTCAAAGGCTCGTTCACCGGCGCCATCGCTCACAAGAAGGGTCTCTTCGAGGTGGCCCAGAGCGGCTCGATCTTCTTCGACGAAATCGGCAATGTTCCGCTCGAGACCCAGGCGAAGCTGCTGCGCGTGATCCAGGAGAAGGAATTCATGCGGCTGGGTGGTGTCGAGACCCTGAAAGCGGATGTCCGCATCATCGCGGCCACCAATGCGGATCTCGAGCAAGCGGTGTCGCGCGGCACTTTTCGCGAAGACCTCTACTACCGGCTGAACGTGATCACCCTCCAGATGCCGCCGCTGCGCGAGCGCCCGGAGGACATTCCCCTTCTCGTGCAGCACTTCCTGCAGACCTTCGCCCGGGAGAACGAGAAGTCCATCCGCGAGATCGCGCCGGAGGCGATGCGTCTGCTGCTCGATTACCACTGGCCGGGCAACGTCCGGGAGCTCGAGAACGCCATCGAGAGAGCCGTGGTGCTCTCCTCCGGCGACGTCCTCGAGGTGGATCTGCTGCCTCGCTCGGTACGCCAACCCGCGCCGACCCCCCTCGCCGTGCCCAACGAGGGCACCAACGGCTTGGCTTTCAAGGATGCCATCTCCGCCTATGAGCGGCAGCTGATCGTGCGGGCCCTGCAGCAGTCGGGCGGGGTTCAGAAGAAGGCGGCGGAACTGCTGCATCTCAAGCCCACCACCCTCCATGAGATGATGAAGCGTCTGAACATCACCACGGACGGACCGGCCAGCTCACTGCCTTGAATCGGCAACGCGCCCAGCCTCCCCGCGACTCCCTTCGCCCCGGCCGGGGTGTCGGCTTCCGAGTGGTCCTTGTTGCGCTCCTGCTGATCGTCTCGGCCTTCGTCCGCGCCACGGCCGCCGCAGGCGAAGCCCTGGCCTTGCCGCTCGTCGCTCCGCTCTCGAACGGGGAGGTGCTGCCTCTGCCGGAAGTAGACCCCGCCATCCCCTCGCCCGCGAGCTTTCTGGGCCGGTCGCTGGGGTCTCGGTTCACCCACGCGAGCGAGATCGGCGCGTACCTGGAACGCCTGGCCCAGGTCTCTCCCCGTGTGGCGGTCTGGAGCTATGGCGAGACCTACGAAGGGCGAGCGCTCAAGCTCGCCGCGATCTCCAGCCGCGAGAACATCGAGCGCCTGCAGGACCTCCGGCAGCGGCATCTGCGCCTGGCCTCCCCCGCCTCGCTCGAGACCGCCGAGCTCGAAGCCCTGACTTTCACGCAGCCGGTGGTGATCTGGCTCGCCTACGGAGTGCACGGCAACGAGAGCTCCTCCTCGGAGGCCGCCATGGCCACGGCCTACCTGCTTGCGGCAGGAACGGGCGAATGGGAGGCGATGCTGCGCGAGGTGGTGGTGATCCTCGACCCGATCTCGAACCCGGACGGCCGGGAGCGCTACGTCGGTTTCTACGAGCAGCGACGGGGCTCGCGCCCGGATGCCAGCCGCCAGAGCGCCGAGCACGAGGAGCCCTGGCCGGGTGGCCGCACCAACCACTACTGGATCGATCTCAACCGCGACTGGGCCTGGGCGACCCAGCAGGAAACCTTGCTGCGCCTTGCGGCCTACCGGCAGTGGGAGCCCGTGGTCTACGCGGACTTCCACGAGATGGGCGGAGAAGCGACCTATTACTTCCCGCCGCCCGCTCCGCCCTTCCACCCGGTCGTGCCGGATCGCACGGCCGTGTGGTTCCAGACCTTCGCGAAGGCGACGGCGGCGGCTTTCGATCGCCTCGGCTGGCTGTTCTTCAACCGCGAGCGCTACGACCTCTTCTACCCCGGCTACGGCGACTCTTACCCCTCGCTGCGCGGTGCCGTGGGAATGACTTACGAGATGGCCGGCGGCGGCAGCGCCGGGCAGCTGCTCGAGCGCCGGGACGGTTCCACGCTCAGCCTTGCCGACCGCATCGGTCGCCACCTTATGAGCTCGCTCGCGGCAGTCAGGACAGCGGCGCAGAATCGCGTGAGCCTGCTCAAGGATTTCGTCGCCTCGCGCCGAGCGTGGTCGGTGCGGCTTCCCCGGAGCTTCGTCTGGGAGGCCCAGCAGGGAGAGAGCGAGGCAATGGCTCTGCTGCTCCAAGCCCACGGCATCCGGGTGCAGCAGCTACCGGCCGATACCGACCTCGCGGTCTCCTCGCTCGCCGGCGGCAAGCCGGAAACTCGCCATTTCCCGGCCGGAACCTTGGTGGTCTCCACGGCTCAGCCCCTCGGTGGGCTGGCGGAGAGCCTGCTCGCCTACGACAGCCCTCTGCCCGAGGAAGTGCTGGAGCGCGAGCGCAGGCTCGCAGTCGACGCCGAGCCGCTCGACCTCTACGACATCACGGCCTGGGCGCTGCCGCTCGCCTACCACGTCGAATGCTGGCAGATGCTCGGCGAGCCCCGGGGCCTCGGAGCCTATCTGCCCCGCACGGGGCGGACCAGCGGCGAAGCGCAGGTCGGCCATCTGATCGCACCCCAGGGCCTCGCTTCGTACCGGGTGGCCGCCGCTCTGGCCCGCGAGAAAATCCCCTATCGCTTCGCCCAGGCGCCGTTCGAGATCGCGGGCCGCAAGTATCCCACCGGCACGCTGTTCATCCCTCGCCTCAGCGCCGGCGAGCGCCTCGAGACAGCCGTGCTGCGCGTGGCGCGTCAGGAAGGGGTGGATGTCGAGGGCGCGAGCTCCTCGGCCACCGCAAGCGGCATCTCGCTCGGCTCGAGCGACTTCCCTGCGGTGCGGCCCGCGCGGGTGGCTCTGGTGATCGGGCAGGGAGTCGCCGCCACTTCGGCGGGGGCGATCTGGCACCTGCTCGACCGCGACCTCGCCTTACCCCTGCGGCTGGTGAACCTCTCCTCGCTCGCGCACTCGGACTGGGGTTTCGAGGTGCTGATCCTGCCGGATGGCAAGGGCTACAAAGACCAGCTCGGCGAAGCCGGCGCCCAGGCGCTGGAGCGTTGGATCCGCCAGGGTGGCGTGGTGGTGGCGGTCGGCGATGCGTTCGCCTATCTCGCAGACCTCAAGCTTGCCGAGGTGAGCCGCTGGAAGCCCCCGGCCGTCAAGCCCGACACCGCCACCGAGACGACGGCGGCCGCTACCTTGGCCCAACGCACCGTGGAGGTACCCGGGGCCATTCTCGCCACAGCCTTCCGCGACAACCATCCCCTCGCTGCCGGGCTCTCGAGCCCTCCGGCGGTGCTCTTCCAGGGGGAGGACATCTATCTTGCTACGGGCTCCCCGGAGCACGACCTCTGGTGGGTTCGCCACGAGAAGCCCACGCTGCTCGGCCTGGTTTTTCCGGAAGTCGAGCCGCGCCTCGCGGGCTCGCTCCTCGCCTACGAGCGCCGCCTCGAGGCCGGCAAGATCATCGGCTTCACCCAGGACCCGATCTTCCGTCTCTTCTGGCGAGGCTCGATGCCCCTGTTCCTGAACGCCGTGATGTTCGCGCCGAGCTGGTAGGGGGAGAGATCCCGCTACTCGAGGAATCTCCTTGCCCTGGGAGCGGTTCTGTGTAGAATGAGCAGTTCCGATGGCCGGTGTCGACCGGCCCAGGCAGAGAGTTCCACCCACTTACACAGGAACAAGACCGTGAAACAGGGCATCCATCCCACGCTGCACTCGGTGACCGTGGTTTGCGCTTGTGGCAACACCTTCGAGACCCACTCCACCAAGCAGGAGCTCCGCCTCGAAATCTGCAGCGAGTGCCATCCGTTCTTCAGCGGCAAGCAGAAGCTCATCGACACCGCCGGACGAGTCGAGCGCTTCCAGCGGCGCTACGGCAAGCTGGCCACCGCCTAGCTTCCCTCGAGAGGAAGCACCACAGCTTTCTGTGGCGGGATTGCCCCTCCCGATCGCCGGGCAGGGGCTCCCAGGTGGGCGGCCGTTCCCGAGACCGGGCCTCCCCACCCGGGGACGAAGCCAGGTGAAGTCCACCACCGGCTGCCAAGCGTCTAGGGAACACCACTTATGCTCGAGAAGCTGGCTCGACTGAAGGCAACCCACGAAGAACTGACGGCCAAGCTCGCCGATCCGGCGACCTTGGCCGATCCCAAGCTCTACACCAAGACCACCAAGGCGCTCGCCGAGATCAGCTCGGTGGTGAGTCGCTACGACCAGCTCGATTCCGCCGAGCGGCAGCTGCGCGAAACTCGCGAGATGCTCGCCACGCTCAACAAGGAGGACGAGCTCTTCGAGATGGCCACCCTCGAGGAGACCGAGCTCGCCGAGCGGGTCGCACGCCTGGAGGCCGAGCTGCGGCAGGAGCTGGCCCCGAAAGACCCCAACGACGAGCGCAACGTGGTGCTCGAAATCCGCGCCGGCACCGGCGGCGACGAAGCCAGCCTGTTCGCGGCGGAGCTGTTCAAGATGTACAGCCGCTACGCCGAGAACCAGGGCTGGGACGTGGAGATCATCGACCTCTCCGAGTCCGAGGTGGGCGGCGTCAAGGAAGTCTCGGCGATCATCGAGGGCCGGGGCGCCTACTCGCGGCTCAAGTACGAAGGCGGTGTGCATCGGGTGCAGCGGGTTCCGGAGACCGAAGCCTCCGGCCGGATCCACACTTCGGCGGTCACCGTGGCGGTGCTCCCCGAAGCCGAGGACGTCGAAGTCGAAATCGACGAAAAAGACCTGCGCATCGACACCTTCTGCGCCTCCGGCCCCGGCGGCCAGGGCGTCAACACCACCTACTCGGCGGTGCGCATCACTCATTTGCCCACCAACACCGTGGTCAGCTGCCAGGACGAGCGCAGCCAGATCAAGAACCGAGCCAAGGCGTTGAGAGTGCTCAAGTCCCGGCTCCTCGAAGTGGAGCGGGAGCGGGCGGAGTCGGAGCTCTCGGCAGAACGCAAGCGGATGGTGGGCTCGGGAGATCGCTCGGAGAAGATCCGCACCTACAACTTCCCCCAGAACCGCATCACGGACCACCGCATCGGCCTCACCGTCCACCAGCTGCAGAAGGTGATGCTGGGCGACCTCGACCCCATGATCCAGCCGCTGTCGGCGCACTTCGAGGCCCAGCGCATCGAGGAGGCGGCGCGAGGAACCGCGGCGTGAAGCTCCACCCCTTGGACGGCACCGCGGAACTCGAGCCGCTCGGGGAGCAGCCCTACCGGGTGGAATACGCCTCTGCCGACAAGGGGCTCCAGCCGATCTACCTTCTGGCGGACAGCCAGTTGCTGTTCTGGAAGAATGGCGACGAGCCTTTCCTGGCCTCGGTGCGAGGGCGGCTCGCCCGCCGCTCGCCGGCCGCGGCGTACGTGGGTGCGTCCAACGGCGACGAGCCCTCCTTCTACAGCCTCTTCGAGGCCGCCATGGCCGAGGTGGGGATCACCGAGAGGCGGATGATCAAGACCACCCTCGAAGCCGAAGACCTCGATTTCCTCGACCACGCGGACCTGGTGTTGCTGGCGGGGGGCGATGTGGAGCGTGGCTGGCGGGCCTTCGAAGCCAATGGGCTCAAGCAGATCCTGGTGCGTCGCTACTACGAGGGGGCCCTGATGATGGGTATCTCCGCCGGAGCCGTGCAGCTGGGGCTCGGCGGCTGGGGTGGCGAGAGCTGGAGCGACGGCCGGTTCGTCGACACCTTCCGCATGCTGCCGCACCTGGTGGGAGCCCACGAGGAGGCTGCGGACTGGGCTCCGCTCAAGGCAGCGGTGCTGCGCATGGGCGAGCACAGCCGAGGCTACGGCATGGCGAGCGGGGGTGGCTTCATCTACCACCCGGACCACTCGATCGAGCCGGTCCGGCGACCGCTGGTGGAGATCCGCCTGCGGGGCCAGAACCTGCGCCAGAGCCTGCTCCTGCCCGGCGAGCGTACCCCGGACAGCGACGACGGTGAGCTGGTCCACTGAGCCGGCCGAGGTCGGCCAGCTCCTGGATCGAGCTCGAGCCCGTCTGCGCGAAGCGCCCCATCAGCCCTCGCCGCGCGAAGCGCTGCTCCTCCTGGGGCACGTGCTGGGCTGCTCCGAAGCCCAGGTTCTGGCAAGGAGCCGTGAGCCCCTCGAGTGCGAGCCAAGGGAGCGCTTCGAGAGCCTCCTCGAGCGCCGGCTGGCAGGCGAGCCGATGGCCTACCTGAAGGGCCGGCGCGAGTTCTACGGCCGAGAGTTCGGAGTCGACTCCCGCACCCTGATTCCCCGGCCCGAGACCGAGCACCTGGTGGAAGCTGCACTCGCTCTGCCGTTGCCCGCGGCGCCGCGCATCCTCGACCTGGGCACCGGCTCCGGCATCCTGGCGATCACTCTCGCCGCCGAGCTGCCGCAGGCGAGGGTGGTGGCGGTGGATCTTTCGCTCGACGCCCTGGCCGTCGCCCGGGCAAACGCGCGAATGCTCGGGCCGGGTCGAGTCGCTCTCGCGGCGACAGATCTCGCGTCCGCGCTCGAACTCGGCGCCTTCGACCTGGTGGTGAGCAACCCGCCCTACGTGGCGCTCGAAGAGGCCGTGGGTCTTTCCCCGGAAGTCCGGGATTACGAGCCCGGCCTGGCGCTCTTCGCGACTGAGGGCGGGTTGGCGATCCACCGCCGCCTGCTCGAGCGGGCGGCCGGGCTGCGACCCGGCGCCTTTCTCGCCTTTGAGATCGGTGACGGGCAGCTCGAAGGTGTACTCGCCCTCGCCGAGCCTCAGCCGGTCGAGCTCGTGGAGGCGCGAAAGGACTACGCTTCGAAGCCCAGAGTTGTGGTACTAAAGCGCACCTGATATGGACCGCTTCCACATTCAAGGGCCCACCCGCCTGGCCGGCCGAGTCCGGGCGAGCGGTGCCAAGAACGCAGCCCTACCAGCGCTTGCGGCCTCGCTTCTCGCCTCGGGGCCGATCCGGCTCGAGCGGCTGCCCCGAGTGCGCGACATCAACACCTTCCTGCGCTTGCTCGAGCACCTCGGGGTGGCTCACCAGGAGAGCGGCGAGGGCAGCCTGGTGCTTACCCCCGGCGAGCTCCGCTCCCCGGTGGAGGAGGCGCCCTACGAACTGGTCAAGACGATGCGGGCGAGCGTCCTCGTGCTGGGGCCCTTGCTCGCCCGTCACGGCCACGCGCGGGTTTCGCTGCCCGGCGGCTGCGCCATCGGCGTTCGGCCGATCGATCAGCACCTGGCGGGGCTCGAGGTTCTGGGTGCCGAGGTCAGGCTGGAGCACGGCTATGTGGATGTGCGGGCGGGCCGGCTCCGAGGCGGCCGCTTCCGCTTCGCCATGCCCACCGTAACGGGCACCGAGAATCTGATGATGGCGGCCTGCCTGGCCGAGGGCACCACGGTCTTCGAGAACTGCGCCCGCGAGCCCGAGGTGGCAGACCTCGCCGCCCTGCTCAATCGAATGGGGGCGAAGATCGAAGGCGCGGGCTCGGAGACTCTCACCATCGAGGGCGTCACCGAGCTCGGAGCCGCCGAGCACACGGTGATCTCGGATCGCATCGAGGGCGGCACGTATCTGATCGCCGCCGCGCTCACCGGCGGCGATGTGTTGCTCGAGGGAGCCCGACCGGCCGATCTGGCGCCACTGCTCGAGAAGCTCGCCGAATCGGGTTGCGACGTCGAGGTGGAAGCGGAGGCGGTCCGCGTTCGCCGGGAGGGTGAGCTCGCCCCTCGGGACGTGATCACCGCGCCCCATCCCGGCTTCCCGACCGATCTCCAGGCACAGTATCTCGCCTTGATGACCCAGGCCCACGGCTCGGCGACCGTGTGCGAGACGGTGTTCGAGAACCGCTTTCAGCACGTACCGGAGCTCAACCGGATGGGGGCCGAGATCCGTGTGGACGGGGCCTACGCGCGAGTCAAGGGGCCCACGCCCCTCTCCGGCGCCTCAGTGATGGCGACGGATCTCCGGGCTTCGGCCTGCCTGGTGCTCGCGGCCCTGGTGGCCGAAGGAGAGACGCAGGTGGACCGCATCTACCATCTGGACCGCGGCTACGAGCAAATGGAACTGAAATTGCAAACTCTCGGCGCCCAGGTCGAAAGGGTTCGCCAGCCCGGCTAGCCCTTCTTGCCCCAAGTCGCGATGACGCCGGCCGGTCTCCTCACCCTCGCCCTGCTCGCAGCACCTCCGGCGGACCCCCGCCCGGCCCTGGTGGAGCTCCAGCTCAAGGGTCAGCTCGACGTGGCCCTGGCCGAAGTGGACCGCCTGCTCGCCACCGAGCCGGGCCCCTCGCGCAGCCGCGGGCTCGACTATCTGCGCGCCCGTCTGCTCGACCGGCTCGGCCAGGAGCAGGAAGCCGCGAGCGCATTTCTCAAGGCTCTCACCACCACGCCTTCTCTGGCGATCTACAGCTACTACCACCTGGCGCTGGACAACGAGAACGGCGGTCATCCGGAAACAGCTACCGCCTTGATCGCCCGGGTGCTCGCCAGCCCCGGCGATTTCCCGATGGTGCGCGAAGCGGCCGAGCTGCTCCAGCGCAACATCGCCGCCGGTGGCGATTGCCGCCTGCTGGGCGGCATCGGCGAGGCTCGGCTCCCGGCCGAGGCGCGGCGGATGGTGGCGGTGGCCAAGGCGCTTTGTGCCCTGCGAGCGAACGACCTCGCCGGTGCCCGTAGCCAGGTGGCGGCGTTGCTCCGGGAGTCCCGCTCGGACGAGGCGGCCTATCTCGGAGCTCTGCTCGCGGCCGATCGCCTGGTGCGGCGCGAAGACGCCGATCTCGCCCGCAGCGTGGGCCTCACCCTCTACGCTCATCGCGAGTTCGCGCGCTCCAGCCTGTTTCTCGACGAGGCGCTACGGGCCGACTCGCTCTCGCCGCGAGACCGCTTCGAGCTCGGCTACGCGCGGGCCAGGAACGATTTCTGGCTGGGCTCCTACGAGGCCGCGAGCCGCGCCTTCTTCAAGCTCGCGGAGGGCGCTCCCACGCCCACCAGCGAGGCGGATGCCCTCTACCAGAACGCCCGCTGCCGTGAGCTGCTCCGGGACGGCACCGGAGCTTCGGCCAGCTACCGCCGAGCTTACAAGGCCGATCCCCAGGGCGAGTGGGGCAGTGTGAGTCTGCTGGCCGGTATCCGCGTGGAGTGGCTGGGGGGGCGGGAGAGCGATGCCCTCGAGTTGCTCGATCGACTCCGCCTCCAGCGCTCGGTGGAAGACTATCTGGCCCGGGCCCTGCTCTTCCTGATCTCGTCGGACCTGGTTCGCGGGCGTGCCGATCGCGCCCCTGCCTGGATCGCGGAGGTGGAGCGCGGCGGCGAGACGAGCGTCTCGGAAACGGCCTATTGGCGTGGCCGCCTGGCCGAGCTCGAGGGCCGGGAGGCGGCTGCGGTCGCGGCCTACGCCCAGGCCCTCCAGGCTGGCCCCTATCACCCGTTCGCCCTCGAGGCCCGCAAGCGCCTGGCGCGGCCGGAGCTCGCCCCTCTCGCCCAGAACGTGGGCGTGGCCCTGCTCAGCTCGGGCAAGGACGAGGACCTCCGAACCGCCTGGCTGCTGCTCGGTGAGAAAAGTGCCAAGGGCAAGTACGCCCTCAATCTGCTGGCCGCTCGGCTGGCCCGCGATCCGCAGGGCGCCCCGTTCCTTCGCCTCGACGAGATTCCCGTGGGCGACTGGCCCTTCTGGCGCCAGCCCATCGACTCGCCGGAGGAGATCCTGGTGGCCCTGGGGCTCGCCGGCGAAGGGGCCTCGGCGGTGGAGCGCAGCTTCCGGCTGAGCCAACCGCCCCTGGCCTTCACCGGAGCGAGGCTCCTCGCCCACTGCGGGCTGGTCCATCGAGCGCTCGCCGTGGTGGAGTCGCTGGCGGGTCGGCTGCCGGCGAGCTTCCCGCTGCGACTCCTGCCCCAGGGGCTCCGCGAGCTTCTTCACCCGCTCCCCTACCGCCAGCTGATCAACGAGAAGGCGACACAGAACCGTATCTCGCCGGCGCTGGTGGCCGCGATCATCCGCGAAGAGAGCCGGTTCGACCCCCGAGCTCTCTCCGACGCCTCGGCGCGCGGGCTGATGCAGATCACCCAGCCCCTGCTGCGCCGCCTGGCGCCCCAGCTGGGGCGAGCCGAGATTCCCGCCCAGGAGCTCTACCGGCCGGAAATCGCCATCGGCGTGGGCACGACTCATCTCGGGGAGCTCGCCCGAGCGCTCGGTGAGCTCGACTACGCCGAGATCGCCGCCTACAACGCCGGCGAGGACCAAGCGCGGCTCTGGCTGGGCTACTGCTTCAGCAAGGATCCGGCAGAGTTCTACTCGAAGGTGGGCTTCCGTCAGACTCGCAACTATGTGCTCAAGGTCCTGACGAGCCAGGCCCACTATCAGGAGCTTTACTGGTCAGCGCGGCTGGTCACGGTATCGACCAACGGCGGCAAATGAGCCTCCCCCTCGAGCTTGAAGCGAGTCACCGTTGCGCGGGACTCGAGCTCTTCGGTCCAGCGGGTGATCTCCTCGTTCAGCTTCTGCTCGCGCAGGACCTGGCGGATCTGCTCGCGCACCTCCTCGAGAGGCGGCACAGGCTGGCCGCTTTCGCCGAGGGCCGGCACCAGCTGGCTCTCGTAGTAGTCGCGGATGTCCTCCAGGCCCACCAGCACGCGGGCGGCGAGGCGATCCTCGACGTAGGCGAGCACGATCAGCTGCCGGGCCACCAGCTGGGAGAGGCCGTCTTCGCTCAGGTTCAGCTCGGCCAAGCGCTGCTGGAACTCGGCCTCGCTCGGAAAGCGGCTCCGGATCTCCTCGATCCGGAGCTCGATCTCGCTGACCGGAACCTGGTTCAAGCCGTAGCGATCCACCTCGTGGAAGCGCAGGCGCTCGTCGATCATCTCCTCGAGCACTCGGCTGCGGAGCTCGGCGTCGGTTTCGCCCGGGCGGCGATCCTCCACCAGGCCGAGGCGCAGAGCTCGTTCGACGTCGGAAGCGAGGATGGGATCATCGTCCACCGAGGCCAGGATGCGGTCCTCGAGGTGGAGCTTCGACTCCTGGCTCTTGGCTGGAGAGGCGAGCAGGAAGAGGGCGATCAGAGCCGTTCCCAGGCAGCGAGCCGGCGAAGCCTCTGAGCGCATGACGGGATGCTAGCATCGCGGCCGGTTTGCAAAGGGATGCGATGAGCCTGCTCCGAGGACGGCTGCTGGTGGTGTCGACGCCGATCGGCAACCTGGGAGACCTCTCGCCCCGCGGCCGGGAGGCCCTGGAGCAGGCGGATCTGGTGGCCTGCGAGGACACCCGGCGCACGGGTTGGCTGCTCTCCCAGCTGGGCATCCGGCGGCCGATGCTGTCGTTGAACGACCACAACGAACGCTCCCGCCTCCCCCGCCTGCTCGCCTTGCTCGAGGAGGGCAAGACGGTAGCCCTGGTCTCGGACGCCGGCACGCCCCTGGTCTCGGACCCCGGCTTCGCCCTGGTGCGCGCGGCGATCGAGCTCGGTGCGCGGGTGGAGCCGGTGCCGGGGGCGTCGGCGATCCTCACCGCGCTGGTGGCCTCGGGCCTGCCGCCCTACCCATTTACTTTCGCGGGTTTCCCGCCTCCTCGCGCGGGCAAGCGCCGGGCCTTCTTCCGCGAGCTCGCGCCACTGCCCCACACGGTGATTTTCTTCGAGTCCCCGCATCGGCTTCTGGCGAGCCTGGAGGACGCCCGCCACGAGCTCGGCGACCGACCGGCCGCCCTCGGCCGGGAGCTGACCAAGCTCTATGAGGAAGTGTTGCGCGGCCGGCTCTCGGAGATCGAAGCCGAACTCGCCGGCCGGCCGGCGATCAAAGGGGAGCTGGTGCTGGTGGTGGGTCGGGCGGAGAAGGCTCCCGGCTGAGGCCGGTGCGGATCCAGCAGCCGCCGAGCACCTGGGTGCCGCGGTAGAACACCGCTGCCTGGCCGGGTGCCACGCCGGTCTGGGGTTCGTCGAACAGCACCTCCACTTCGCCACCGGGCAGGGGTCGCAGACGCGCCTCCACGCCGGGGTGGCGGGAGCGGATCTTCACCCGGGCGCGGAGCTCGCCTTCTGCGCTCGCGAAGCGCTCGACCGGCGAAATCCAGTGCAGCCGCTCGCCCAAGAGGCCGGTCGCGCGGAGCTCCTCCTCTCGGCCCACGCGCACGCGATTCGCTTCGGGTTCTACGCCCAGCACATAGAGGCGCTCGCTCGAGGAGAGCCCCAGGCCGCGGCGCTGGCCCACGGTGTAGCGGTAGTAGGGCGCGCTCGCCGGCCCCAGGGGCACGCCGCCGGCGGCCACCACTTCGGCCGCCTCGGGTTCTGGATGCCGGGCGTAGCGCTCGGGATGCTCGGCGAGCTGGCGCTCCACGAACTCGGCTACCCCCCCGCTCACGAAGCACACCTCCATGCTCTCGCCCTTCTCGGCCACCACCAACCCGGCCTCGCGGGCGAGCTCGCGCACTTCGCCCTTGCTGAGCTCGCCCAGAGGGAAGCAGGAGGCGGCCAGCTGCTCGGCGGTGAGCTCGAAGAGGTAGTAGCTCTGGTCCTTTTCGGCGTCGCGGGCGGTGTGCAGCTCGGGCCCGTCGGGGCCCTCGAGGATGCGGGCGTAGTGGCCGGTCGCCACCCTTGAGGCACCGATCGCCCGCGCTTTGGCGAGCAGCAGGTCGAACTTCACCCAGGTGTTGCAGCGCACGCAGGGGCTGGGAGTGCGGCCGGCGAGGTAGTCGTCCACGAAGGGATCGACCACGTGGTGGCGGAACTCCTCGGCCATGCGCAGCGTGTAGTGGGCGATGCCCACCTGCTGGGCCACCCGGCGGGCGTCGCCCAGATCGAGAGCGCCGCAGCAGCGGCCGCGGCCGGCTGGCGTCGGCTCCCCGCTGGCATCCCAGAGCAGCATGGACAGGCCCACCACCGGCTCGCCTCGTCGGGCCAGCAGCAAGGCGACCACCGAGGAGTCGAGCCCGCCGCTCATCGCCACGGCCGTCGTGGCGCTCATGCCCGGGCCACCGGCGCCAGCCTGCGCAACGCCGAGACTTCCTCGGGGAGCACGGCGAGGAAGCGGTCCACCTCGTCCAGGCTGTTCGCCATGCCGAAGCTGATGCGCAGCGAGGCGAGAGCCTCCCGCGGCGAGATGCCCATGGCGAGGAGGGTCTTGCTCGGTTCCACCACGCCCGAGGAGCAGGCCGAGCCGGTGGAGACGGCGAAGCCGGCGAGGTCGAGGCGGACCAGCAGCGACTCGGCTTCGACCCCCAGGAAAGCCACGTGCGAAGTGTGCGGCAGCCGGGGCGAGCTCTGGCAGTGGACCACCACGTCCGGAATCGTCGACAGGCCCCCCTCGAAGCGGTCCCGCAGGGCTGTCAGATGCCGGCCGCGGGGGCCCAGCGTGAGCCGGGCGCTCTCGCTGCTGGCGCCGAAACCTACCAGGGCGGCCACGTTCTCCGTGGCGGCCCGGCGGCGGCGCTCCTGCCCGCCACCGAGGAGCAGGGGAGCGAAGCCCGCCTCGGGCCGCACCACCAGCGCCGCCGCGCCGAGGGGCCCGTGGCATTTGTGGGCCGCCACGGTGAGGTAGTCCACGCCCATCTCGCCAACGAGGACAGGCACCTTGCCCAGGGCCTGGACAGCGTCGCAGAGCACGGGAATGCCGAGCGAGCGGCAAAGAGCGGCCACCTCGGCCACCGGCTGCAGGGTTCCCACTTCGTTGTTGGCCAGCATCAAAGCTACCAGGCGGGTTTCCGGGCTCAGAGCCGCCGCCACCGCGCCGGCGTCGATCACTCCATCCGGGCCCGGTGCCACCCTGCGGACTGTCATACCGGCGGCCGCCAGCTGCTCCGCTGCCACACGCACCGAGGGGTGCTCGAGCTGGGAGATCACCAGCTCGCCCCGGTACTGGCAGGCGCGGCCGATCGCCGCCATCACGGTGTTGTTCGCCTCCGTGCCGGAGGCGGTGAAGACCACCTGCAGCGGATCGGCCCCGAGCAAGGCGGCCACCTGGCAGCGCGCGTGCTCCACGGCTTCCCTCGCCGCCTGGCCGAAGCGATGGACCGAGGACGGGTTGCCGAAGCGCTCGCCGAGCCAAGGTCGCATCGCTTCTGCGGCGCGCGGATCGAGCGGCGTAGTGGCGTTGTTGTCGAAGTAGGCCAGGTCCATGGTGGCCCCTAGTCTACTCTCGCTCTCGAAGCCGTCGCGCGCGGAGGACGCCGAGCCGAAGCCGGGAGGACGGCGCGAGCGCCGAGGGTTCGGCGAAGCAGCCGTTCCCGCCGCTGCCGTGGGCGTGGCCGAGGGCCCGAGGTTTGCAAGGCTCGATCGGGCTATGGTCCCCAGAAACCCCCGTCGAGTCGCCGCTTCGAGCCGCCTCTCCCTCCTCGGACGTTCGATCGGCCTCTTGATGCTCGTCGGTCTCGCGACGATCTCGCCCAGCGAGGCAGCGAGCAAGAAGGCGGAGCAGAAAGCCGAGCGCAAACAGATCGAGCAGGCCATCGCCGCCTTGCCGGAGAAGTACCGCAGCTGGCTCGAAGAGGTCGAGGTGCTGATCTCGGACGACGAGGTGAAGGCCTTCCTGGCCCTCAGCCAGGACTATCAGCGTGACGCCTTCATCGAGCGCTTCTGGCAGTCTCGGGATCCCTATCCGGACACCGCCCGCAACGAGATGAAAGAGCGCTTCAAGGCGACGCTCGAGCGGGTCCACAGCCTCTACCCGGACCTCCACGAAGAGCGTGCCCGGATCATGCTGCTCAACGGCGAGCCGGCGGATCTCATCACCGTTCGCTGCCCCACCGTGATGTGGCCCACCGAGATCTGGTACTACCACGGCAGCAATCGGGTGCACTACGACTTCTTCCTGGTCTTCTACCAACCCTGGGGGGCGGGACGGGCCCGGCTCTGGCAGCCCCTCGACGGCATGGATGTACTGTTCGAGGACGGGGGCGGCGCGCGCGCCGTGCAGACCGACCCGACGGTTCGCCTGGCCCAGATCCGCAACTCCTGCTACCGGGGCGACGACGTCGCGGCGATGTTCGGGGCGATCCTCAGCCAGAGCAGCTTCGACTACCTCGAGACCCTGAACCTCGCCACCACCAAGCCGGACACACCCACTGGCGAATGGGTGAGCACCTTCAGCTCGTATTCCACGGACCTGCCGGCCGGAGCGGTGGAGCTGCCGGCCAGCTGGGAGACCAGCTTTCCCGGCAAGCGCCAGAGCCGCACGACCGTGCAGGGGTTGATCACGGTGGCCAGAGCGGATGCCGGCGTCTCCGACCTCGCCGGTTATCGCTCCTACAACTTCGTGCTCACCGGCGAGATCTTGGCCGAGGACAAGCTCTTCGAGCGCTTCCGCTACAAATACGATTTTCCTCTCGAGGAAGTCACCGGCGACAAGGTGGCCTTCGCTTTCTTGCGCCTGTTGCGACCGGGCGACTACCGAGTCGTGATCAAAGTGGAGGATCTCAACAACAAGAAGATCTTCCGGAGCGAGCGCGCGGTGACCGTGCCGGTGTTCGACGGGGCGCCACCGCCGCTCGACCCGCAGACCGCCCTGCTCCTGGCCGAAGCCACAGCAGCCGTGGCGCGGGGCGATGTGACGCTCAAGATCATCGAGCCCCCGGGAGAGCTTCTCTCCGGCCTGCGGCGCATCGACACTCTGACCACCGGCGAAGGGATCGATCACGTTACGTTCACTCTCGATTCGAAACCGATCCTCACCAAGAAGCGCCCGCCGTTCTCTGTGGAGCTCGACCTCGGCAGCCTGCCCCGCCCGCGCACCCTCGAAGCGAACGCGTACGATGCTGCGGGCGAGCTCCTGACTTCCGATCGTGTGGTCCTGAACGCCAGCAGCCATCGCTTTTCCGTGCATTTGATCGAGCCGCATCGGGGCGGGATCTACAAGGGAAGCCTGCGCGCGGCGGTGGATGTGCAGGTGCCGGAAGGAGCTGAGCTGGAGCGTGTGGAGCTGTTCTTGAACGAAACCCGTCTGGCCACGCTCTATCAGCCGCCCTGGGAGCAATCGATCCTGCTACCCCCCGGCGGCGCGGTTTCCTACGTCCAGGCGGTGGCCTATCTCACCGACGGCGCTTCCACGCAGGACCTGGTGTTCATCAACGCGCCGGACATCGGCGAGGAAGTGAAGATCCAGTTCGTCGAGCTCTACACCACGGCCGTCGACAAGCAGCTGCATCCAGTGCAGGGCCTTGCGCGGGAGAACTTCACGGTTTCGGAGGACGGAACGGCGCAGGAGATCCGTCGCTTCGAGCAAGTGAACGACCTGCCCATCCACGCCGCCGTGATGCTCGACACTTCGGCCTCCATGGAGGCGAGCCTCACCAGCGCGCGCGACGCGGCACTGTCGTTCTTCCAGCAGATCCTGCGGCCCAAGGACCGCGCGGCCTTCATCACCTTCAACGATCGCCCCGCCCTGGCGGTGAAGTTCACCAACAAGGTACCGGACCTCGCCGCCGGCCTCGCCGGTCTCAAGGCCGAGCGGGGCACGGCGCTCTACGACAGCCTGATCTTCGGCCTCCACTACTTCAACGGCATCAAAGGGCAGCGTGCTCTCCTGGTGCTTTCGGACGGCAAGGACGAGAGCAGCCGCTTCCAGTACGGCGACGCTCTCGAGTACGCCCGCCGGGCCGGCGTGACGATCTACGCGATCGGCCTGTCCCTGCCCAAGGGGGAACCGCGTCGCGTGCTCACCAACATCGCCGAGGAAACCGGCGGGCGGAGCTTCTTCATCGACAACCCGAACCAGCTGGCGGAGATCTACAGCACCATCGAACAAGAGCTGCGCTCGCAATACCTGATCGCCTACCAGTCGACCAACACTTCCACCAGCGGGGAATTCCGCACCATCGACGTCAAGGTGAACCGCCCCGGCGTGGAAGCGAAAACCCTCCGCGGCTACTATCCTTAAAGGCGATGCACAGCCTCGGAAGGCGCACCGGAAACCAGCTCCTCTCCTCGCTTCGCCGGTGGGTGGGGCTTGCTCTCGTGGCGGTGGTGTTCGCCGCAGAGGGAACTCCGGCTGCTCCTCCGGTCGTCGCCCCTACGCCTGCGACCCCCGCCGCCGAGCTGCCCAAGCGCTTCTCGGACTGGCTCGAAGAGGTGGCGGTCTTGATCAACGAGAGCGAGCGCCAGGCGTTCCTCTCGCTCTCCAAGGACTACCAGCGCGATGCCTTCATCGATCGCTTCTGGCGCGAGCGGGATCCCTACCCGGAAACGGGCCGCAACGAGCTGCGCGAGCGTTGGAAAGAGCGCGTCGACATGGCGCGAACCCGTTTCGGCAAGCTGACCGATCTGCGCGCCGAGGTTTTGCTTCTGAATGGCCCTCCAACCCTGTGGAAACAGTTCCATTGCCGGGCGTCGCTGTTCCCGCTCGAGCTGTGGTTCTACGGCCAGGGCAGCGAGCGGATGCGCGAGCCGTTCCTGCTGCTTTTCCTCAAGCGGGGCAGTGGCTACATGATCTGGCAGCCCATCGACGGCTTCGACGAGCTGGTGGATTTCGATCGCTCGGCGGCCTGCGACCCGAGCGACTCGCGGTTGCTCAACTCGGGCATCGCTTTCCTGCGCCAGCAGTCCGAGTTCGACTACGCGAACCTCGCCGAGCGGGTGCAGCGGGGGCCCGAGCCGGCCAGCCGGGAATGGGTGGCCACGTTCAACACCTACTCCACGGATCTGCCGTCCGACGCTTCGACCTTCCCGGCCGAGCTGAGCCTCGAGTTTCCCGGCTGGTATCAGAACCGCACCGTGGTTCAGGGGATTCTTTCCGTGCCGGCCGGGGCCGTCACCCGCGCCGAGCTCGAAGGCCATCGGTCCTACAATCTGCTGCTCACCGGCGAGGTGCTGGCCGGCGAGACGCTGTTCGACAGCTTCCGCTACCGTTTCGACCTTCCCGCCGGGGAGGATGTCTCCGCCCCCTTGCCCCTCGCCTTTCAGCGCTACTTGCGGCCGGGCAGTGGCTACCGCCTGGTGCTCAAGGCCGAGGATCTGAACTCCGGCCGCTTCTTCCGCACCGAAGAGCCTCTGGTGGTTCCCGTGGTGAGCGGCCCCCAACTGCCTCCGGCGGCGGATCCCCGGCTGGCCCAGCTCTTCGCCGAAGCCAACCGCGCGCTCGCCGCCGGGGAGAACAGCGTCCACCTGGTGCCGCCGATCGGTGAGCTCTTGACCGGCCTGGTGCGCTTCGACACCCTGATCACCGGCGAAGCCGTGCGCTCCGTGACTTTCAACCTCAACAACGAGCAGACTTTCACCAAGAACCGCCCGCCCTACTCCGTGGAGCTGGACCTCGGCTCCTTCCCGCGGGTGCACACGCTCATCGCCACCGCCCTCGACGAGAACGGCCAGGAGCTGGCGAGCGACGAGCTGCAGATCAACGTCACCGGCAACCGCTTCCGGGTGCGCCTGCTCGAGCCCCAGCGCGGCAAGAGCTACCAGAAGAGCCTGCGGGCCCGAGTGGAGGTGGAGCTGCCCAAGGGCGACACCCTCGACCGGGTGGAGCTCTACCTGGACGAAAACAAGGTGGCCACCCTCTACCAGCCGCCGTTCGTGCAGCCGCTCGCCCTGCCGGCCGGAGCCACGCCGCGCTACGTACGGGCGGTGGCCTACCGCACCGACGGCAGCTTCGCCGAGGACCTGGTGTTCTTGAACGCCGGCGACTTCGCCGAGGAGCTCGACGTGCAGTTCGTGGAGCTCTTCACCTCGGTGCTGGACCGCCAGGGCCGCCCGGTGGCGGGCCTCGAGCAGCGGGATTTCCGCGTGAGAGAAGACGGCACGGACCAGGACATCCGCCGCTTCGAGCAGGTGCGGGACCTGCCGATCCACGCTCTCATCCTGCTCGATACCTCGGCCTCCATGGTCGACAAGCTCGACGCGGCGCGGGCCGCGGCCCTGCAGTTCTTCAAGCAGACGATCGGCGCCAAGGACCAGGCTGGCATCGTGCTCTTCAACGACCGCCCCTACCTCGCCTCTCCGTTCACCAGCCAGGTCTCGGTGTTCGCCGGCGGCCTCACCGGCATCAAGGCGGAACGCGGTACGTCGCTCTACGACAGCCTGATCTACTCGCTGTTCTACTTCTCGGGAATCCGCGGGCAGAAAGCCCTGGTGCTGCTTTCCGACGGCAAGGACGAAACCAGCCGCTTCAACTACGCCCAGGCCCTCGAATACGTGCGTCGCGCGGGGGTTACCCTCTACCCGGTGGCGATCGGCCTCACCCGCAAGGACGGCGAAGGTAGGAAGAACCTGGAGCGCCTAGCGGAGGAAACCGGAGGGCGGAGCTTCTTCCTGGATTCTGCGGACCAGCTTCCCGAGGCCTACCAGGACATCCAGACCGAGCTGCGCTCACAGTACCTGCTGGCCTATCAGTCCAAGAACCTCAGCCGGGGTCGCGGCTTCCGTTCCGTGGATGTGGAAGTGAGCCGGCAAGGGCTCGAAGCGAAGACGCTGCGCGGCTACTACCCCTGAGGCCCGAGGACGGCCAAGGGCTTCTCGAGCGGCGAGAGACTGAGCTCGACCCGCACTCCGGCACGGCTCAGCAAATCGATCAACATATCGCTCGAGAAGAGCTCGAGCCTACCGCGTACCAGGTCGCTCACCCTCGGTTGGCTGACTCCCAACAGACTGGCAGCCTGCCTCTGGTTGAGCCCCCTGGCCTGGATCAGCTCTGCCAGGGCGGCCATCAAGGCCGAGCGCACACGCAGGTGTGCCGCTTCTTCGCGTGGAAAGCCGAGGTCCTCGAAGACGTTGCCGCGCGAGGGGGTAGGACGCTCGTTGACCATCTCTAGCTCCTTGTCTCTTGGGCCGTTCTGCGCTGCATCACTCCTCGATAGCGCCGCCGAACCAGATCCAGTGCCGCTCTCGGCGTTCGCCGTTCCTTCTTCTCGAGCGAATGGAGCACGTACAACGCCTCGGGGAAGCGGGCCACGGAGAACACCCGGTACTCGCCGGGCTCGTGGATGCGCAGCTCGTACACGCCTACACCCACACTCGCTACCGGCTTCCAGTCCACCGGCTCGAACCCGAGCTGCAAGCGATGGAGCTGGTAGCCCAACCGCCGGCGGGCCTCCTCTGGCAAGCCCCTCAGCTCGGAGAGCGCTGTGCCCACCCAGACGATCGGCTTCTCGGGCGGGAGGGAGTATACAAGTTCCGGTATTTTCTGCCAAGGGCCCCTGACGACTTTCTTGCTCATGACGGCTCTCCTGCGAGAGGTGTCGATCCCCCTAGGAAAGGAAAATCGGGAGCAGTTCCTTTCGCGAGCAGCGAGAAAACTCGCAGTGGTTCGTGCCTGGTAGAGTTGTCCTCATGCCAGGCCTGAGCCTCCGGCTCTTCCCCGAGCGCTTCGCCGTTGTTCGCCTGGATGCCGGTGCGTTGGTGCCGAGCTGGGCTCAGGGCGGGCCGTTCTGGTCCCTCACCCGCACGGCAGCCGAGCTCTCGGTGGTCTGCCGCGAGAGCCAGGTGCCTCCCCAGCAGGCCGCTGAGCGCGAGTTCCGCCTGTTCGAGTTCCTCGGCCCTTTGCCGTTCTCGGCTGTGGGCGTGCTCGCCTCGGTGGTAGAGCCGCTCGCGAAGGCGCGTATCAGCATCCTGGCCCTATCCACCTACGACACCGACTACCTCCTGGTGCGGGACACCCATCTCGCCCAGGCCTGCCAGGTGCTGGCCGAGGCCGGGCATCAGCTGCTCGACGTCTGAGCCGTCCGGCCTTGACAATCGTATCTGTAACAAGTACAGTTACTGCGTGTCGATGAGCCAGCGTTTCTCCGTGGCGGTCCACATCCTCGCCCTCCTGGCTTCCGAGCCTTCGAAGCTGCTCACTTCGGAGTGGATCGCGAGCAGCGTGAACACCAACGCCGTGGTGGTGCGGCGGCTCCTCGGGCTGCTGCGCCGGGCCGGCTGGGTGAAGACCCGGGCCGGCCGGGAGGGCGGCTTCGAGCTCGCGGTGGATCCCTCGGCGCTGACACTGCGCGAGGTGTACCAGGCGGTGGAAGAAGGCCGGATCATCGGCATCCACGCGGCGCCGAACCCGCGGTGCCCGGTGGGTAGCTGCATCGGAGCGGCGCTCGGCTCGGTGGTGGCGAGCGCCCAGGAGGCGATGCTCGCCGAACTCGGCAAGCGGAGCCTGGCCGACGTGGTGAAGGAGCTGAGCGTGCGCCGGGAGCGAAAAGGCTGAGTGGCTTGGACAAATTGTAACCAGAAGAGTTTCTTTTCTGAAAGGAGCTTCCCATGTTCGTCGTCGCAGGAGTGAGCGGCAATACTGGATCGGTGGTGGCGGAAACGCTGCTCGAGCAGGGCAAGAAGGTGCGCGTAATCGTTCGGGACCCGGCCAAGGGCGAAGCCTGGGCCGAGCGCGGCGCCGAGGTGGCGGTGGCCGCCCTGGACGATGCCGGGGCCGTGACCGAGGCTTTGCGCGGCGCCCAGGGCGCCTATCTGTTGGCCCCACCGGACCCCGGGGCGGCCGACCTTTTGGCCAGCCGAGCCCGCGTGACCGACGCCCTGGCCGCCGCGGTGGTGGCAACTGGCATCCCGCACGTGGTGTTTCTGTCCTCGATCGGGGCTCATCTCCCGGCCGGCACCGGGCCCATCCTCTACGTGCGCGAGGGAGAGAGGAAGCTGCGCACCACCGGGGCGAATGTGACGTTCCTGCGCCCGGCCTTCTTCCTGGACAACTGGTTCGGCTCGCTGGCCAAGGCTCGCGAGGAAGGCGTCCTGCCCCATTTCGGGCCCACGGAAGTAGCCTTCCCGCAGATCTCCACCCTCGATATCGGTCGCTTCGGAGCCGAAGCGCTGCTCGCGCCGCCCACGGGTTGGGAGGCCTGGGAGCTCGCCGGGCCCCAGGAGTACACGGTGAGTCAGGTGGCGGCGGCCCTCGGCGAGGTTCTGGGGCGGGAGGTGAAGGCCCTCTCGGCGCCGCTCGAAGCGGTGGTTCCTACCTTCACCTCGTTCGGCTTCTCCGAGAAAGTCGCGGGACTGTTCGCGGACATGTACACCACCATGGCGGCGGGCAAGCTGGTGTTCGAGTCGGCAGGCACCGACAAGCCGGTCTACGAGAGTGGAATGTTGCGTTTTCTGCGCGGCACGGTCACGCCCCAGCAGGCCTTTCGTCGGGCGCTCGGGGGCTGACGACGCCCGGCTAGCCGCGGGCGGCGCGCTTGGCCCGCCCACGGCTGCGTTGCCATTCGAACAGGCCGGCCGCGGCAACCAGGGTCCAGGTGCCCTCGAGCACCACGAACGGCAGGAAGCCGATCAGCCAAGAGGAGTAGCAGGCCAGGGCTCCGCCCGCCAGATTGAGCGCAAGGTAGGCGAAGCCCTTTGAGGGCAGCCAACCTCTCAGGCCGGCGAAGAAAGCGACCAGGAGGAGGCCGACTCCCGCCGAGCCGACCAGCGTGGCGATCTCGCGCATGGTGAGACCCAGCGTATCGCGCCCGGCTCCGAGCTGGGTCTCAGCGCAGGGGGAACTCGCGGTCGAGCAGCCCTTGCCAGGAGTCCACGCTGCGGCGCACGGCGCCGATCTCGTTCTCGAGCTCGGCGATGCGGTCGTCCGCCTCGCGCAGCCGCTGCTTGAGCAGCTTCATCTGAGTCTCGAGGTGTTCCTTCATATGGGCAGGGAAAGCCGAGAACGCCGAGCCCGCCTGGGCTCCCTCCTCCTGACCGGCCGTCTCCGCTCCCGAGCTCTCGCCTCGAGCTTGCTCTTCGACCTCGAAGCTTCCGGCCATGCCCTGGAAGTTGGCAAGTTGGTCCTCGTAGGACTGGCGCTGGCTGCGGGCGCCTTGCAGGGCCGTCTCGAGCGGCAGCAGGCGGCCGCGCTCGAGCTCCACCCGGCGCATCAGCAGCTCGCTGCGCTGCCCGGCCAGTTGCTGGCGCAGCAGCGTCACGAGCTCTGAAAGCGAGCGGGAAAGAGACTGCAGCTGCACCTCGACGCCGCCCGTCGCAGCCGGTGGCTCGGCCAGAACCGAAAGCGCTGGCAGAAGGAGGAGACCGACAAGCACGAGGCCTCGGCGTAGGGTCATGATGGCTCCCTGTTGCGAATGCGAAGTCGGATGCACCCGAGCAATTCGAGGACTCGCTGCTCTAGGGGCGAGAAGCTAGGCTTCATGGGCCTTGCGGCTCCACGAGTCGAGAAGCCAGACCCAGAACTCACGACGGTCGCCCAGATTAGGGGTGATCCGATCCCAGAAGTTTCGAATTTCGCTCAGTGAGACAAACTCGAAGACGTCGTCGGGCTTCGCTTGCCGCATCGGCTTCGCCATGGAGTAGCCGCGAACCACGGGGTCAGTCGCCGCCAACCGGCTGCGAAACTCGGTCAGGGTCAGCTCCTGGTCCCAGGGGAAGTAGGGCCGCCCCAGAGAGTCCACCATCGCGGCAGGAGGGGTTGGGTTCAAGTAGGTCATCCCAGGCCAGGGCCTCGCTTCCTGGGCTGGGATTGTAGTGGAAGCCCCGCCCCTCGCGCGGAGCCCGTGCTCAGGTCTTCAGGGCTGCGAAGATGGCGACGAGCAGGGTGGTGGAGATGGCGGCGTTGCAGGTGAAGAAGGCGAGCTGGAGGCGGGAGAGGTCCTGAGGGCGAACCAGGGAGTGCTGCACCAGAAGAGCCACACCCGAAAGTCCGAGCCCCACCCAGAAGGGCCAGGCGAGCTCGGTCGCGAAGCCTGCTGCGGCGAAGGCCAGGAAGGCCACGAGGTGGAACCCTCGAGCCAGCTGGAGAGCAGCGGCGGGCCCCAGCTTCGCCGGCAGGGAGGCGAGCCCGGCCCGGCGGTCGAAGTCCACATCCAGGCAGGCATAGAGGGTGTCGAAGCCGGCCACCCAGGCCACTACGCCGAGTGAAAGCGCCCACGGATAGCCCGCCGGCGTGCCGCGGGTGGCAAGCCAGCCGCCGAACGGAGCCACGGCGAGCGCCGCTCCCAGCACCACATGGCAGAAGCGGGTGAATCGCTTGGTGAAGGAGTAGCCGAAGGCGAGGGCCAGGGCGAACGGGGCGAGCAGCAGCGTCCATCGGTTGAGGCTGGCGGCTGCCAGCAGAAAGAGCCCGCTGCCGCCCGAAACCAGCGCCCAGGCTTCGGCGCGGCCGAGACGCCCGGCGGCCAAAGCGCGGTCGGCGGTGCGCGGGTTGGCGGCGTCGAAGCGCTGGTCCACCAGGCGGTTGAACGCCATGGCGGCGGTGCGGGCGCCCAACACGGCCAGGAGTACCCAGACCACCACGGCCGGCGCCGGGGCGCCGTTCGCTCCCAGCAGGGCCCCGGCCAGGGCGAAGGGCAGGGCGAACAGCGTGTGCGGCAGCTTCACCAGCTCGGCGTACTCGGCCAGGCGGCTCATGGTTGGCTCCCGGTTTCGAGCCAAGCCGCGATCCGCCCGCGGGCTGCCAGCCGGGGCAGAACCCAGCGGGCCGCCTGGGGCAGCACCAGAAGCGACATGGCCAGGGTGGAGGCGATGCCCAGGGCGAGCGTCTGGGCGAAGGAGGCGAGGCCTTGGTGGCGGGCGAGAGAGAGGGCCACGAACGAGGCCACAGTCGTTCCGGACGTCATCACCAGGCTGCGGCCGGTGCCCGCGAGGGCCCGGGCCAGGTCCCCCTTCTCCTCGAGCAGGCGATGGAGCAGATGGACGGCATTGTCCTCGCCGACGCCGATCACCACCGGCAGGGCCATCAGGTTGAGCGGGTTGAAGCGGATGCCGAGGAGATGCATCAGGGCCTGCATCAAGGCGAGGCCGAGCACCGTGGGCATCAGGGCCAGGAGGGAGAGGGGCAGGTTCTTGAGGTCGATCGCCACACAGAGGATCAGGATCGCCAGCGCCAGCCCACCGGCGATGGTGAGGGCGCGCTGCGAGAGGTCGATCATGTAGCGGCTCAGGAAGGGCATGCCGGTCACGTTCGGGTCGAGAGCGCGCATCCGGGCCACGAAGCGGTCGCGGGTTTCCGGGTCCCAGATATCGCCCCTGGGATAGGCGTAGACGGCCTGCCTGCCGTCGGCCGCCACGAAGCGCGAGGTGAGGGAATTCAGGGCCTGGCCGCCGAAGCCGCCGAGCAGAGCGAGGTCCGCTGCAGAGTGCACCGAGGCCACGCTGGGCTCCTGGCGCAGGCGAGCCGCGAGCTTCGCCGCCGCCTCGGCCGAGGGCACGGTGAAGGCGGCGAACTGGGTGGAGAACTCGGAGCGGGCCACCATCTCGCGCTCCAGCCGCACCGCCTCCGAGCCCGCGGGCTCGAGGCTCAGATAGTCCGAGTTGAACGCCGGTGGTCCCACGAAGAAGGCGGCCACGGCGGCGCCGCCGAGAGCGAGAGCGAGGAAAGGATGCTGGAGGGCGAGGAGGGCGCGGCCGATCCGTCGCTCCTGCAGCCGCCGCTCCCGGCCGATGCGCTCCGGCAGCAGCACCAGCGCGGCCGGCAGCAGCGTGACCATGGCGAGCAGCGAGAGCACGATGCCCAGGCCGGCCAGCCAGCCGAGCTCGGCGAAGCCGCGGAAGCCGGTGAGCTGGAGGGCGAAGAAGCCCATGGCGGTGGTCAAGGCGCCGGTGGCGAGGCCCGGGGAGAGCGCTTCCACCGCTTTCACCAGGGCGACGCGCTTGGCATCCCCTTCGGCCAGGTGCTCTTCCAGCCGGTCCACCACCAGGATGCCGAAGTCCACTCCCATGCCGAAGACGATCGAGCCGAAGAACGAGGACAGCAGCGTCAGATGCCCCGGCCACAGCGCCGCCACGCCCATCAGCACGGCGGTAGCCCCGGCCAGGGTGACCATCACCACCACCGGCCGCACGAACGAGGCGAAGGCGAACATGAACAGGGCCAGAACCAGGAGGAACGAGAGCCCGGAGAGCCGGCTGATGTCGTGCGCCACCGATTGGCGGTCGTCGAGGGCGTACTGGGGCAGGCCGGTCAGCCCCACGTGCACGCCGGGGCCTTCGATGCCGGCTTCGCGGATGGCGCGGCGCACTCCGCCCACCATCGGCTCGATCGTCGAGGCCTGGGATTCCGCGTCCTCCGGCTGCACGAAGAGGAACAGCATCTTGCCGTCACGGGAGAGGAAGAACGGGCTCGGGGCTGCCAGGGGGAAGGCGGCGGCGGGAGCCGGCAGCTTGCCCAGGACCGAGCGCACCCCCAGGCTGGCCGCCAGCCGGGGAGTCAGCGTTTCCGCGGCAGTCTCGAGGCGAGCGGACTCTTCCCCTTCGAGCACCACGATCAGCCCGTTCGGCGTGCCGAAATCCTGGGCGAACTGGCGGAACCGCCGCACTTCCGGCTGCTGAGAATCCACCAGGTCGAGGTTGGAAGTCTTGAGGCCGAGGCGGGTGGTGGTGAGGACCAGGGCGACCACCATCGTCAGGCTCGCGCCCAGGACGACCACCCAGGGATGGGCGACCGAGAGGCGCGCCAGACGGTCGAGACCGCGGGCGAGGGGGGATTTGGCGCTCAAGGCGTCTCCGAGAGGGGGTGTGGGAGGCCGTCTGCCGCCGGCTGGCCGGGCCGGGTGAGCAGGTAGGCCACCAGGTCCGCGGTTTCGGCGTCGGTCAAGAGCTCATGGCCCGGCATCGGCGTACCCGGGATGCCGTGGCGAACGATCGAGGCGAGCGAGGCGCCGAGGCTGCCGTCTTCGGAGCGCCCCTGGGCGAACCAGAAGCGATCCTTGCCGAGGTCCAGCGCCGGGTGGCGAACGGCTTCTGCGAGCGGCCCGTCGCCGCGGCCATCCGGCCCATGGCAGGCGGCGCAGTCCCGCGCGAACCAGCGGTGTCCGGCCACAGCCGAGCCTAGAGACAGGGGAATACCGCTCGCGGCGGAAGCCGATTCGGGCTCAGGGCCTCTTCCCAGAGAGGAGAGGTAGGCCACCAGGTCCTCTCCGCGGCCGTCTCCGCCCCTGAAGAGGTGGGCGTAGGAGGGCATTCGCGAGCTCGGCACCAGGGCCCGGGGGTCCTCCAGGTGGAGCCGCTGCCAGAGCGCGCTCCGGCGCAGGCCGACATTTTCGAGGTCCGGGCCTTGCCGCCGATAGCCGATCAAGACCGGCGACTGGTGGCGGTCGAGGGGCCGAAACGGCCCCCAGAGCTCGACATCCCGACCCTCCGGGCGCACGTACTGCGAATGGCAGTGGATGCAGCCTTCCGCCAGGTAGACCTCGCGACCCCGGGCCACGGCGGCGCCGGGATCGAGCGCCGAGGCCTGGCGAGCCTCGGCGCGGTAGGCCGAGGTGCCGAAGCTCCAGAGCGCCGCCGGAACCGCCAGAGCGAGAAAGCCCAGGGACGGTGCCGCCACCAGCCGGAGCCCCGGCTGCGCCGAGCGCCGGGCGGTCGCCACCCAGAGCAAGGCAGCGCCAACACCCAGGCCGGCCGCAAGAAGGGCGCCACGGGGAATGCGGCCGAGGTCCTGCGCCATGCCCACGCCCAGGGCCGAGCAGATCCAGCCGGCCAGGCCGTAGATCCACGCTGCCCTCCAGCGGGCCGGCAGGCGGGCCGAGGCGCCGCTGGCCGGCAACACCACCAGCACCACCGAGTAGAGCGAAATCCCCACCGCGTAGAGCGGGCCGGCCACGAACGAAGGCTCGGCCACGCCGCGGGTGAGCCCCAGGAGCGTGAACGCCGCGGCGAAGAGGGCCCAGGCCCCGGCGAGCAGCGCCGCGACCAAGCCGCGGTCCAGCAGGGCGCCGGCGGCGAGCGCAGCGAGCAGGTGCACGGCGCCGAGAAGCGGCTTCAGCCAGCCGCCGCCCCAGGTGAGCTGCTGGAAGCTCGGCGTGGCCTGGATCCAGGCGAAGGCCGCGGAGTCGAGCCCCACCAGGAGGCCGAGCGCCAGGCAGGCCCCGGCGAGCCCGCGTCTGCCTGCCCACCAGGGCCCGAGGGGAGCTCCCTTCCGGAGCGGCTCGACCTTCCCCGGAGCCGCGTTCGACCGGCCGAGAGCCAGGGCCGCGAGGCCACAGACGAGGGCCACCACCAGCGCCTGGAGGGTCGGAGGCGCCGTGAACAGGGGTGGCAGATTGCACAGGAAGTACGCGAGGCCGGTGCCGGCGCCCACCGTGAGCCCGAAGCGCCGCGGTGGCAGCAGGTTGCCGAGCTCGGCCGCCACCGCCACGGTGGTAACCGCGGTCGAGGCGCCGATCAGCATGGCGGCCAGCGACAGCAGGCCGAAGCCCACGGCTGGCAGAGCGAGGAGGGCGGAAGCGGCGTTGGCGGCGAGGCCGAGCACCACCAGCCGCCTCCCGGCCATCCGCCCCAAGAAGGCCGCGGTGGTGAAGCTCGCCACCAGCCCGGCTGTGCCCATGAAGGCCATCACGAAGCGGACGTCGTTTGGCTCCGAGAGGCGTTGGTGGAGCAGGCCGAGAAAGCCGAACTGGGCCCAGAGCAAGAACTGCACATAGGTGGCGAACACCGCCACGAGGCCCTGCCAGCGGGGCGGAGCCGCGCCGGCAGCGCGACTCGCGGCCTCAGCCGATCGAGCGGGGCTCATCGAGCTTGCCTCCGGCCAGCAGTGTCCATTGGATCAGGGCGAGGGCGAGGTCGGTCAAGGCCACGCTCACCCAGGGCAGAGGCAGCCAGCCGGCGAAGAGGGCCACGCTCACGTAGCTTCCCACCAGGCAGCGGATCAAGGCCGTGCCGCCGAGCAGGGTGGCAAGCTGCTCCGGCCGCGGTCGGCCGAGGAGAACCCGCAGATAGAACGCTCCCACGCCGAGAACGAAGGCCCCCACGAAGCGCAACAGCGCGGGGTCCCGAGGGCCGTCCTCGATGCCCATCAAGCCGAGCGTGGCCAGCGGGGCCAGAAGCAGCGCGATGCCGGTGGCGGCATCGCAGAACCCGGCCGCCAACAGCAGCCAGCGGATCCTCATGCCGCCACCTCCTCCAGCGCAGCGGCTTCCCGGGTTGGTAACGAAGCGGGTAGAGCGAGAGCAGAGCACGCCTTGAGGCTCTCGCCGAGCCAGAGCAGGGCAGCCGTGAGCATCGCCGCCCCCGCCCCCCAGCGCAGGGCGAGGGGCAGGAGCACGGCAGGGCCCGCGCGCAGGAGAAGGGCCGGGTCCCCCCCTTCGCGCCAGCCCAGAGCTGCGAGCGCCAGCACGTGTGCCACCGAGCCCGCTTGCCACAGCCAGAAGGGCCCGGGCCGGGAGAGCGCTCGGGCGAGCGGTCCGTCCTGGGCGAGGCTCACCAGCACCAACACCAGGAAGCTGGTGGCCATGCCGGCCATGGCCAGGTGGGCATGGGCCACCAGGGCGTGGGTGAACTTCAGGCGGTCGAGGATGCCCGGTAGGAACATCAGCACCGCCGAGGCGAAGAGCAGGGCCGTCCAGGCGCCGAAGGCGAGAAGCCAGCGACGGGCCTCGGGGCGCCAGTCGAAGCCCGAGAGGTAGCGGGCGAGCCAGGGCGGCCAGAGGAGCAGGCTGGCCACGGCGAGGATCTGGCCTAGCTCATGGTGGCTGGCGTCGCCATGGCTCAGGGCCAGGTAGGCGGCGAAGTGGAGGGCGAGCAAAAAGAGCCCTCTTCCCGGCCCGCCGGCGTCGCGAGGGGGAGCGACGCCCAGGAGGAGTGGGCAGGCCAGGAAGAGGGCGACCACCACCAAGGTGCTGCCGAGGAGACTCGCTCCGGTGGGTCCGCCGGTGGCCGGGTTCACCGGCGGGTAGACGTCCCGGCGAGTGGCGAAGAGCATCACCGCCGGCACGGCGGCGAGCATCGTCAGCAGGCCCCAGCCGGCGAGCCGGGCCGGGGCGGAGAGTGCTTCGGCGGACCGCTGCCGCGCGGTGCGCAGGCGTTGCCACCAGCCGAGGAGCAGCACGGTTTCGAGGCCCGCGAGCTCGAGCACGAAGAGCCAGCGCGCCGGGCCGCTCCAGTCCAGGAACGGCTTGCCCGTGGTGGCGCCGCCCAGCCAGGAGGCGG